>JANPJC010000161.1:0-19603 GCA_031425315.1 Chitinophagales bacterium
GATAAAATGCCTGCAATTCGCCCTGTACCTGTTTAAGAAACTCGTATTTTTCATCAACAGTTTTTGAAAAGAATTTTCTTTTCTCATTAAGGGATGTAAACTCAGGATGGTCACAAAGTGCCTTGGTATCAATATCAAAAAGTCCAAGATTAAAAAGCATGGAGTTATGAATAAAGTATTCCGTTTCCCTTTTAAATAAATCCAGCGCCGTTTCCGGTTCTTTGGTATGGGCTTGACCAATATAAGCAGCAGCAGAGTCATCTGTATCCTTAAAAAACCGTTCGAGAAATTTGACAAATGGTGTCAGGAAAGGAAGAAATATAATAATGCTGACTAAATTGAGCAGTGTCGAAAAAATAACCAGACCAATGAGCTGGTCCCTGACTTTCATCACATCGGTGATCAAAAGAAGAATCGGTTTCAGTAATAAAAATGCCAATACGGTAAGCACCACATTGAAAAAGAAATTTCCGAGTGCCACGCGCTTTTTTGAAGCATTTCCTCCCAATGATCCAACTAATATTTTAATGGTCGTTCCTGTTTCTGAACCCAACACCAGGGCTGCTGCAATCGGAAAAGAAATGGCACCCGCATGGAGCGCTGTAAGTGTAAGCGCCATGGTTACGGAACTAGATTGGACCAGCGTAGTGATGATAAACCCGATGAGCAAAAAAACTGCCAATGACATATCGGCATATTTTGAAAAGTCAAAGGCCTGAACCTGTCCTTCCATCGCGGTTTTCATAAAGGAAAGTCCAATGAATAACATGCCAAATCCAAAAAGAAAATAAGCAATGTATTTTATGGTTTTTCGATTTCCCAAAAATATGAGAAGCATGCCCCCTATGAATACAGCCGGATAGGCAGCGACTTCGATATCCATTTTAAAACCCAGGGTGGCTACCAACCAGCTATCAAGCGTTGTACCCAGGTTGGCTCCCAGAATGATCGCCATGGCATTCTTCATGGTAAAAACTCCTGCACCGACAAATGCCAATACCATCAGCGAAACCATCGAACTACTTTGAAGTACTGCCGTCACGATTGCCCCGCCAGCTACTGCGCTAATCCTGTTTTTGGTGCTGCGCTGAAGAAAAAGTTTAAAATTTCGTCCTGAAAGATTTTTGAGTGATTCCTCCAGCAAATACATGGCAAAGAGGAATAACCCGATACCGGCAGCGAGTTTGAAAATGAGGGTGAGAGTATCCATCGGAAAGAAAAGCTCAGATGCGGAATCGAAAAAGGATTAGTGCAAGTAACCAAGGTATAGCAAATATGAATAAGAGCCACTTGAAATCTGAATCGAGCAAAAAGTTTACAACTGTCATTGAGCCAATAGAACTGATACCTGCCAAGGCAACAATACTACATACTCCTTGCAATCGTGAGCGAAAAGATGTGAGCGAAATAAAAACAATCAGCACACCTGTTGTGAAAATGTAGCCTCCCATTACCCAAAACACTTTTTGCAACCAACTCAACAAACCAGGCAAGTTTTGCTGAACATTTTGCATGGTTGATCCCATGTACGTGAGATCCTCAGGCAATAAAGAAGGTCGAAGAAAAATAAAGTACACTCCTATACCCGCCAGAATTATTCCTGCGATCGCAAGTACATTTGATGAATAAGGTTTAAGATTTATCATGTTGGAATCATTTTTTTAGAATTTTATTCAGCACTGATATTGCCTGTTTTAGTATCATGTGTTGTTACCTTTTCCATTCCATATCCGGCTGAAAAATAAATTGTGAAGAGAATTCTCTATTATTGGTTACCGGAAACTTATAGCCTATTCCAAGTATGAAATTTTTATTAAGCATTATCTTCACACCGCTAAGCAGATTGATGATGGCTTGTTCCTCGGGCATCTTTTCACCGAAAACTTCAACTACAAAAAATATTTTTTTGCTCGCCTTATAAACCAATGCGACACTGCCATCAACCATGTCTTCCCGTGGATTATAATGGATTACCTGGTTAAAAGCAAAGCGAGGCCTGACAAAAGCAGTGGTAAAACCTATTAGGGTATTGATATGACTTGCCCCTTTCTTTTTAGGTATTTCAAACTCTATGATAGGAGAAAAACCACTCATTCCATCTTCGCTTCTTACTACACCAAACTGTAACATTATTTCCGTATGGGTATTTTCTATAAATTGATCATTCCGGATATGCAGCCCAACCAATTTTGAAAGACCGGTTTCAAAGTGGAAAGAAAAATCACCCATTGTGTTACCGTCCATCTTTAACTCTTCTTTACCAACAGTTGTATTTCATAAAGAAATGTCATTGTTTGCCACGATCTCTAAACCAGGCACCGATACGGCCAATGAGAATACCTAAAATACCTATGATAATCATTGACACTCCGAGTAGATGATGCCAGCCACCTATCGGACTAAACAACAGCATTGTTCCACTTACCACAAGTGCGGCCAAAGCGATAGCACTACCGAGCTGTTTGATATTACGGCTTAAGTCACCTGCCAGTTTTTGCAATGCAGGAGCCTGCACCCGACCCAGATTACCTTCGGCGATACGCCGGAGAATTCGTCTTGTGTCTCCAGGTGCATCAATTATCAATCGTTCCATTTCACGGGCAAGTTTGATTGTCTTATCCTTAATCCGGTCCGGTGAGAAGTGCTGTATGGTTAGTCGTGAGATCTCTTCACGAAAAGATTTCATATAGTTATGTTCGGGGGCAAGTTGGCGTATCAAAGATTCCAGGATGACGAAAGTACGGGTGAGCAATACAAATTCACCGGGATTGTGTACCCCGTTCTGGCTTCCGGCACGCATCAATGAATCGAAGGCATCACCGATTGAAACTACCTTTTGGTCACCACTATGCATCTCATACAGAACAGCCTTCATGTCTACTAACAGCGCCGCATGATTTACATCTTCACTGGCCGCTGCCATTTCGAGGTAAGCCTCGGTTGCTGCCCTCGCATCCCCTTTTACGACCGCTTCCATCAGGAGTATCAGCGATTCACGCATGGCCACATCAAGCTCACCGGTATTCCCGAAATCGAGCAATGAGAGCCGCCCATCGGGCAAAACAAAAACATTACCCGGATGTGGGTCGGCATGAAAACTTCCTTCTTCAAAGATGGATTGCAGCGTTAGCTTTATCAGCGTATTCATCAACTCAGGCATCGCTTCCGGGTGCTCCTTAGCATAGTGGTCTATGCGATTGCCTTCAGAAAAATCCATTGTGAGTACGGTTTTGCCTGAATATTCTTTTATTACTTCCGGAATCCAGAGCTCAGGAATATTGGTGAGTGCTTTTTTAAAGAGTATCATGGAACGGGCTTCACGGCTGAAGTCGGTTTCCCGAATAAGTGTAATGGCAAATTCCCGTACCACCACCTGGAGGTCAAATGCACGTATTTTTGGAAACAGTTTTTCTCCCAAGGATACCAGGTAAGTCAACGCCGCAATATCAATAGCGATGATTTCATTAAGCCCGGGCCGCTGAACCTTTACGGCCACATGAAGGCCGTCGTGCATAGTTGCTTCATGCACCTGGGCGATGGTTGCAGCGGCTATCGGCTTTTCAGTGAATGATAAAAATAATTTGGACAACGGGGTGTCCAGTTCGGCCTTAACTGTTGAACGTACTACGCTAATGCGCATCGCCGGCAGGTCATCGTGCAGTAGTTCCAACTCTTTGATATATTCGGCCGGTAGTAGATCCCGCCGCATGGCAAGCACTTGTCCGAATTTGAGAAAGACCAGTCCCAGCTCCTCAAAAGCTTTCCGTACTTCTTTTGGCGGCGGCAAATTCCTCTTGACTATCCAGCTGCGCATGAACTTATGCCGGGCCAGCACACGCAAGATTTGCAATAGTCGTGGTGCTGCTTTCAGCAGGCTGCTTTTTTCCGTGTCGTTGATCATTTATTGAGTTCTCTTTATTAACTATTATTAATCGTGTTGGGTAGTTTCGATTGAACCTGTTGTGCTACAACTTTTAATGCTGGAATTGGTATTAATCATTTTCTTTTTCGGGATCAGCCAATCCAGCCTATCACTGCTATAACTTTTACCAGGATAAAAAACCACCAACCAATATGCATTCTCCATTGATAGTATTCCTTAATTTCCATCATAGCTTTATCTTTTGAGGGTTTAATTTTTATTATTGCATGAGGCCAAAATGTAGAATTCGTTTATTTAAAAATAGTATTCAATTAGGCGACTTATATTTCCTATTCATTAACAACAATCGATGACCGGCAGGTTGTAATCCCTTGGTGTTTTCTGGTCTGAGGTGCAGGTAGATGACAGCACTCAGGATTGCCGCAAAAAAGCACCAAACAGAAATCAAGGTTTGGATATGAATCAAGTACGCTGTGATGAAAGAAACTAATAATAACCCACCAAATATCTTCACGTACACGTGACTGGAAATAAAACAACTGATGCAAGCCGCTGTGATGTAGAGTATCATCACCGGAATCTGGTAGAAATGGGGCGACACATATGTAATGTGCCCGCGGGTGACTTCAGCAACAACAGGTCCCGTTACAATATAATATAATAAATAGAGGCCTAACATAATCCCGACAACCTGGAAACCAAATATCATCTTCCTGCGCCAGCGTACAGTTTCCATTACGCCTATGGCGAAAGGCACATAGATGGGCCACAACGAGTGTGAGAAGACAGTATACAGATAGGTCATCACCTGCTGTAAGAAGGGCGCATCATACCGAAAAGTAAGCCATATGATACCTTCGATAAGTTGCTGGATTCCGAACAATAACGGAATCATCGCAAATGGTAGCTCGGTTTTCGACTTTACTTTTTTACATGTGGCTATGCCGACCGCACTCAATGTAATACCGGCGATGAAACTTGCAGTTGCTGAAAAACACATTTGATATTTATTTTATTGAGCCAGATAACCACCACCAAAAAGAATAGCAATGGCTCTTCCAATTCCAGATCCAGCCCCTGTTACTATTGCTACTTTAGTTTCAAGCATTTTCATATTGATTAATTTTTGAAGAAACTCTAAAAATCATCCTATTCACCTGAAATGATTCCACCACCTCATTAGATAAACAATCCTTGCTTAATCCGCAAGCTTTCATTTGTTTTTCGCATGGAAGTTTCGGCATTTTTTTCAATCCCGGTCAAAGCCCTGATCGCATCAATGGTTTCAGGTATGACGATAGCCTGATTGTCTACCACGTAAGCGTAAAACAATTCATCATTAATCACTTTCACCATATCACTCCATATGGCTACTTCATACATATCACCGTAGGGACGATTAAGCCCTAACATTAATTCCTTAACGCTGTTGTTTGCCGTAAGTCCATCCGCGTAACGAATAAAAGCTGTACGTGAAGAAGAAGCAAAAGCTTCCAGGATTTCTTCCTGGGAGGCATTTCTCGTGAGTTGGACATTCCAGTAATGTAAATGACTAAGTGTTTCCGGAACTTTTACAGCCATCGTCACCACATCCAGATCGGGATCTACGGTTTGGGCATCCGGCCCCTGATGACTGGGAATGTCTTTTTCCGGCACCAGGGTATTAATGATTCCGTTGATGTGGCTCTCCCAGGGATCTGAAGCTCTTCGAAGTAATGTGCCTCTTGCTTTGCTGAGTAATCCAGCCCTTTTAAGACTGGTCAGAGTTCTGACAATTGAAGTTGTGTTACAGGAAACGACTCTTGTAGCATTCAGTCCTACAGCAGTTGCATAATTACTTTCAGCACTGAATGAATGTCCGGTAGTTTCATGTTTTTCACCGCCCTGAACGATGAATTTTAATCCGGCCTTTTTGTATAGTTCTATATTTTGAGCGGCTATCCTTTTAGGTGTGCAATCCACTATGATGTCAGCAATTTTTAAAAGATCGGCTAAAGTTCCTTTTATCTCAACTTTGTCCTCAATCATGAGTTGTTGAAAACTACTGTCGAACGCATATACAGAATATGCTTTCTGCATTGCAAGCTTTATACGCCAATCCGAAACTATATCACATACACCAACAAGTTCCATGTCATCCTGAAGCTGAACCGCATCAGCCACACGTTTTCCAATGACTCCATATCCGTTAACCGCAACTTTTATTTTCTTCATATCCATCAGTCTTACATATTATGTCCTTCCATCGGGTTGGCCCCTTTCTTAAAGATATATTCGCTGTTAAGCAAATACGCACCGGTAATGACGATCAGATCACCTGCCATCAATCCACTTTTTATTTCTATACGGCTATCTGCCTCCACTCCCACTTCCACCATTTTGCTTTTGAACGTATTCTTACCTGTTTGTATCCATACCGTTGCGCCCTTTGAATCCCGAATAACTGCATCAACAGGCAACGTGAATGATGAATGCTTTGAGCCACTGATATAAACGTATGCCGCCATGCCCGGTTTCAATCGTTTGCTTTTATTGGGAATCGTCACCCGTATTAAGTTAATCCTGGAATCCGGCACAATCTCCGGGTTTACAAAACTGATCTCACCTTTGATCACCTGATCACCTAGTTCAGGAATCCGAACTGTGGCAGGGGTATTTTGACGGAATTGTGAAAATTGCGAAGTGTAAACTTGTGCTTCTGCCCATAGGGTGGAAAGATCTGCTAATTGTACAATCGTGCCACCTTCCATTACATAATCACCTTGCTGAACATTTAAAGCAGTGATGTAGCCAAAACCAGTGCTGTATACAGTCGTAGTAGGACTTGCCTTTCCCGACTGCTCAAGTTGAGCAATCTGGGCACTACTCATTCCCCATAACGTCAATTTATTTCGAGCACTTTGCACCAATGAATTAAAATCAATCATATCATTACCTGCAAATGTTTTTTTTCTTTCCACGGCCAGCAGATATTCCTGTTTGGCATTATTTAACTCTTCACTGTAAATATCCAAAAGCTTATCCCCCTTTCGTATATACTCCCCTACATTCTGAAAATATAATTGTTCCACTCTGCCCATGACTCTTGAACTTATGGCAGATGTTTTTGTCTGGTCAAAATTTAGGACCGCGGTTAATATAGTTTGGCTACCGATGCTTCCTGAACGAATGGTATCTACGCTGATATTTCCTAATTGAATCTGCTGATCACTTAACTGCAATTCATCCTCATTTTCCATGCTTGATTTCTTCACTGGTGTCAGTGGCATTTTACAAATTGGACAGTTACCCGGTTTACTTTCCCTTACCTGCGGATCCATGGAGCAGGTATAATACACATCGCTGGCTTCAATAGAACCAACATCTGCTTTTTCTGAGCAAGACGATAGATAACATATCAGGAACATGAGAATATATCGCATACCTATTCTTTTACTTTGATAAAGCTTTCACTGTCCATTAAAAATTGTGCATTTACCGCTACCGAATCCGTTTCAGATAATCCGTCTGTGATCTGAATGGTGCTTTCGGTTATGATCCCCGTTGTTATTCTTTTTGGTCTAAAGCCATCGACGACTTTTAGAAAAACAATTCGATCAATACCCAATGAGGTTACCGATTCTTTTGGCAACCAATACCCCATAGTCGGATTTGTTTGGATCAACCCTCGAACCTGACTACCAACAGGTAAACGCATGCCGGAATTATCAAAGTAAACCCTAACAGAAGTCGTCCGGGTTCCTTCTCTGTAAAAAGGCTCTATAAAATCTATTCGTCCCTGAAAGGAATTGTCAGGCGCGGTTTCAGCTGTGATTTTTACAACTTGTCCCTTTTGAATTGAACTCTGGCCGTCTGTGTAAATATTTAGCATAGCCCAAACCCTGGAAGGATTGTAAATACTGAACAAATTTTGTCCCTTCTGCACATACATACCTTCTTTTATATTTAATAATTCTGTGCTTGGGTTAATTGTATTCATAGATGAGGAAGATGTCTGGGGACTCATATCAGCAGAACGATTTCCGGCATTATGCAAATGACCACTTAAATTGCTATAGACACTTACTGACATAATCGGGTCACCTGTATTCATGATGCGTTGCACCTGATGGGAACTCATCCCCAGCAATAGCAATTTTTCCTTGGCAGCCTGTATCAATGAAGTATTATCCGCATCATTTTTTAAAACAAAAAGAAGATTTTGTTGTGCCGTAAGCAATTCCGGACTATAGATGTCCATTATTTTTTGCCCCTTTTTAATGTACTCATAGGTATAGCGTACATACAATTTTTCTATTCTTCCATTTATTTTTGCAGAAATATTTCCAATCATACGGGTATCATACTCAATACTGCCTATTGCATCAATTTCTGACGATATCTGATCTATTTTTATTGCTGTGACAGGAATGGCGGAAATAACATACTCGTTAGTTGGTCTTAAGAGCGATCCTAATTCCACACCAGTAATGGGGGCTGAATCTGATTCTTTTTTCACCAGATCCATTCCGCAAATGGGGCATTGTCCGGGCTTATCCTTTATTATCTGTGGATGCATGGGGCAGGTATACTGCTCTGCTATAATATCTATAGGATTATGCTGCGTATGATCATCTTTGACATCTTTATTGCATGCTACGGCAACCCATAACAATGATGATGATATAAGGCAGATGATACGGGTTTTCATAATTATTTAATTTCCAAAAGACGCTCCAATTCAACCTGGATTGTTAATAACTGCTGCAATTGCTCCAGGTATTCCAACTGTGTCATGTTTAATGATTCCCATGCGTCATACAATTCAAACAATTCTTCTGTATTTTGCTCGTATCCTAATTGCATGGTTTTGTAATTATTCACAAGAGCTGGGATAATGTTTTGTTCATATAATGTCAATTGTTTACGTTTTGTATCATATTCTGCCCGCATACCTGATGCCATACCTGACAATTCATTGATCACCATTTGCCGTTCAAATCCCAGTACTTCCCTACGCCATCCCAGGCTTTCAATATTTGCTTTATTCATTTTACTGGCCCAATTGACAAAGGGCATACGCATCATTGCCATGGCTGTATACTGTGCCGGTTGACCGCCAAACCCAATCATATGCTCAAATCGAAAACCAAATTCGGGCTTTAATCGGGCCTGTTCCAATTGCTGTTGAAAACCAACTAATTGAATATCTCTATCAATGGCCTTCAAGTCGCTTCGGGAATTGATGAATGCGGTACTGTCTAATTCAATGTTGGTGAAATCTTCTATGCTGTAGGTTGTATCAATATCAAAAAAGGTTTCCTTGTCCCTATTCATGAACGTGTTTAAATTGATACGGCGGAGGCGCAGGTCATTTTCAAGCATCAGTCGCATGTTTTGAATATTGCCTAGAGCTGCCTTTGCCTTATAATAAGCACTTAATTTGCCCATGCCATTTTTGTAGCGGATCTCAGCATCCTGGATCATAAAATCCAGCAACTTTTCATTTTGCTCCAACACGACGAGCTTCTTTTTAATGACGATCCATTCAAAATAATTTTTCTTTGCGTCGCCAATCAATTCGTTTAAGGCTGCTTCCTTTTTTTCTTTAACGACAGAGGACATTGTACTCATGTACTGATATTCCGCCTCCTGTGTTTTTCTATTAGGCAGCATTTGCTGAACTGCGATAACATATTGACCCATGCCTTCCCCCATGTCCGTTTCCCGAGTTAGTTTTGGATTGTATGGCATCATTAAAAAACCCGTACCTGCTTCTGGTGGCATCCAACTCCAGGCTCCTTTCGCTGCGGCATCCATAGATTTCACTTCCGCATCATACATGCGTAATGAAGGATGAGCCTGTCGGATGTTGTCCTTCACCTGATCAAGCGTCAGCTCTTGTGCCTGGATAGAAAAGGCAAGTGAAAGAAAGATGACGATCATTGCAATATATACTGATGTTTTCATGGTCTTAATCATTTAATTCTGCAATAGCAACCCGGCCTCTCTTCTTTAATTCATACTCACGAACCAAAGCATACATGGCGGGCAACACGATCAATACAAAAAAAGTAGAGGTAACCAAACCAAATACAAATGGAATAGCGATCGGCTTCATGACATCACTCCCCGTGCCGGCTGCCAGCAAAAGAGGTAATAAGCCGAAGATGTCCACTAATACAGTCATTAATTTGGGTCTCAGCCTGAGCGCCGCACCTTCATAGACGGCCTCTTCAATGTCACTTTCAGTTAGAACCTCACCTGATGCAGTTTTTTTACGCACTTTATTAAACAGAGAGTTATTCAAATAGACTAACATTAGCACTCCGGTTTCAACCGCGATTCCAAATAAGGCAATGAATCCTACAGCTACAGCTACTGAAAAATTAACATCAAAGAAATAGAGTGAATACGCACCTCCAACGAGGGCAACAGGTATACTGGAGAGGACAATTAACACCTCACGTATCGTATGGAATGTGAAATACAGAATGACGGTAATAATGATCAGCACAATCGGGATGAGCACTTTTAATCTTTTTTCTGCCCGCACCTGGTTTTCGTATTGCCCACTCCATTCTATAAAATAGCCTTTAGGTAATTTTTGAACGAGTGCTTCCAGTTTCTTTTTCGCATCATTTACAGTACTGCCCAAATCTCTGTCCCGAACATTAAACAATAATGTGCCACGCAACATAGCATTTTCGGAGGTGATCATAGGTGGGCCTTCTGCTAAATACACATCAGCCACAGCGGAAAGGGGAATGGGTCCGCCCGGGCTTGTCACCAGTAGATTTTTTAACTGCTCTATATTGTTCCGAAAATCCTGTGCAAACCGTGCATTCACAGAAAAACGTTGACGACCTTCAATCGTAGTGGTAATATTCATTCCCCCAATGGATGATTCAATGACCATGTTGATATCATCCACGCTTAAACCGTACCGGCCAATTTCTTCTCTTTTAATTTTAATCTCAACATACTTTCCGCCAATAATCGGTTCTACATACAAATCTTTAATTCCCTCTACATCCGCTAATGCCACTTTGAATTGTTGTGCCAGGAAATTGATTGAATCAAGGCTTTGACCATATACTTTCACACCTACATCTGTGCGTATCCCTGTTGAAAGCATATTGATCCGATTAATGATCGGCTGCGTCCATCCATTGATGACGCCCGGAATTTGCAGCTTGCTGTTCAATTCTTCAATGATCTTGTTTTTCGTCATACCCTCGCGCCACTCAGATTGAGGTTTCAACAGAATTATCGTTTCAATCATGCTGATGGGAGAATTGTCAGTGGCCGTATTGGCTCTTCCTGCTTTTCCTAATACATTATGAACTTCAGGTAAGGTTTTAATCAATTTATCCTGAACCTGCATGATGCGTTTAATTTCCGAATTTGAAATATCCGGAAGCGTCACGGGCATAAATAACAAGGATCCTTCATCCAGCGGTGGCATAAACTCCGAACCTAATCGCATGACCAACGGAATACTGGCTACTACCAGTAAAAACGCAATTGCAATGGTTGTTTTTTTCCAACGAAGGCACCACCGGATGACAGGATTGTATAACCAAAGAAAGAATCTGGAAACCGGATGTTTTTTTTCAGGGCGCATTTTCCCTTTTAATAATATGGCCATCAGCACCGGCACAAGAAAAATAGCCACAAATGCAGACCCCATCATAGCAAAGGTCTTCGTCAGGACTAATGGAGTAAATAATTTCTTTTCCTGACCTTCCAATAAGAGTATCGGCGCAAACGATACTAACGTAATTAATATGGAATTGAAAACCGCCTTCCCCACTAAGACAGAAGAGCTTTCAATCCGTTTCAATCTTTCCTCATTGGAGATCATATCGCTTCTTTATTCTGTCTCATCCGTTATCGATTTTAAAGCATTTTCGACCATCACAATCCCTGCATCCACCAGATCACCTACTGCAAGAGCGACACCCGCCAGCGACATGATGTTAGAACTTACATTAAACCAATCCATCATAATGAAGGAAATAAACACGCTCATGATAATTGTTATCACTACGATTAAAGCGCTTCGTATATGCAACAGGAAGATGAAAAGGACGATCGCCACAACAATGATTTCTTCTATGACTGCTTTTTTCAACGTAGCAATCGTAGCTTCTATGAGATCTGACCGGTCATAAGCAACATGAAATTTAACTCCTGGTGGCAAACCTTTTTCGACATCTTTTAATTTCACCTTTACATGATCAATTACATCTTTCGCATTTTCACCATATCGCATGATGACGATTCCACCGACTTTTTCTCCATCGCCATTTTCTTCAACAATACCCAACCGCAGCTCGCCACCCATTTGAACAGTAGCAATATCTTTAACTCGTATAGGGATAGAGCCCTGCGTCAATAATGGTATTTCTTCAATATCTTTTATCTGCGTGATGTAGCCTATTCCTCTGACGATATATCCCATATCTGTCATCTCAAGTTTTCGTCCCCCTACATCATTGTTATTTGCTCTGACCTTTTCAATTACATCCATGAGAGGAATGTTGTAATAGCTCAGCTTGTGCGGATCAATTACAATCTGATATTGTTTTTGAAAGCCACCAAAGGATGCAACTTCACTGACACCTGATACAGTTTGTAATGCAAATTTGATATACCAGTCCTGTAAGGCTCTTAACTCTCCCAAATCATAGGATGGCGCATCTAAGGTGTACCAAAAAATATGTCCTAATCCGGTTCCATCCGGTCCTAAGGTGGGAACTACTCCCGATGGTAATAAACGTTGAGCATAATTGAGTCGTTCTAATACTCTGGTACGTGCCCAGTAAATGTCAACTGCATCTTCAAAAATGACAAATACAAAACTCATTCCGAACATCGAGTTAGCACGTATATTTTTTATCTTCGGGATACCCTGGAGATTGCTTACTAACGGGTAGGTCACCTGATCTTCGATGATCTGCGGGCTTCTCCCCATCCACTCTGTGAATATGATCACCTGATTTTCAGACAAGTCAGGTATGGCATCCACCTTTGTATTCTGTACGGAGTATACACCATAGACCATTAACACGCCAGCTATCAACAGCACAATGATGCGGTTCTTTAAAGCCCATTTAATAGAATTACTAATCATGGTATTATATTAATCCGGAGTGGATTGTTTACTTACTAAGTTCTCTTGTTCACGATGCCGAAAAAGGTTTAAGGATTTTGCAGTCTGTATAATGATCACAGAAAAAACAGCGGCAGAAAGAATGAGAATCCATTCACGGGGATTCATGTCCACAATATTCAATGCCTGTCTCACAAAAGGTATCTGAATGACAGATAGTAAAATGATAATACTTCCGATTACTGAGTACCACACATATTTATTTTTGATCACCTCTGTTTTAAAAAATGGTCCAGTGCCCATATTGAATACATGGAATAGCTGACAAAAAATGATCGAAAAGAACAGGATGTTGTTGCACATAGCAGCATCCCATGGCTGACCACTATGATATGCATAATGATTGATGAGCACGGCAAGTGAGCTGGCTACTGCAATCACTGTGGCGTAAAAGAAAATGAGCTTCCATCGGTTTTTGTCAATGATGGGTTCGGATGATTTTCGGGGCGGCAATTTCATAATATTAATTCCACCCATGGTAGCACCTAAAGCCAATGCAGGCAATACATCCGTTACCAGGTTAATAAACAGGATTTGCAACGTCAAAAGCTGGAAGTGCATATTAAAAACAGCCGCGAAGGCTATCACCAATATCTCACTTAGATTGCAGGATAACAGGAAGGTGACAAATTTTTTAATATTTTCAAAAATAACCCGCCCTCGCCTGATCGCTACTACAATGGACGTAAATGAATCATCCTTTAATATCATGTCTGATACCTCCTGCGCCACTTGTGTTCCGCGAAGCCCCATGGCAATACCGATATCAGATTTCTTCAACGCCGGAGCGTCATTAACTCCATCGCCCGTCATCCCGACGACAAATCCTTTTTCCTGAAATACTTTTACAAGATCCAGCTTATGCTTTGGATTGACGCGGGCAAAAACTGAAGTATTGATCCACCTCTGTTTTTCATCTTCACTGATATCTTCATACTCCTTCATATCCTTTCCAATGATAGGGACTTCGTGTTCCTGTGATATGCCCAGTTGAGTTCCTATAAAGTGTGCTGTGGAAGGATGATCGCCGGTGATCATAACCACTTTGATGCCGGCTGTTTTACAATCGTTGATGGCGGGAAGAACTTCAGGTCTTGGCGGATCAATCATGCCAACAAATCCAAGAAATACAAGCTCATCTGTTAATGTAGAAGGTACATCTTCAGTCTTTCGATAGGCCATCGCAATCATACGATGACCTGTTGCTGAAAACGTTTCCGCTGCTGTCAACCAATGTTGCCTTTTTTGGGCGTCCATTGGCCTAACATTATCTTCAAATATTTCTGTGCATTTTTCCAATAACTCCTCAGGCGCACCTTTTGCAAAAACAAAATACTGACCCTTGTATTCATGCAAGGTGGACATGATTTTTGTTTCACTGGAAAAAGGCTCTTCATCTTTTTTCAAAAAGTCGTTACGAACTTTATCAATATCTTCTCCCTTTTCTTTTGAAAACTTTAGTAAGGAGATTTCCATAGGATCTCCGATACCTTTGGTTTCCTCTCCTGTTGTTTGAATGTCGGCAGTGTTGCATAAAACTGCACATTTGGAGATTAATTCTAAATTTTCCGCATTTCCAATAAAGGGAGTATCTTTTTTCCATTTGCCGGAAGGCATTTCAATAAAAACCACTTCCATTTTGTTTTGAGTAAGCGTACCTGTTTTATCAGTGCATATTACATTGACACCACCCAACGTTTCAACAGCAGAAAGCTTCTTCACAATGACATTGTAACGGGACATTTTCAACATACCCCGGGCAAGCGACATCGTAGCTACAATAGGCAGTCCTTCCGGGATAGCCGCTACTGCAAGTGCAATGGCAGTTTGCAACATTTGCATAATAGGTTGTCCATTAATTAATCCGGCAACAAAAATGAGTACTACTAGTCCAATAGTAATTTTTATAAGCTTCTTACTAAACTCTTCAAGTTTCTTTTCTAAGGGCGTTGCAGCCTGCTCAGATGAATGCACCAGGTTGGCTATCTTACCTAATTCCGTTTTCATGCCTGTTGCCCCCACTAATATGTAAGCATTGCCCTTGGAAACATGTGTGGCTTTAAATACCATGTTGGTGCGGTCTCCAAGAATGGTTGCTTCGGGAAGCACCTCAGATTTTTTCTCAACGGGAACAGATTCGCCGGTGAGTGAAGATTCATCAATCTGTAGTTGGATAGGGTGATATAGCATCCCATCTGCGGGTATCATATCACCGGCTTCTACAAATACGATGTCACCGGGTACGATTTCATCTGCATTAATTTGAGTGAGTTTACCGCCACGCAGAACTTTCGCAGGCATAGTAGAAAGTTTCTTCAAAGCCAATACAGACTTCTGTGCTTTGAACTCCATATAAAAGCCGATTGCAGAATTGATGACAATCACCATTAATATAGCAATTCCATCAAGGTATTCTTTAAACCAAAAAGACATGCCGGCTGCGAATAGCAACAAAAAAACAATAGGGCTTTTAAACTGATTCACTAAAATTTGAAACGGACTTGTAGGCTTTGTTTCAGTAATGATATTAAAGCCGTATTGGTCAAGCCTGGCTTTAGCTTCTTCCATGCTTAGGCCGCTTGCTATATCGCTTTTCAGCAATACACTTGCCTCTTCAATCGATGTAGTATGAAGCGTAAAATCGTTATGAACATTTTGTACTGGTTTAGTAGGCACGTCAATGACAGTAATTGATTTCATTATTTTTCAATTAGTACATCTACATGTTCAAATGACTTCAGCGATATTCTGGCATCGCCTAGCATTTTCCTCAAACACCATCTACAATACCAATCCGCAAAAATAAATGACACTATTTTATAAAAGAATTTATATGGCTTTTCATAGGTGATCGACAACTCCGCTTTTGCACTTTGTTCTGGTAAAGGGGTAACCATAAGCCTCATTCTATACCATGAATAAATTATTAATTTTGGCTCTCCAATCGTTAGCCAGATTTTTTCAACGCCAGGAATCCATTTTGTTACCTCCACTGTAAAATCCATAAACATTCCCATCATTTTCCCTTTCCATCTATACTTCGAACCGAGCCCCGAATGTTTTTTTGTAAGAAATTCCAGTTTTAGTTTACTCCCCATCATCATCGCAGATGATTCTGTCATATGCGTACCTGTAACTCCTAAATCATCAATAGACCTGAATACGTGCTCAGGCAATGCATGATAGATTTCAGTTTTGCTAATTGTTTTCATGTAGTATCCCTATTTAATTTATAGTTAAACTATGCTATTGTTATTTGATCATCCAGATACACATCCTGAATGGCATTCAACATTTCAACACCTTCATTAAATGGACGCTGAAATGCTTTCCTTCCCAGTATCAACCCCATGCCTCCTGCGCGCTTATTGATGACTGCAGTTGTAACCGCCTCTGCAAGATCACTTTCACCCACACTTTCACCCCCACTATTAATGAGGCCTACACGACCGCTGTAACAATTGAGCACCTGGTAACGTGTCAAATCAATAGGATGATCAGAAGTCAGTTGATCATACACCAGCTTACTTGTTTTACCCTGCCTGGTAGCTATATAGCCTCCGTTATTCGTTGGAAGTTTTTGTTTGATAATATCAGCCTGGATCGTAACGCCCAAATGATTGGCCTGCCCGGTCAAATCAGCAGATGTATGGTAATCTAAACCATCCACCTTAAAGGAATTGTTACGTGTATAACACCATAAGATTGTGGCCATACCCAATTCATGGGCAAGTTGAAAAGCTTCTGCTACTTCTTTCAACTGCCTGGTACTCTCAGTACTGCCCCAATAGATGGTGGCACCGATCGCAACTGCACCCATATCCCAGGCGTTTTTGACGGTTCCAAAAAAAGTCTGATCATACCTGTTAGGAATGCTCAGTAATTCGTTATGATTAATCTTTACGATAAATGGAATTCGGTGTGCATACTTACGTGACATAATGCCCAATACACCAAAGGTTGAAGCCACTCCATTACATCCACCTTCTATAGCCAGCTTAATAATATTTTCCGGATCAAAATAAATTGGATTGGGTGCAAAGGCTGAACCAGCACTGTGTTCAATACCCTGGTCTACCGGGAAAATACTGCAATAGCCAGTAGCCCCCAATCTTCCATGATCTAACAATACCTGTAAACTGCGAAGTACCTGGTTACTTCGATTACTGTTCACCCATATTTCCTCGACATGATTTGGTGAGGGATGGTGTATCATTTTTTTATCAATAGCTGTACAGGCGTGGCTTAATAAATATTCAGCTTTGTCGCCTAATAATTCAATGACTCCTTTATATTTCATTTACTAGTATTAACGCTTACGAATATTTTCTAAGATCAGATTGAGTATAAACCTTCACAAGTCAATTCTGCCAATGAGCAAAAATCCTTATGTGATGAATCAGCACAGACCAGGCTCATTCATTTTGCCAGGAAGCAATTTAGGATAGAAATAAAAACAGCAGTTTGAATCGAAAAACAAGAAATACAATTCTATTTCTTGTCCACTATTTCCATTCCGCATGTAGGACATTTGCCGGATTGAGCCGACTTCACATCAGGGTGCATGGTGCAATATTCAGTTGTGATTATATCTGCCATTTGCAGACACATTTTGTAAATCCAATAATTTAGGCCACCAATGCGTGCAGTTCCAAGATAAGTCCAATACTTTCGAATAGAGTTACACAATTACGGAACAACGTTACAGAATTCACTTCTTTCAATGTTTCCTCTTCTCAATCTATTCTTACTCAACACTGTTTATTTTGCGTAATAAGGATCAGATATCCTTTGAGTGGTACACGATGTATCCTGTACAGCAATACGAAGAAATTTATGGGTTTAGCATCCCAGGATTCTATCGTTTAAAGTACACTACAACCAGCCGTTCGTAAAACCTGCACGTCTCAATCCAGTAACGAGGTAAGGACACTGCTTCATTAATTCCCACAGAAAACCTGAGCGATAGTTCTCAACCATCAAAATAATTGGCCCCTGATTAATGCCGAAATGATGCGGTGAAACCCACCAGCCGTAAGGATTTCCTGAGTTCCCGGGGTGGGAAGGATTAAAAGATGCCTTGAATCCATAAGAGTTAAACTGGGTCATTTTCGCCTGGTGAATGCAATGGTTAATCGCTGGAAGAACGATTTCAGGTGCGAACGGCAACGATGCCACTAATGCCCAAGGAGCAAGGGTCCCATCGTCCGGACCATACGGCACACCTCGTCCCACATAATCGAAAAACTCCCGCTCGATACCGTTTATTTTGAGCGTAAGGGGACCAGGGCCTTCGCTTGCGGTAATTCCCCAACAATGTGGCCCATAGTCCTTAAATCTGAGTGGATTGTTTATAGCATACTGTTGTTGAACATATGTTGCACGGCGACTATTCTCAAAATAATCAATGCTTTTATGACGCATATACGCATCCTGAATTCCACTAAAGTCTATCCAGACATGAGAAAGCTGGTGAATGAACAACGGACCGGCATAAAGATAATCATACCCATAACTGTGTTCCCAGCGGTAAGTTGACGCCCAGGCAGTGTAGCTGCTATCAGGTAACGGATATGTTGGTGAACCAAGCCCCAGCATATATAACAACATCGCTTCATCGTAGCCTTCCCACCGATAGGGAAGGAATCCACTTTCAGGTTTCCAACCATGCGTTAATGTTGCACCCTGGTTTTGCGCCCATTGCCAATCGGCCCGGCGGTAGAGGGCATCGGCTAATGTGCGGATTTCGCTCTCATCGGCAGAATCAGCATCGAAATAAATCCCTGCAGTTAATGCACCCGCCAGCAAAAAAGCACTGTCAACTGTTGACAGTTCGCATTGCCAGGCACGCCGGCCCGACCGCATGTCGAGAAAATGATAATAAAATCCTTTGTATCCGGTGGCGTCAGGCTCAGGGCCTTGTGGACTGTTCCAAAAAAAACGCAGCGTAGCCAGGGTTCTTTCTGTCGCTGCGGCTCTTGACATAAATCTTCGTTCGACTCCTATCGGATAACAGGCTAATGCAAGACCGGTAGCGGCAATGCTGGAAGGCCAATCCGGCGCTGTCTTATCTTTCACTAACCCGTTGATAGGATTTGTCTCGTGTATAAAATAACCGAATGTTTCCCGTTGGAGTTTATTCAGCATTTCGAGGTCCTTGGTGTTATGGTTCAAGCCTGATCCCCATCTTTCGACTGTTTAGATAGTTTAATTTTGAGATGTTATTTCGCATCATTTCAGAATAATAATTAACAAGGCTAAGGCTCATTTTTTAGCAGCGCTTACAAACACCGTATAGAATTGTTCCGAGGAGTTCTGTGATGGTTATATTTTTCATACATAGTGAATATAATTATTTAGTTGTTACGGGAAACAACTCATTCTCACAAACACTTCCTTTCTCAAAACAATCCAGGTTATGTATCGTACTGTCTGCAATATTTTCAAGTGCTGTTTTGGTCAGAAATGCCTGGTGACTGGTGATGAGCACATTGGGGAATGTCATTAAGCGGGCAATCTTATCATCCTGCAGTATATGTTCCGAATGATCCACAAAAAACAGA
>JANPJC010000162.1:0-16095 GCA_031425315.1 Chitinophagales bacterium
GAAGGAAGCTGGTGAAAAGCGATTGAAGAAAATTATGGAGGCGGAGTTGATAGTAAGTGAAAAGAAGTACAGACAGATTGTCGAAACTGCGCATGAAGGTATCTGGCTATCAGATAAAGATGGATTAACCACATTTGTAAACGGCGCAGTAATGCAGTTTCTGGGATATGAAGCGCAGGAAATTACGGGTAAATCACATTTGGATTTTATAGCAGAAAGTTGGAAGGCCCGATTTACAGATTGGTTAAGGGAAGTCGATTTCATAAGAAAAAGGGGAATTGAACTAAAGTTCGTAGATAAGTTTGGATCAGATATTTGGGCTTTTGTAACAGCTAATTCCGTAAAAGATGAAGAAGGAAATCCGAATGGACTGCTGACAATGCTTACCAGTATTACTGAACGTAAGAAAAATGAAGCACTGGTTAAAAGTACCGAGGCACGGTATCGCGTATTGTTTGAACAGCATCTTGCAGGCATTTATATTTCTGCATTGAGTGGAGAAGTCCTTGTTTGTAATGAAATGTTCGCCAAAATGTTGAAGTATGAAACCCCTGAAGAATTAGAGGGGCAAAATATTTTTGATTTTTATTGTTCACCTGCGCAAAAAGTATTGGTTGCTCAATCATTTGCTAACCATGAAAATATATCAAATGGTGAGCATGAGTTGTTATGTAAAGATGGAACGCGGATATGGGTGATTAAAAATGTTTCCAGTCGGCTTGACGAAACGGATCATCAATATTTTTGCGATGGTATTGTTGTGGATATCACTGCAAGAAGGCAAGCGGAGGAGCAGATGAGATGGCTGGTTGATAATACGGAGGAATCTTTTATTTTATTAGATAAAGAATTAATCATTATATCCTTTAATCAGCAGGCAGATAAATCATATTATAAGTATTTCGGAAAGAAGTTGAAGATAGGTGCCGAGATCATTGATTTTGCAATCGATGGGGATCAGGATAAACTCTCGGAAATTTACAGGCGTGTTTTGGAAGGACACGAGGAATCCCGGGAACTTACCCTCTCTGTTGACAGTGAGTCCGATAGAATTTTTGTGTTAAAGTATAAGCCTGCCATTGACGATAAAGACGAAGTGATAGGGGTATTTGTATCCATCCTGGATGTGTCTGACAGAAAAATGGCACAGTTGCAGAAGGAATTTGAAGCCCGTGATAAAGAGGCTCTGATTAATAACACCACCGACCTGATATGGAGTATTACCCGCGACAATAAATTGATTGCAGCGAATCAGGCCTTTCTTGAAAATCTCCGGCAATCGGTAGGCGTGGAATTAAAGCGGGGTGATGAATTGATGCTTGAAGATAAATTCCCTGAACCTTTCCTGCTGCTTTGGAAAAACCTTTACGACAGAGCATTGAACGGTGAATCATTTATTAAAGAAATACACACACCTGCATGGGGTGAATTCCCCGAAAGCTGGGCGGAGACACGATTCAATCCTATTTATTATGGCAGTGAAATTACTGGAGTTGCCTGTTACACCAGGGATGCCACGGCCGCTAAACATTACAGTACGAATTTGCTGGAGATGAATAAGAAGTTATTGACAGCACAGCAAATTGCACAGTTGGGGTATTGGGAATGGAACCTCGAAACTGATACACTATTCTGGTCAAAAGAAGTGTATAAAATATGGGGTGTTACGGAAAACACAATTAAAGTAATGAACGAGTTATTTTTTGAAAGTATTTTTCCAGACGACAGGGAAAAATTTAGTCAGCACAGAGCATTTGCTTTGAATGGAATTGGAAAACTTGATGTGGAACATAGAATTGTTTTATCCGACGGGAAAATAAAATATGTTCACGAAAGAGGTGAGATGGTATACAATGTAAATGGGGAGCCAATAAAATTTGAAGGAACTGTTCAGGATATTACAGAGCGTAAAAAAGTGGATGCCGAGATCAAGGAGTTGGCCAATCGGCTGTCACTTGCCACCACCAGTGCAGGATTAGGCATATGGGAATGGAATATCAGTACAAACAGCCTGGATTGGGACGAGGAAATGTTCAAAATTTATAATGTTAGACCCAATTCATTTAATCCAAATTATGAATCCTGGCTTGATTTGGTTCATCCTGATGATAGGGAGGACGTCAATGATATAGTGACAAAGGCAGTAGCCGGTAATGCAGACTACAATACGGAGTTTCGTATAATTAGTCATGGTCAGTCCGTCAGGTACATTAAAGCTACCGGCATGATTGAAGCTGACACTGAAGGAAACCCTATCAGAATGATTGGAACCAATTGGGATATCACTTTACAAAAAGATAGCGAGCAGCAACTGAAATTGTTGGAATCGGTAATTACCAATACTACTGACGCCGTATTGATTACTGAAGCTGAACCTTTTGAAGAACCGGGCCCAAGAATTGTTTATATCAACGCAGCATTTACAAGAATGACCGGATATACTGCTGAAGAAGTAATAGGAAAAACGCCGAGGATCCTTCAGGGTAAAAATTCAGACCATACGGAACTCGAAAAATTGCGCAAGGCAATGCAAAATTGGCAGTCTTGCGAAATTACTATGATGAATTACAAAAAGAGCGGTGAGGAATTTTGGATTAATTTTTCAATAAGCCCGGTGGCAAACAAGGAAGGGTATTTTACGCACTGGATCGCCATTGAACGAGATATTACAGAACGAAAATTATCGGAAATACAATTGAATGAATTGAACAGTAATCTTCAAACGCAATCCAAAGAGTTGGCAGTATCCAACGCAGCATTAGAACAATTTGCCTACGTCGCTTCTCATGATCTGCAGGAACCACTGAGAATGGTTACCAGTTTTCTGAATATGATCAAAAAGAAATATGCTGAAGTGATAGATCAGAAAGGGAATTCCTATATCGACTTTGCAATGGATGGGGCAATACGCATGCGGCAGATTATTTTGGACCTGCTGGAATTTTCCCGGATAGGCGTTAACAATAGTGATACAGAAGTGGTGGACCTGAATATTGTGGTGGAAGAAATAAAGCAGCTGTATAAAATGAAGATTGAGGAAGTATCGGCAAAGATTTATGCGGAAAATCTGCCGGTAATAAAAGGGTTCGTTACACCCTTACGTCAGATATTTCAGAACCTGATAAGTAACGCATTGAAATACCGACGGGCGGAAGTAACACCTGAAATAAATATTTCAGCAGAAGAAAACTTTGATCATTGGTTGTTTTCTGTAAAGGATAATGGCATAGGTATTGAAGAAGAGTATTTTAAAAAGATATTCGTCATATTTCAACGCCTGCATCACAAGAATGAATATTCAGGCACAGGAGTGGGCCTCGCACTGGTTAAAAAAATAATTGAGAATAACGGAGGGAAAATATGGGTAGAATCTGAATTGGGAAAGGGCAGTACATTTTATTTTACATTGATGAAGTAATGAGCCATTGGGTTATTTAAACGACCCGATCAGTTCATATGTTGAATCGTTAGGCAGTGTGAATATAATACTGCATATAAGAAAAAACACCACTTTAAGAAAAAATGCAGAAAGCTGCAAATTTGCTAATGCTATAAACGAATCGACATGGAATCAAAACATATTTTGTTGGTAGAGGATAATGAAGGAGATATTGTTTTAACCACTGAAGCGCTGGAGGCTACAAGTTTGACTTTCACCTTAACTATCAGAAGAGATGGTAAGGCCGCGATAGAATATCTGAAGGATTGTGTAACAAATGATTCTGCTGATTCAGTCGACATAATACTACTGGATGTAAACCTACCCAAAAAGAATGGGCATGAAGTATTGGAATATGTGAAATCCAACAGGCAAATGCAGCATATTCCAGTCATAATGCTAACCACTTCATCAGCTGAAAACGATATTCAGCGGGCTAAAAAATTTGATGTAAATGGATATATTATTAAACCTGCTGAGGCAGAGAATCTTTTTGAACTGATTGACGCGGCGTCGGGAAAGTAGCAGTATCGATTTTTTGAAATAAAATGATATGATAAAAGATAAAAAGAAATATACTTTCCTGATTATCGAAGATAATCCCGGAGATCTGGTAATTGTGGAAGATATGCTGGATGAACAGATTCTCAATCCAGTGTTTGTTCATGCCAATAGTTTCGCACGGGCTATTGAATTGGTTGAGAAAGATGGATATAGTGCGATACTCCTGGACCTTAGTTTGCCTGATAAAAGCCTCCATTTGTTGGTAAAGGAAATTTTAGAGATTTCTCCTGCAGATTGCCCGGTGATTATTTTAACAGGATATACTGATATTGATTTCAGTAAGCGGGCCATTGCCCAGGGGGTGATGGATTATTTGCTGAAAGATGAACTGACTTCAGCAATTTTGTATAAAAGCATAATTTATGCGATTGAAAGAAAGACCAGTGTTGCGGCGATTAAAGAATCGGAGATGCGGTATAGTGACTTATTTAACCTAAGTCCTCAACCGATGTGGGTATTTGAAATTGATTCATTGAAGTTTATCCAAATCAATAAGTCTGCAACTGAATTATACGGATACTCTGAAGCTGAGTTTCATGCAATGACAATAATGGATATTAATCCAAGGGAGGCTTTTTTGAATCATCAACCCTCTTCGAGAGCTGCTGCGTTGAAATCATATCGTAGCGCTGAACCCGTATTTCATAAAAAGAAAACAGGCGAGATCATAGAGGTTGAAATTTTTAGTAATCCAATTGTATTAAAGGATAAGCAATGTCTTTCAGTTATTGTTTTTGATATCACTGAGAAAAAGCAGTTTGAATTAAAACTGATAAAAGCAATTTTAAAAACCCAGGAAGAGGAACGTTATGAAATTGGCAGTGAGTTACATGACAATGTGTGCCAGATTCTCGCCGCTACACGCATGAATTTATCCATGCTGAAAGATGCTTTTCATACATCAAAGAATTCAATTTTCGAACAATGTACCAGCAATATCGACATGGCATTGGTGGAGGTGCGAAATTTGTCTCACCGCCTTGCGCCTGTATTTTTTGACGACTTGACCATTGAGGCTGCAATATTAAAATTATTTGAAACTTTTAATGCTGAGGGAAAATTGAAGTTGTCGCTGCACATCGACGACGAAGTAAGTAAACTCCCGATAAATCTTGAAGTGTTATTGAATTTGTACAGGATTATCCAGGAACAACTGCGGAATATATTTAAACACGCCAATGCCAGTATGGTAACAATAGCACTTTCGATAGTAGAACAAAAACTGGGAATGACTATTACTGATGATGGCGTAGGTTTTAATATAACTGAAATTAAATCTGGTATTGGAGTGGCCAATATGAAACGTAGGGTTGAATCTTTTGCGGGACGTTTTGAAATTGATTCCCTTCCGGGTAATGGATGTAAAATTGAAGTGATTATTCCATTAGGTGAAATTCTTTAAAGTGCGAAGTGGACAGCCGATACAGGTTGTACGTTTTACGTTATAAGTTTTACGTTAACAGCACATTTGGCCACAGAGGTAAGCGGAGGTATCGAGTTAAACAGAGATTTACTGCATTGGCTGTTCCACTGCTTACCTCAAAATCTCCGATAAACTCCGTGGTCGAAAAAAGCTTTGAGAATTTGGTATTACACTTTAGGTTAACAGTCTGTTCATGAATAATTTCCATTTGGCCACAGAGGTAAGCGGAGGTATCGAGTTAAACAGAGATTTACTGTATTGGCTGTTCCTCTGCTTACCTCAAAACCTCTGATAAACTCCGTGGTCGAAAAAAGCTTTGAGAATTTGGTATTACACTTTAGGTTAACAGTCTGTTCATGAATAACTTCCATTTGGCCACAGAGGTAAGCGGAGGTATTGAGTTGAACGGAGATTTACTGTATTGGCTGTTCCTCTGCTTACTTCAAAACCTCCGATAAACTCCGTGGCCGAAAAAAGCTTTGAGAATTTGGTATTACACTTTAGGGTAACAGTCTGTTCATGAATAACTTCCATTTGGCCACAGAGGTAAGCGGAGGTATTGAGTGGAATGGAGATTTACTGTATTGGCTGTTCCTCTGCTTACCTCAAAACCTCCGTTAAGCTCTGTGGCCGAAAAAAGCTTTGAGAATGAGGTATCATATCTTTAGGTTAACAAATGCGACTTAAATTCATTAATCCGATTAATCCAAATCAAGCTTCTTAACCGTGAAGAAATTCCACATTATTTTCAGCGCCCCTTACAGTTGTCACAAAATCTTCCTCGTTTTTTTAATATTTATTGGTCCTGAAAGTCAATCCCCTGTTATCGGCGGTGGCATAATGTTTTCCTTATATCCTCTTTACCGGACCTTGCAAAATTCAATTGCAAGATGAATTTCAACGAATTTCTTAAACTACTTTAATATTCAACCATGCCACAAAAAAAGACCAGCAACAGTTCTAAAATAGATGACCTTGAAAAAAACAGGGTTTATGATGATGGTACAAAGCTGTCTACCAATCACGGTCTGCTTATTAATGATAACCAGAACTCTTTAAAAACAGGAGAGCGCGGCGGTACATTAATCGAGGATTTTATCATGCGTGAGAAAATCCATCATTTCGATCACGAACGTATTCCGGAGAGAATTGTACACGCCAGGGGTTCAGCGGCTCACGGTGTATTTGAACTGCATAAATCAATTGCACAATACACAAAAGCGAAATTGTTTACCGAAGTAGGTTCACAGACTCCGGTATTCGTTCGATTCTCTACAGTGGCAGGATCAAGAGGTTCCACCGACTTAGCCAGAGATGTAAGAGGATTTGCAGTGAAGTTTTATACTTCAGAAGGCAACTATGATATTGTTGGCAACAATATTCCGGTATTCTTTATCCAGGATGCTATGAAGTTTCCAGATCTGGTACATGCAGTAAAGCCCGAACCGCACAATGAAATGCCGCAGGCAGGATCTGCTCATGATACATTCTGGGATTTTATTTCCCTGATGCCCGAAAGCATGCATATGATTATGTGGGCAATGAGCGACAGAGCATTACCACGCAGTTACAGGATGATGGAAGGGTTTGGTGTACATACTTTCAGACTTATTAATGAAAAAGGGGAATCACATTTTGTAAAATTTCATTGGAAACCATTATTGGGTGTACATGCTGTAGCGTGGGATGAGGCCCAGAAAATTTCAGGTAAAAATTCTGATTTCCACCGTCAGGATTTATGGGAAGCCATCGAAACAGGAGCCTTCCCGCAATGGGAGTTAGGTGTACAGATTATTCCCGAGGCTGATGAATTTGCTTTTGAATTTGATATACTTGATCCTACGAAAATAATTCCTGAAGAAATTGTGCCGGTACAGCGGATAGGAACGTTAACGCTTAACCGCAATCCGGATAATTTCTTTGCTGAAACCGAACAGGTTGCATTTAATCCCGGACATCTGATTCCCGGTGTGGATATCAGTAATGATCCATTATTACAGGGAAGACTATTTTCTTACACCGATACACAATTATCAAGACTGGGTACACATAATTTCCAGGAGTTGCCGATCAACAGACCAGTAGTTCCAGTGCATAATAATCAACGCGACGGGCATATGCGCCACACGATCAATACAGGAAGGGTTAGTTATCATCCTAACTCATTGGGAGGAGGTTGTCCATTTCAGGCAAAGGCCAGCGAAGGTGGATTTACAAGTTTTCCTGAGAGAATCGAGAGTCATAAAATCAGGGGCAGAAGCAAAAGCTTTTTCGATCATTTCAGCCAGGCCACTTTATTTTTCAACAGTCAGTCGGAAGCAGAAAAAAATCATATTAAAGAGGCGCTCTGTTTTGAATTGGGTAAAGTGGAAACGTTATCGATCAAAGAGCGGACAGTAAAATTGCTGAGCTATGTGGATACTGGTCTTGCTGCAGCGGTTGCAGTGTACCTCGGTATTAAAACGCCAGCGGAGATTGATCCAATCAATGGAAGTGTTCCCGCTGATGGAAATCCAGCTGACTACCAACCGATATTCGTGAAAAGTACATTAGAAAAGTCTGCAGCATTAAGTATGCAGGACACAATAAAAGATACTATCCAAACCAGGAAGGTAGCTATGCTGGTGGCCGACGGTGTAAATGAAATATCTGTGGAAGCCATGCAGGCCGCATTGGAAGCAGAAGGTGCAGTGGTTGAACTGGTGGCGCCAAAATTGGGATCCATAATCTCAGAGAACGACGTAGCGTTTCCAGTTTACAAAAGCTTCTTAACAACTGCTTCTGTATTATATGATGCAGTGTACGTACCCGACGGCATCAACAGTGTGGCAGCGATTGCAGACGAACCCGATGCGATACATTTTTTAAATGAAGCATATAAACATTGCAAACCTATTGCTGCAAATGAAGAAGCTATGCAGGTGGTTGAGGAAACAGCGTTTTATAAAAAATTACCAAAAGAACTTTCACAGAGTGATGCACTGGAGCTAGGTGTGATTATCAATAGTGATATGAAGAAGCTGGCAGCGGGTTTTATTCATGCCATTGCAATGCATCGTTTCTGGGATAGGGAAACAGCAAAAAAAGTTCCCGCATAAAATATCAGGTAACCCTGGTAACAAACCGATGTTGATAAACTGAAGAGTTCTTTTAAACCGGAACGGCTACTTTTACAGCATCGGTTTACTTTTTAATTGAATCGTATGAATACAAATTTGTCTTCCGGCATCGAGCACACTGTATTTTTTAAGTTGAAAGTAGCCACAGGCTCTCTTGTGGAGAAGGCATTTTTTGATGCAGCAAAAGCATTGACCAACATTCCAGGTGTAAAAAATTTTAAAGTTTTAAAGCAGATTAGTGCCAAAAATAATTTTGACTACGGACTCAGTATGCATTTCGATTCTACGGAGGAATATTACAGCTACCATAATCATCCGCTACACGTAGAATTTATAGAAGATTACTGGATGAAGAATGTTGACGATTTTCTGGAGATAGATCATACGGAAATTCGGTAATAATCTGATCCACGCCACCATCTTATAATTCGCGTACTGGCGGTTTATATTTCTGATCTGGATTCAAATACGTGGATATTCACTGCTATTGAATGATAATCATATTATGTTTTTCCAGCCCTGATCTGTTGATACATTTCCTGCATAATCTGCATATGGGGAGCAGTAAGAACTGCGAGACCAATAAATACATATGCAATCATTAAATCTATACTTAGCATAGCCCTGCCCGCCACTGCCATTACTATTATTCCAGCAATTGCAATAGCACTGTAGAATATGATCTGTTTGATAATACCACCTTTGGGAATAAGTTTATCAGTGTTTAAATAGTTGATAATCTTTTGCAGGGAAAGGATCGAGTGCCAGCCGATAAAATAAAACGTAAAGCCAAGCATCATTGGTAGTTTGAACAGGATGAAAAGTAAAACCGCAAGGTGAGCCAAAAATATTCCATTTAACTGCACCTGGCTATTATTGCCGATAAAGTAGAGAAATGTAGTTATGAAAAAAAACAGTCCCGTAATCGACAAGATACTATACCTGTTGAAGTTAATTTCTTCCAGCAGCCAGGCATATTTTTTACCAGTCTCAAATTGAAGGAATAGCGACATCACTTCCCCGAAGTGCACCAAAAGGATAGTTCCCAATATCAGTAATCCATAACTGGTTACAAAAATGGCTCCTCTCCATGTATGTGTTTTAAATTGATGAAGATCTGTTTCACCAAAATGATAAGCAGCCAGAATAAT
Organism: Chitinophagales bacterium; assembly: GCA_031425315.1. Lineage (GTDB taxonomy): Bacteria > Bacteroidota > Bacteroidia > Chitinophagales > Chitinophagaceae > Pollutibacter. The sequence goes on from JANPJC010000162.1 coordinate 9,697, forward strand.
AAAAAGAATATTTGCAGCAAGTGGGAAAAAGTAAAAAAGAAAAGCAAATAGCAATAACCGTATAAGATAATTGAGAAAGAAGAATGGGGTTGAAAATCTTTTTCTTCCGTTATCGGCGTTTCTTGAAGCAACGAGTAAATCAGCGGCGCCATGAGGAATACCAAGTAAAATGATCCCTGCAAAAAAAATGATCAGTTGGCTGTCCTGACTGAGCTTGAGCGGAGTGAATTGAGCAAAAAGCAACAATATCCCAATCGATAATAGTATAATTCTTGCCATGGTATTTTGATTAATGCAGCAGGAAACTTCTGGTTTCCTGCTGCATAATGATTAGGCCTTTGCGGGCGTCTGATCAGATTGTGCGAGTGCATATATCACCAGACCAAATCCGATTTTATTCACCGCATCTCCGATGTTATACACTATGTCCATCGATAAGCCTTCAAAAACTTTCATTCCAAATAGTCCGCCTTCGGTTCCTGCGATGTATCCGATTGGATATATTGCCCAACCTACCAGTACAAACCAAGCTAAAGTTTTATTGGCTTTCGCTACCAACGGTCCTGCATTTTTAGCCAGTTGTGCCACTTCGCCAAACCATATCAGGTAAACGATGTAGAAGTAACCAAGGCTGCTCACAAAGCCCCAGATCCAGCTTTGGGTTTCTGTTGGATAGATAGCTTCTCCAATGTATCCTGTTACCAGCATAAATACTGCAGCTGCAATCAGTTTCCACAATAGTCCAATTCTGGCTCCTGCTTTCTTTGTGATTAAATAAAATTCAACACACATTAAAGGCACTGTTAACAGCCAGTCTACATACCTGAAAAACGTTGGCGACTGTCCGGTTGCAAGATTATAATCCCGCATGTAATAATAGTGTACCGCGGCGATGAATGTGATTAACCCTGATACCAATATTGATGTTCGCCATTTTTTTTCGGTATTCCACATCTCAAAAAAGAAAAATACCGAAGCGGCAAGCATGGCCATGCATCCAACGAAGAAAGTGAAGGCAACATAGTTATCATTTGGGATAACTTGTATTTCCAGCAAGGAAGAGTTCATAAGTAAAATTTTAAGTAAAAGTTTAAGGGAGAAAATGATTTCAATCGTAACCCGGAATTACAATTGTTTAATCATTCAGTATGTAAAGTTAAACACGTTAAAATGTAAATATGTTTAAACGAAAATCTGCCGCAAAGTGATTTGCCTGAAAAAATCACAATGTCATAATCAGAAAAATGAAACCGTTTGATTAGTTTATGACTGTTTTCATATTAAGAATATTAAACAGTTTAATTAATTGAGATTATTAATTAATATTTAATTAACATAAATGTGGTAGTTTTTAACTGATAATCGCGTAGATAATAGAACAATATTTTTTTAGAAAGTTGTAATATTTTTTTGAAACGTAATCGTTAAACGTTATAAAATGTCGTTGTTATAAGAAAAATCCAAGTTCTTAGCGGTGCTTTTTTGAACCACATAGGAGTTACATAGCAGAATATATAAGAAACATCTATGTGCCTCCTGACTGCTGCCATTATTGTCTACTGCCTATTTCCCCTATCATCTTCTCCCGGAAAGCCCTGATAAAATCTGCTTCTTTTTCTGCAAGGATTTTTCCTGTTTGTGTTTTCATCGTAGCAGGAAGTGTAAGCAACTTTACTTGTATATGATCTAATGCGAATTGTTTATCGTCTGTTATCCTGTGTTTCGCCATAGGATCCCCAGCATGGTATAATGCTGCATTCATTTTGCCTGCAGTATAAAATAGCCTGGCAATACCTGTCGCACCAAGTGCTTCCAGCCTGTCGGCATCCTGTAAAATTTTTGCCTCTATAGTTTCTGTTTTTACATTAGCCGAAAAACTGTGTGCATGTATAGCGTGATAAACAGCAGCAACTTTATTTTCAGGGAAATCTTTAAACACAGTTTGCAATAATTCTTTTGTTTTTTCTGCACTGAGTAATGACGAATTTGCCCGCTCCGGATTATTTTTAGGAAGTGAAATCAGATCATGAAAATATGATGCTGTTAATAGTACCAGCAAATCGCCTTTCTCATTTTCGCCATCATTGATTTTACAGCAATTTTGCCAAACCTTATGGAGATGGTAAATATCGTGTGCGCCGTCATTCGTTACCCAATGTATTTTCAGCCAGTCAATAAATTTCTTCTGCCAATCTGATAGCTCGATCCCGTTCATATCTTGATTTTTCTTTTTGAGAATTTGAAAGTACTTCATTCACAGATAAGCATATTACTAAATGATAAATTTACGCTGCAGCCCATCACTTTAGCTGCCTGTTACCTGTTTCATCCTTGCAATTTGCCGTTTTCGATAAATCGTTTTCATTGCCCGCTTTTTTCAATAAGTTTGTTTTTTACAGATTGCTAAATCATTTATCAACTAGCGACTCCTGCAACAAATGAAAATAATGACTATTAACCGGTTGAACTTTCTTACCCCTTTGCCTTCAGTATTATTGAGCCTTACCCTGCTTGTTTTTTCATGTAACACGGAAAAAGCCACGGATGCTCCGATAGATCTTGGTATAAAAAACATTGATTCTGCAAAGTCGCTGGCAGTAGCTGCCAGTGTTGAGTCGTTGATTAAACCTCAACTTGCAGAAGGGCTCACACTGAAATTATGGGGCATCGATTCTCTTGTCATTTCACCCATCGCTATTGATATCGATGATCTTGGCCGTTTATATTACACCACTACCAACAGGCAGAAAAATTCTGAATTCGATATCCGCGGACATCGGGATTGGGAAATTGAATCCATTCAACTTCAAACGATAGAAGATAAGCGCGCATTTCTTCGTCGTACTTTATCTCCCGAAAATAGTTCAAAGAATAAAAAATGGCTGTCCGATTTAAACGGCGACAGCTCTCACGATTGGCGCGATATGACCATTGAAAAAGATATGGTGTACAGACTGGAAGATAAGAATGGTGATGGAGTGGCCGATTTTTCACAACTGATGGTAAACGATTTTAATGATGAAGTTACAGATGTTGCCGGCGGTGTGTTGAGTGATGGCGATGATTTGTATGTTTCAATCGGTCCGGATATGTGGCGCCTGAAAGATAAAAATGGTGATGGTGTGGCTGATGAAAAAACTTCCATCTCAACCGGATACGGTATTCATATTGGATTTGGTGGTCATGGTATGTCAGGAACAGAAATGGGTCCTGATGGAAAAGTGTATTGGCAGATTGGCGATATTGGATTCAACGGAACGGATAAAGACGGCAAAAAATGGGAACATCCCAACAGTGGTGTTGTGGTAAGATCAAATCCCGACGGTAGTGATTTTGAAGTGTTCGCATCAGGTCTGCGCAATACCCACGAATTTGTATTTGATGAATATGCTAATATCATCAGTGAGGATAATGATGGCGATCATGACGGAGAAAGGGAAAGGTTGGTGTATATCGTTAATGGATCGGATGCAGGATGGCGCAGCAACTGGCAGTATGGGAAGTATCGCGATAAAGATAATAACACTTATAAAGTTTGGATGGATGAAAAACTATACCTCCCTCGTTATGAAGGGCAGGCAGCGTACATCGTTCCATGCATTGCCAATTATGTCAGCGGACCAACAGGAATGGTTTATAATCCTGGTACAGCGTTAGGTCCTGAATACAAAAATTCTTTTTTCCTTGCAGAATTTGTAGGCAGCCCTGCAGGTTCAGGCATTCATAATTTCAGATTGAAACCGAAAGGTGCTGGATTTGAATTGGGAGAAACAAAAAAAATCCTTGGCGGTGTATTGGCCACCGGGCTTGACTTTGGTCCGGATGGTGCATTGTATGTTGCCGACTGGATTGATGGCTGGAATACTTCGGATTTTGGCCGCATATGGAAACTCGATGTAAAAGACGGTTCATCATCTGTTGAAAGGCAGCAAACAAAATCATTACTCGCCGCGGATTTCAAAGTAAAAAAAGCAGATGAACTGGGTGAACTGCTGAAACATCCGGATATGCGGGTAAGGCAGAAGTCCCAATTTGAATTGGTGAAAAGAGGGGAAGAGGGCTCAGCAATATTTCAACAATATCTGAAACAAACAACGCATCAGTTGTCGCGCGTACATTCCATTTGGGGAATAGCACAATTAGCGCGTGAGCAAAAAAAATATGCTGCATTGATTGTTCCTTATTTGAAAGATAATGATCCTGAAATTCGTGCGCAGTCTGCAAAATGGTTAGGAGATATAAAGTATGCTGATGCGGGTGAGCAACTAATGCCATTGCTGACAGATGACTATAGCCGCGCAAAATTTTTTGCTACTGAGGCGCTGGGGAGAATTGGCTACGAGCCCGCCATTAATCCCATCATCGACATGTTAAGAGTAAACAATGATGATGATGCTTATCTCCGACATGCAGGTAGTCTGGCATTATCCAGGATTGGCAAAGCAGATCCGGTAATTGCATTGTCGAAAGATCCATCGCGGGCACTGCGTATTGCTGCTGTAGTGGCGTTGAGAAGAATGAGTCATCCCGGTGTTGCAGTATTCCTGAATGATAAAGATGAATACATAGTAACAGAAGCTGCGCGGGCAATTAATGATGATCTTTCAATTGAAAAAGCATTGCCCGAACTCGGGAACGTTTTACAGTCTACCGAATTCAGGAATGAAGCATTACTGCGCAGAGCCATCAATGCAAACTTGCGGGTAGGTACAAGCGCTGCAATGCAAAACCTGGTAAATTATTCATCTAAACAAAATGCTCCGGCGGCCATGCGCGCAGAAGCGATAGAAGCTTTGGGTACATGGGCTAAACCGTCTGTGCTTGATAGAGTGGATGGACGATACAGGGCAGCTATCACAAGGGATGTGGCCCCGGTGAAAGCAGCAGTAACACAACCATTAATGGGTTTATTACAGTCGAAAGATATTCCGGTTCGTTTAAGCGTTGTAAAGGCATTTGCCAAACTCGGAGTGGAAGAGGCGGCACCGCAATTTCATGTTTTGTTAAAATCAGACGCTTCACCAGAAGTCCGTGTGGCCGCATTGGAATCGCTTGTCAAACTAAAAGATAAAAATGTTGCGAATGCAATCAGCATGGCTATTGCAGATCAATCAAAAACAGTACGTGTTGCTGGTTTGGATATATTAGATCAGCTGGATATTGCACCATCTTTAATGGTGACATTACTGAATGACGTGATTGCCTCTAAAACGATGGAAGAAAAACAGGCGGCCATCTTAACATTGGGAAAAATTCCAACGCAACATTCCGGGGCTTCATTTAACGATTTGCTGAATAAAATGGAAGCGGGTAAATTAAGTACTGATGTATATCTTGAATTAGGTGAAGCGATCGACAGTACAAAATCGACAGAGCTGATTACACGATACAAAAAGGTCACTGCTTCATTTTCTGCGGACCAGGTTTTGGCTTCCTATGCCGGAAGTTTATCGGGTGGTGATCCACGCCGGGGCAGAGAAGTTTTTTTATGGAATCAGAATTCACAATGTATCCGTTGTCATGCTTACGACGACCGGGGTGGCAATGCTGGTCCGCAACTGAATAATATCGGCGCAAAACTTACGCGTGAACAGATTCTTGAAGCATTGGTAAACCCAAGTGCAAGAATTTCTCCGGGGTATGGAATGGTGACACTCGAATTGAAAAATGGCGAAAAAATATCAGGTATTTTGCAGGAGGAAACCAGTACGGGTTTGAAAATGAAAATTGGTGATGAGCCACAAAAAATGATTGCAAAAGAGCAGGTGGTGAAAAGAGAAAATGCAATGTCAAGTATGCCCGATATGAAAGTATTGCTTTCCAAAAAAGAAATCAGGGATGTGGTGAGTTTTTTGGCGGATTCGAAAAAGAAATGATGCGGGAACTGGATTTTTTTGAAAGGTTTTTTGTCGTGATGCTAGGGTGTCAATAATAGTCCGATCATTCGTCATCGCGTGATACAAATAACAGGAACAAAAGAAAAACTGTACACAATAAAAATCCTGTTACCTGAGTATTGCCGAATTTTGATTGCCAGATAAGAAACCATTCGCCTGCAGCAATAGTAAATACACCGAACCACAAACAAACACCTGTCGCCATACCGATGAGGGTCCATTTTTTTGATTGATTGAATGTTGCGGCATCGCTCTTTCTGTTTTTATACATATCCCTTGTGCCGATACCGAGACAGGAGGCCATCACCCCTTCCCAGCAGATGATCAGAATAAAAAGTAAATGTTGCAGAGAAGGTTGATGTACACTTCTCCATTTATTAGTATCGCCGCTGATCAGTTCGTCCATTACAACGATGGCTTTGACGAATAAGAAATTTGTTTGATAGTCGGTTACATTATTGAGAAAAATCATCAGTGAGTATAAACTGAGTAGCGTGGAGAA
>JANPJC010000163.1:0-6855 GCA_031425315.1 Chitinophagales bacterium
TGCTGGCGCCACCGTCTAATTGAAATTGAACATGCTTTAATATATTGGGTATTGTTATTACTCGCAGAAGACTTCATATATTACTGGCTGCATCGATTTGATCATGAAATCAGGTTATTCTGGGCAGTACATGTTACCCATCATTCTTCCGATCATTTAAATTTTACCGTTGGTTTCAGATCATCAGTATTTCAACCGTTATATAGATTTTTATATTTTATACCGCTGGCGCTGGCTGGCTTTAAGCCGATAGATATTCTATTCATATATTCCGCGACTCAGATTTGGGGAATCTTTGTACATACTGAACTTATTAATAAAATGGGGTTCCTCGAGCATTTCCTGGTTACCCCATCACACCACAGGGTTCATCACGCTTCCAATGCTTTGTATCTGGATAAAAACATGGGTATGTTCCTGATTATCTGGGATAAGATTTTTGGTACTTTCCAGGAAGAATTACCGGAAGAAGAATATCAACCATTGAAATACGGATTAACAAAACCATTGTTGAAACCCACACCTGGTAAACTCATTTTTCACGAGTGGGAATCGATTGCTCAGGATATCAAAAGAAAAGATATTTCATGGAAAGAAAAGCTGGGCTATCTTTTTGGGCCCCCGGGATGGAGCCACGACGGCAGCAGACAAACCAGTGAGGAACTTAGAAAAGCAGAAGCAGGCGAACGCGCAGAAGATTATTCGAAAGCCTGAAAATTAGCGTTAATCGGTACCAATCTTCAATATCAACTTCTCCATAACAAAATATACAATCGGACAGAATGAAGTATTTTTTAAAGTGATCTTTTGTCGCTTTATGATAACATCTTCATCAGTATATGGAAAGCGTCTGCAGTCCGAAGGTCTGTCTTCATAGATACTGCAATAATTATCTGCTCCTAAAAATGGACAGGGCCTGGTTTTCACAACATAATCGCCATCTTCATCAAGATTGAGATATGCATCAATAAATTCACTTTCCCGCATCTTCATTAATTTACTGATGCGTTTGATATCCGGAGTTTTAAAACGGGGGGAATAGTTTTTACAACAGTTTGCGCACTGCAGACAATCAATATTTTCAAACGCTTCTTCATGCAGATCGGGCAGCGATTTCAGGATTTTATTTTTATCAGCACGATTTAAGAAGCGGGAATAAATTTTTTGTCTTTCCGAAGATTTTTTTTCCCAGTTCTTTAATAATGGATCATTCATATCGCAAGTTAATACACAATTAGAACTTAGTTTGATAGAGCAAAATGTAATCAGGTTAAAAAACGATAGAGGAATATCACAGATCCGATTATAGCAGTCATTACCAATTGATTGGTAAGAGGTACCATGAAGCACTTGAAAAATGGTGATTTGGTGTCAGGTTTTAAAAACTGCTGATCTGCAAACGAGAAATAAATCATCCAGATTAACAGATAGGAGCTTAGTATAATTTTGTATGCCTGCGGAACCAAAATAAATAAAGGCGCAATAACAAGGCTGAAAAAAAGTGAACGCTGAGCAGATAAAAAGCAAACAAAAATTACATGTTCCCAATAATTATAGCCGGCCCGCGGGAAAAAAAGTTTATTTAAAAACGCAAGTATTGGAATATTCAAAAAGATAATAATATTAGTATGCCTGTTTAAAAAATCGCTGAATGCATTTTTACCCATTCCGGTACTAAAGTCAACAAAACGGGTCGAGTACATAATAACACTGGAAATTCCAACTACCAATACAAGAAATGTTAAAGGATTAAAGTATTTTTTTCGTTTTCCCTGAACATATTCTCTGGCGATTTCACCCGGCCGGAATAAAAGTTGCCAAGCAAGAACCAGGATATTCTTATCGGCATGAGTAAATGCATGCGTCAGTTCATGAATAAAGTATTTGCCGTTAATACGGTGAAGATTCGCTTCCTGCCCGCATTTACTGCAATAAACCATCTCTTTAAGCATACCTGCATTACAATTCGGGCAGGTCAGTTGTAATCCGCTGTTACTCATACCCAATTATTTTTTGCATCGCTCAAATTAAGCAAGAAAAAGATATTATTACTGCAAGCCTCACCAATTAAGATTCCTGAGATTTTTTCAACATTATATACCTTATGCTGTTTAAAATGCAGCATAACGTCTGCTACCGCATAAAATATCTAATCAATATTTTTCTGGTGCCGGAGTTTTAACTTTGCAGCGTTTTTAGTTCACGAAGTTTGCCTGTCTATCCTACTATCTTTAAGCATCGCATAAATCAACTTTATCCGAATTATGAATCTTTTTGAGCAGCAAAAAAACGAATTTAAGAAAAGGCATATCGGTCCATCAGATAAGGAAACGCATCAGATGCTGCTTGCAATGGGAGAAAGCAGTTTGTCGTCGTTGGTAGACAAAACTGTACCGCCGGCGATCAGAATGAAAGAAAATCTCGACATTCCCCCGCCGATGAGTGAAGCCGAATACCTGCATCACATCAAAGAAATCAGTTTACAGAATAAGGTATTCAGGAACTACATTGGCCAGGGATATTATAATACATTCACCCCGAGTGTTATTCTCCGCAACATTTTTGAAAACCCGGGATGGTATACTCAATACACCCCCTATCAGGCAGAAATTGCTCAGGGAAGGCTGGAGAGCCTGCTAAATTTCCAGACTATGGTGAGTGACCTTACCGGCTTACCCATTGCAAATGCCTCATTACTCGACGAGGGTACAGCAGCTGCTGAAGCCATGACGATGTTCTTCAACGCCCTCAACAAACATGATCATGTTGAACGTCATCGTTTTTTTGTGGATGAAGAAGTGTTTCCTCAAACTATTGATGTATTACTGACCAGAGCAGTTCCTGTTGGCATTGAGATCGTTGTAGGTAATTTTTACAGCATAGAAATTGACAGCAGTTATTTCGGCGCCATTGTGCAGTATCCAAACAATAAAGGTTCCATTCCTGATTACCGGGAATTTATCAATAAAGTTCATAACGCAGGGGCATTGGTGGTAATGGCTACGGATCTGTTAGCTTTAACGCTGTTAACGCCTCCGGGCGAGTTGGGTGCTGATGTTGCCTGTGGCAATTCACAAAGATTTGGCGTGCCATTGGGATTTGGTGGTCCTCATGCTGCTTTTTTTGCTGCCAAAGAGGATTTTAAAAGGAATATGCCCGGTCGCATAATTGGTGTGAGTATTGATGCCAGGGGAAAGCGTGCATTGCGTATGGCGCTGCAGACCCGCGAACAACATATCAAAAGAGAAAAGGCAACTTCTAATATTTGCACCGCGCAGGCTTTACTGGCAAATATGGCCGCCATGTTCGCCGTATATCATGGTCCTGACGGATTGAAGAATATTGCAAAACGGGTGGCGCTGCTCACTCAGACTTTAGCTGAATCGCTCAGTGAAAAAGGTTTTCACCTGGTGTCACAGTCTTTCTTTGATACTATAACAGTTCAAACCAAAGACACTTCAGCCATAAGAAAGAAAGCAGAATCACTACAAATGAATTTCAGATTTCCGGCAGCTGATCTCATCAGCATTGCGCTTGATGAAACCACTTCAACATCTGATGTTCTGGACCTGATTGATTGTTTTGATCACTCGCATCAACCGGTGAGTTTCAATATTGAAGAAGAGGCTTCACTTGATCGTATCCCGTCTGCACTTACCCGCACCTCTCCTTTCCTCACTCATCCGTTATTCAATACATGGCATAGTGAAAGCAAGATGATGAGGTATATTAAGTTCCTGGAGAATAAAGATCTTTCATTAAATACGTCGATGATTTCTTTGGGAAGCTGTACGATGAAACTGAATGCAGCTTCTGAAATGATTCCATTGAGCTGGTCGCACTGGAGCAGCATACATCCTTTTGCACCAGCCGGTCAAACGAAAGGATATCGTCAGATTGTTCACGAATTATCTGCTTATTTGTGTAAGATTACAGCCTTTGATGCCTGCAGCCTTCAACCTAACAGCGGAGCCCAGGGTGAATACGCGGGATTACTGACAATTAAAGCATATCATGAATCAAGGGGTGATAATCATCGCAAAGTGATGCTGATACCTATCTCTGCGCATGGAACCAATCCGGCATCAGCAGTAATGGCCGGTATGAAAGTGGTGGTTGTGAAAGCATTGGAGAACGGTTACATCGATATCGAAGATCTGAAAACCAAAGCTGCTCAATACAGCAACGATCTTTCGGGCATCATGATCACCTACCCCAGCACTTATGGCGTATATGAAGAAACGGTTACCGAGATTACCAAAATAGTTCATGCTCACGGCGGACAGGTTTATATGGATGGCGCTAACATGAATGCGCAGGTGGGATTGACAGCACCTGGATTAATTGGCGCAGATGTTTGTCACCTGAATCTTCATAAAACTTTTGCCATACCACACGGTGGTGGTGGTCCTGGTATGGGGCCTATTTGTGTGAAAGAGCATCTGGCACCTTTCCTTCCTGGTCATGTAGAAGAAAAATCGGATCATCTGTTGCATGGTACCAGGATGTCGGCAGTGAGTGCTTCACAATATGGGAGCGCCAGTATACTGCTGATCAGCTACGGGTATATAAGGATGTTAGGTTATGATGGATTAAAATTATCTACAGAATATGCTATTCTTAACGCCAATTACATGCGCGCGAGATTGCAGAACGACTTTGATATTCTATACCTGGGAACGCATGGCACCTGTGCACATGAATTTATTGTAGATCTCCGGCCGTTTAAAAAAACTGCCGAAGTGGAAGCGGAAGATGTAGCTAAACGTTTAATGGACTATGGTTTTCATGCACCCACAATGAGCTTCCCTGTTCCAGGCACCATTATGATTGAACCCACAGAAAGTGAAGACAAAGCTGAACTGGATCGTTTTTGTGATGCGCTGTTGGGCATCAGGCAGGAAATCAGGGAAATCGAAGAAGGGAAAGTTGATAGAAAAGATAACGTCCTTAAAAATGCTCCGCATACACAAGATGTAATTATCAGTAGCGAGTGGAACAAATCTTACACCCGCGAGGAAGCTGCATTCCCATTGAGTTATGTGAGGGCAAACAAGTTCTGGCCTTCTGTTTCAAGAGTTAATAATACTGTTGGTGACCGGAACCTGATTTGTACCTGCGAGCCGGTGAGTAGTTATATGGAAGTGGAACTTTAGACGGTAGACGATAGACAGTAGACGGTAGAGAACAGCCGATGAAAGTGAGAAGTGAGCAGTAAGCAGTGAGCAGTAAGCAGTAGCAGGGAACAGCCAATACTGATAATGTAAATTAAAATACTAAGTATAAACAGGGAAAATAGCAGGCTTGCCTAGAGACTTCGCACTTCGCACTTTGTACTTCGCACTTGATTTAATGCTATTCATGAAAAAAGCCCCGTTAAGGGGCTTTTACAATTATCTCCGGTATCAGGATTAAATTATCGTAGTTAACTTCATTTCTTTTCACATGTTAAGGCTGATAACAACCTATAACTTCAAATCTATAACTAGTTCTTAGATGCTTCGGCCAAACGGGTAAACTCAGCGCCATTGAAAATACGGGCCAGGTTATTGTCCTTTGTCTTCTGCCACTCAATGATGTTGGTTTCACTTACCACACGCCAGAAATTTTTTGATTTAAGGTCATTGTAATCATTGGTAAGAATAAATATCCCGCTGACAGCATTACGTGTTTTAAAGCTGATCTTTACAGGGTGTTTATCCAGGAGTTTAGGCTCAAGGAATTTTTCAATCTGTTCACTTGTCATATCATTAAAATTTGCGTGAAGATAAGGTTTTATGCCCAAAAACCCTTATTTATAAAATATACATAGTTATTAACATCTCTAACTAAATGATTATCAAGACTTTTCTTCTGTATGGCGCTTACGGTTACACCGGACAGCTCATTGCAAAAATGGCGGCTGAGCACGGTCTTCAACCCATATTGGCGGGTAGAGACGAAAGTAAGCTCCAGGCACTTTCTGCTCAAACAGGATTTAATTACCGTGCATTTTCTCTCGAAGACAGTGAAGCACTCGAAGCTGCTGTTCGCCAAACAAAACTGGTTGTTCATGCAGCCGGCCCATTTATTCATACTGCAATGCCGATGGTTCAGGCCTGTATCAGGAACGGTGTACATTATACAGACATTAATGGTGATATCTCCTGTTTTGAACTGATTCACGCATTCGACGAAAACGCAAAGGCTTCAAATATCATGTTATTACCAGGTGTGGGTTTTGATGTATTACCGACTGATTGCCTTGCATTATATCTTAAAAATAAGATGCCGGATGCAGTGTCTTTACAAATTGCATTCGCTAATACAGGAAGTCGTATTTCACATGGAACCGCAATGACAGTCGCAGGAAAACTGGGCGAAGGCGGAGCAAAACGAGAAAATGGGATGATCATCAAAACGGCGCTTGGTGAAAAAGGAATTAATGTGAGGTTTAAATCGAAAGAATTGTTTGTCATCAGCATCCCATGGGGAGACCTGTATACTGCCTATTACACGACGGGCATTCCGGATATTGAAACTTTTACAGCGATGCCAAAGAAGATTTATAATTTGATGAAATTTCAGGGGCTTTTCAATTGGTTATTGAGGACTGAAATAATTAGAAATATTCTTCGCAAAAAAATAAGCCAGGCACCAGCGGGCCCTGATAAACAGATGCTTGAAAAAGGTAAAAGTCTGATCTGGGCACAGGTGAAAAACCGGGAAGGTAAAACTGAAGAAGCTCAACTGGAAGGACCAGAGTCTTATCAACTCACAGCGGTGGGCGCATTGATTGTAGCTGCAAAAATTTTAAACGGATCTTTCAAACCGGGTTTTCAAACACCTGCGGGTTGTTATGGTGAAAATCTTGTG
>JANPJC010000164.1:0-35853 GCA_031425315.1 Chitinophagales bacterium
AAATTAAAACCTTTTTTGGTTTTTTCATTTCCCGTCATGGCTTGCCTTCCCGCTACTGCAACAAACATGAAACAGAAGACAATAGGCAGCAGGGAACTGCTAAAGCATTCGAAGAATCACTGTATCGGCTTGTTTACATCAATTGTGCAACTTAAAATTTACAACCTGTATCGGCTGTTCACTTCCTCCGTCGCACTTCGTACCTCATACTTTAAAATGTCCTTTCTTCCCAAATATTTCAAAATTTAGGTTCTTTTAACAAACCCGGAGCATTCTGGCGCGTCGTATGTATATGTAAGGTATCCGAACCGAAAAAATGATATTTTATGTGGATCATACTAATAGGAATTGTAATTGCACTCGGCATAGAAGCATACAGGCAACACAAGGAACTGGCTGAATTTATCAGCAGTAATGAAAAGAATACTAAGCTGCCGGTAGAATAACTTTTGCCAGAATTTGTAGATAAAAACTCAGCAGTTTTCAGACGAGACCGTAAAACCATGGAAGATTATCCACACTTGCCATTATTCCTATCCTCAATTTTTTTAAGCGGGAATAGTTATTAGCAATTATCCGAATTATACTTAAGTTCGGAACCTGAATACTTTCCCATGCGATTTGCTGTAAATCATTTTCAAGAGAACGGGTTTGAAATTGTACAGTTAAAGGATCATTCAACTGGCACTTTCGCAAATATCATCCCCCAATGCGGAGCCATTTTAAATGCGTTCAATATAACCGAAGATGGAATGGAAGTGCAGGTTATCGACGGTTTCGACTCATTTTCACATTGGCAGACTACCAAAGAAATGGGTTTCAAAAGTGCGAAATTGTCGCCCTTTGTGTGCCGCATCAATCACTCAAAATATTCATGGCAGGGCAAAGATTATCTGCTGGATAAATTTTCGCTTAATGGCAGTGCCCTTCACGGTCTTATTTATGATGCTCCTTTTAAAGTTGTCGAAGAAGCATTCAATATACATTATGCAGAGGTGGAATTGAGATACGTTTTTCCACCTGGCAACCAGGGATATCCTTTTTCATACGAATGTTATGTTCGCTACAGGCTTGAAGAAGATAATATTCTCGGCATTGTAACTGCCATTCATAACCGCAGCAGTGAGCTACTTCCTGTGGCAGATGGATGGCACCCATACTTTGGGTTTGGCGGAAAGGTCAACAACCTGGTTCTGCGGGTTAGCTCAGATACTCAGCTCGAATACAACACCGAACTGATACCCACGGGCAAGACTATTCACGACGACCGGTGGTATCATGGAATACCTATTGGCGATATTCCTCTGGACAATGGTTACGTGCTTGATTTTACTCAAAATCAACCGCTATGCACTTTGCACGATCCCGAAAGTGGTGTCAGCATTGATTTTCTTCCAGACTCATCTTATCCCTATCTGCAATTGTATATCCCTGATGACCGCAAAAGCATCGCTATTGAGAATCTTAGCGCAGCGCCGGATGCATTCAATAATAAAATGGGCCTGACGATTTTAGAACCGGATCATACGAAGACTTATAAGGTAAAATACCGACTGAGAAACAGGCAGTAGGCAGTAGGAATAGGCAGTAGGAATAGGCAAACAGCCAATACAGTTATACGTTTTAGGTTATACGTTCTACGTAACACCACAACACATTTCTGTACAACTGCTATGGCTGTCCGTTTTAGTAGCGGCAAGGCATGCCTTGCCGCTACTAAAAACAGCGTTCTTCGACATACTGCTTTTAATCAATGTCTCGCTGATTGACTTATTCTGTACAACTGAATAGGCTGTTCCTCTGTGTCCTCTGTTCCTTTGCGGCCCTCTGTGTTCAAAAATTTAGATTGGCTGTTTACGTAAAACGTATAACTGTATTGGCTGTTCCTCTGTGTCCTTTGTTCCTCTGTGGCTCTCTGTGGCCAAGCATTTAGATTTACTTTTTCAGTTGCGTTGTGACACTTAAAACTTAAAAACTACTACTGGAAACTTTTCCCGGCCACGGGGTTAAACGGAGGTGTTGAGGTAAGCAGAGAAACAGCCAATACAACGACTCTCCCTTCAACTCAATACCTCCGCTTATCTCTGTGGCCAAATAGAAGTCATTAGCCGACAGTCGGAAGTCACAAGTCCACAAAAAATGTATGTATCGACTTTGTTGTATTTACCTAAAACATAAAACTTATAACCTGTATTGGCTGTTTAACCAGAAACCTGCAACGGCTGTTTAACGTCTATTTCACTACAAACAATTCCTCCCATCTTGTGGTATACCGTTGACTTCGCAGTTCCTGGCGCATCTTCCAGTTCCTTGTGAGACCCGTTGCGCCAAACCGGACTACATCGCCGCGCATACTGAAATTCAGATTATCCAGTACTTCCATCAACCCTTTTGCCGGCGGAGTCTTTGTATCAGTAAACAAATTCCCCTGCACTTCCGCTTCAGGTACAATTCCACCAAGAATGACACCCGCCTTTAAATATTTCATCCCAGGCCGGAACAGTTTTTCAATCAGCGGCATTGCATAGGCGATCAACCGATCCGTTTGCGAGGAGGCCATCGGAAGTATGAAATATCGATGATCGGATTTGGGATTATAGGAATACTTTTCATCGCCCGATCCGTTAGTGACTACAAATACATCAATGGTCCCAGCAGCAGAATTTTGCCTTCTCAATTTTTCAGCAGCCCTTGATACAAAGGTTGCAACGGCTTCTTTGAGCGGCTGCAAAGTGTAAACCGCTTTACCAAACATCCGGGTAGTGGCTATCATTTTTTTCTTCTCTAACGGATCTTTCATATCGATACATGGGTCGCCGGAGAGCTCTCTGATTAATCTCACACCTACCACCCCACCCAGTTCCTTTCTTGCCCATTCCACCGGAACATGTTTCAGCTGATAAGCATTAACTATTCCGAACTGATCCCTCAATTTCTTACCATACCTGCCCCCCACACCCCAGATATCACCAACATCCGTCGATTCAAGTGCCTCCCTGATTTTCTCGTCCGTATCCAGTACCATTACACCATTTGTTGAATCTTTATTTTTCTTCGACAGCCGGTTTGCCACTTTGCTTAATACTTTTGTTGGTGCCACCCCAACGGATACCCGAATACCGGTCCATTGTTCAACTGTATCCTTCAAGGTTTTTGCAAAGGCAGCAACTGATGAAGGTGGAAGATGATCAAGGTTTATAAATGCTTCATCTACAGAATATACCTCCACCCTGTTGCAACTGCTATCATTCACCAGTATGGATAGTGTTTCCATTACTCTTCTACTCAGTTCTCCATAGAGATTATAGTTAGAAGAAAATACGGCAACCTCATTTTTCTCCATGATTTCCCGGCATTGATAATAAGGAACCGCCATTCCCACGCCCACCTTTCTGGCCTCGTCTGTTCTGGAAATGATGCACCCATCATTATTACTCAATACCACAACCGGCTTCTGCCACAAATCAGGCCTGAAAAGTCTTTCGCAAGTACAATAAAAACTATTACAATCTACGATCGCATACATTTCAATTTCGTTTAGTCACACTCACCAAAATAATTACACCGCGTGAATGACATACGTCACCACTCCCCAGATAGAAAATTCGCCGTAGGGATCTATTTCTATTGGAGCCAGCTTATCTGTTTCGGGAATCAGCCTGATTTTATTAAATGTTTTTTCGAAACGCCGGATCAACATTTCTCCATTCAGCGTGGCGATAATTACCTTACCTGAATGCGCAGTGATACTCCTGTCAACAATCACTACATCACCATCAAATATTCCTGCCCCGATCATTGCCTCTCCCGAAACCCGCATGAAAAAAGTCGCCGGTTTATTTCTGATCAGCTGCTCATTTAAATCTATTCCTCTTTCCGCGTAGTCATCAGCAGCTGCCCCAAAACCCGTGGCGTTAGCGGTGTGTACCTGCTGCTGCGTGAATTCTTTTGTGCCTTTATAGGTGGCTTCATAAATAATTTCCCCATTCATAAAAAAAGAATTTTTTACTTACTAAAATCTTTAGTAAATTTATACTAAATAATTGATCACCCGAAAATTTATTTACGATGGAAGCAGTGGCAAAAGCAGTACCAGCGACCGGATGGCTAAAAAAGGCTGAGTTACCCCTGGTCAGCATAAGAGGCAATGCGGATAAGGCTTTCACGTCTTATCAGTTAGTAATGTATCCTGAAGGGGAAACCGGCGCAGCAGTTAAACTACTCACCAAAAAGTTGAAAGAAATTTTCCCGGCCGAACTGAAAATTCATAGTAAAGCACATATTGAATTAGGCTCATTTTATGCCCGTGAAGAGATGGAAGAAACAATCATCAGATGGATTCAGCGGATTTGTAATGCCGAAAGCCGGTTTGTGGTAACGATGAATAATTTCGGAAGTGTACCTCCTCATGTTTTATACCTGCGCATCCAGGATCATCAGCCATTTTTCAGGTTGATCAGTAAATTAAGAGTAATTGATAATTATATTTTTTTGAATGGGTATGGTGAAGTGGAATGGTCATCAAGGCCGGTATGCAAATTGGCCGACCAGTTGCAACCGGGCTTTGATCATTCTAAAATTAAGGATTATGCAAAACTTGATTATCATGCCAATTTCCTCGCGTACAATCTTGTATTGTTAAAATCTACTTCCCTGGAGGAAGAGCCGGTTGTGGTAAATGTATTTCCGCTTTACCCTTAATTCCGATAGTTTTTGCAGGCTATGTATATAAAATGAAAACCCGCAGGATTAATCGCTGCGGGTTTAATTTTTTTTTTCAGGTTCTTATTTACCGGAAAACCTTTCTGCAACTTTATTCCAGTTTACCACGCTCCAGAATGCAGCAAGATAATCTGCACGGCGGTTCTGATATTTAAGATAGTAGGCATGTTCCCAAACGTCTGCCCCGAGCAAAGGAGTTCCTTTTACATCGGCAACATCCATCAATGGATTGTCCTGGTTAGGAGTAGATGTTACTTCCAATTTGCCATCCTTTACTATCAGCCATGCCCAACCGCTGCCGAAACGGGTCATACCTGCATTATTAAATTTTTCTTTGAAAGCATCGAAAGAACCAAAAGCGGTATTGATAGCATCAGCCAGCGCTCCCGATGGAGCCCCGCCTGCTTTTGGAGCCAGGCTTTCCCAGAAAAAAGTATGGTTCCAGTGGCCACCGCCATTGTTACGTACTGCAGGCGAAATAGTGCCGGCAACTGCTACCAGTTCTTCGATCGTTTTATTTTCATTTGGCGTACCGGCAACTGCTTTATTGAGGTTGTCAACATAAGCCTGGTGGTGTTTACCATGATGGATCTGCATGGTTTGAGTGTCTATATGTGGCTCAAGAGCGTCGTGAGCATACGGCAATGCAGCTAATGTAAATGGCATATTTTTATGATTTATCTATGATGAATAACAAAATATCAGGTTGCAAAAATAACGGCTCAGCGGCTAACAAAATCAATTTAAAATGAATATGTTGTTATTAAGCCGCTGATTCCTTGAACTTTCACATTTTAAAAGATCTGGAATAACCATAACAAAATCATACCCCGTGATATCTTGGCCGATTTGCCACTATCTGAGATGAAGTCAACGTTTTGATCTGAAAAAATCCTTCATCAATAATGCACAGTCTTCTTTCATTATCCCCTTTTCAATGGTAGCTTTTTGATGAAACGGCCAATTTCCCGCCGTTGTTCGCGCATAACCATTTTTTTCATCGTCCGCTCCCCATACAATCCTCGAGAGCTTTCCCCAATAAATTGCACCGGCGCACATTAAACAGGGCTCCACGGTAATATAAAGTGTAGCATCGGGGAGATATTTCGCGCCCAGGTGATTAAATGCAGAGGTCAGTGCAATCATTTCAGCATGTGCAGTAGGGTCTTTCAATTTTTCCACCATGTTATAGCCCCTGCTGATAACCTGGTTATTGATCACCACAATTGCCCCTACCGGCACTTCCCCTTCATCCAAAGCCCGTTCCGCTTCACGCAGGGCAAGCTTCATGAAATGTTCGTCAGTCATACCACAAATGTAAATAAATCCAAAGGGGTTAATTCTATATGCTTAGCAGTTGTTAACCTTGCTTTCAAGCGATCAAAAAATTGTAATTTAACTCGCAGATTTAAATGGTGAATTGTTTTTCAATGTCGCTGAATTAAGAAGCGGATTGGAAAATTCTTACTGCTTTTGTGGGATGGCCTCCAAAGGAACATCCACAACGTAGGCGCCGAGAGCACATAGAATATTTTTTGTATTTTCTTATGTGACTACCTGTCCGCCGAAGTGCAACGGAGGAGGATGTGGTTCAAAAAAGCACCGCTAAGAAGTTGAATTTTCTCTTAGTTCAGCGACAATTAAATTGTTTTTCATAATAAAATTTGACTTTACATTATGTGTTTTTATAACGGCATTCTGGTGAAAAGGGCGGACCATATAAAGCTTAATAAAATTGAGAAAGAAATCGATCAATATCATATAAACCTGCAACGCCCTATGCAGAGTGGCTTTGCTTTTGATCAGTGGCCGGTGATTAAAGCTGTTGATGGCGGCAAAGATTTTGAGCTTGTGATGATGCATTGGGAACTGATTCCATTTTACATTAAAAATGCAGCCGAACTTGAACATTTCCGTAAAGGCGGACTCAATCCAAAAACCGGGAAAAAAGATCCTCCGAGAAATACGTTGAATGCCATTGGCGAAGAAATGTTTGAGAAAGTTTCTTACAAACAGGCGGCATTAAAAAGAAGATGCCTGGTATTATCCTCCGGGTTTTATGAATGGAGACACTATATTGTTCCGGGGACCAAAAAAGACGTCGCCTATCCATATCATATTTCACTTAAAGACAAAGAGTATTTTTTCATGGCAGGTATCTGGCAACCCTGGACCGATCAGGAAACCGGCGAAATGATGGAAACCTTTTCTATCGTCACCACTTCAGCCAATTCATTAATGGCGCAGATTCATAATAAGAAAAAAAGGATGCCATTGATTTTACCTGACGAGCTTGCCTGGGAATGGATTCAGGATGGAATACCTGAACAACGCGTCAGGGAGCTGGCCACATACCAATATCCAGCGAAGGAAATGTCGGCTTATACCGTCACTAAAAATTTCCGCGAGTCAGAAGATCCGATGGAAAATTATGAGTATGAAGCACTGCCTGCATTGGGTTGATTTTTCAGAGAATTATAAATATTCCTTCCCTTTGCATTTCGCACTTCTTTCCCGCTCTAACGTGAGGGCATTCGAAAGTAATCGCGGCGCAGAAAGGTAAAGTAAAATATATCAGTACGTTTTAAAATGAACATTTATTAGAAAAAATTCACCTGGACTTTTTTACTTCATACTTCGTATTTCGTACTTTTTTCGAGGGGTTTCACCCCTCGCTATATTCTTACCGCACTTTCAGGGCTCGCTACGGTGCAGTATTGCTAATGAAATGGGTGATGGATGTGGTGTCAGTTTTTTCATGGACCAACGTTTGTCAACTTTCTCATTCGAGGGGTTTCACCCCTCACTATATTCCAAACTCCTCTTCAGGGCGAGCAACCCTAATAAGCAAATTTTAATTGAATTGCAGGTATGGCAACTCTCTTATATATTGGCTGTTCTCTACTGCCTACCTATGATCTGCCAACACTGTTTTGGCTATTCATCTACCCACCAGCTGTCCCTGCCGGGACATAACAGCCATGTGCATTAGCCGTTGATTATTTCTGCGCACTTCGTACATGCCTTTGGCTGCTTACTCCCCACTTCACATTTCGTACTTCGCATTTGATTCGATGGGCATTGCCCATCGCTGAGACATTTCGCCCTTTCAGGGCGGGCAGTCCGAGTGTGTAATTTTGATTGGAATTGTAAAAAAGATAACATCAGGAAAATGGCTGTTCTCTACTGTCTACAGTCTACTCTCTACCTACTGTGTATTGGCTGTTAACTTCCCACTTCACATTCGTACTTCGTACTTTTTTCGATGGCGTTACCTATCCCTGGTATATTTTGCCCGATTAAGTAAAATTGTTTTGAATTGTAAAAGCTAACACTCTTTGTATTGGCTGTTCTCTGCTTACTGCTTACTGCTTACTTGTATTGGCTGTTCTCTACTGTCTACCGTCTACTCTCTACCTACTGTGTATTGGCTGTTAACTTCCCACTTCACATTTCGTACTTCGTACTTTTTTCAGACTCTAACGTAAATCTTTCTCTTATCCATCCACCAACCTACTGCCCAGCACAACAACATCAGGGTAAGTGAAAAAAGAAGGGAGCCGAGCGGCCCGGGAGTAAGTTTTTGAAAAAAGGAGTGATTGATTGCCCGACTAAGCGTTTGACCGTTGCTTATAGTAATGGTGTATAAGAGCGTGGCAACAAGATCCGCAAGCAAATAGATAAACAATGGATTTTTCCCAAATACCTGGAAAAACCAGGTCCAGTTTCTTTTGTTTTTAATTTCAATGATAAAAATCAACGTGCCTAATATCAAAAGATCGAGTCCGCAGGTATACAAAACAAATGAGCTCGTCCACAACTTTTTATTAATAGGAAATAGCGAATGCCAGAAATATGCAATAGTCATCAGCACCGCACCAACCAGTAACAATCTTAAAATTGTGCCTTCATCGTTGCCCCTTTTCCGGATAAACATTCCTGCATAATATCCGATCAGTACATTCACGACCGAAGGCAATGTACTCAATACTCCTTCCGGTTCAAAAGCAAATCCTTCACCACGATACATGTGATTTTCGCCCAACAGCCATTTATCAACCGGCATACCGAAGTTGCCAGTCATGGTATAGTCTCCACCAATATACATCACCAACCAGTAGCCCAGCAATATGATTATGCCTACAGCCTTTACTGTTCTTTCTGATAAATACCGAATCATCAATGCAGCCATTGCATAACATAATGCAATTCTCTGCAAAACACCGAGGATACGCGTATGACTGATGGGAGCTAACTCCCATGATCCTTCTGCGCTTTTATGAAAAAATGGAAACCAATACATCAGGTATCCGAGGAGAAATATTATAATCGTGCGTTTCAGTATCTTCATCAATACCTGGCTGTTCGGCATCGATTCAAACTTGTACATTGAAAATGCCATCGCATTTCCCACAACAAACAAAAAGGTTGGAAAAACTAAATCTGTCGGCGTGAATCCATGCCATTCAGCATGTTCAAATGGACCAAAAGGAGTGGCGCTAGATCCCTGGTTGTTTACAATGATCATGAAACACACCGTCATTCCTCGAAGTACATCTAATGCGAGATAGCGTTGAGGTTGCAAACTTGTCATGCAGAAGGGTTTCTGCAATATAATAAAGAAGCCTTTTAAGCTGATAATATTTGTTGATTATCTTAAAAGATGCCTGGCCGATTATTCAGCCAGGCATCTTTGGGTACAAAATCAAAAAGAAATTCCTTCCATTTTTATTGAGGTAACCAACCACTGATGACCGTCGCCCATCATAAATTCCACTTCCCAGTTTCCCTTCATGATATGGCACTGCTCTTCAGTACATAAGCCCGTTTCATGGTAGCCCTGTACAACACAGTACCTGTCACGTATAGTTGTTTTCGTGGATTCGATACATAAACTGTTGATCTCCGTATAATGGCTCCTGAATT
This sequence comes from Chitinophagales bacterium, assembly GCA_031425315.1. Lineage (GTDB taxonomy): Bacteria > Bacteroidota > Bacteroidia > Chitinophagales > Chitinophagaceae > Pollutibacter. Next base: position 9,649 of record JANPJC010000164.1, read on the forward strand.
TTTTCATCAGTTCCGAAAACTGATTTGCAGTGAGCCCTTCATGCTGGTTGAAGTTGAGCTTTTCAGCAGCATCAAATAACATAAACCATTCCTGTTTGCGGAGGATATGCTGGATGCAATAATTCACCGCCGTATTTTCATTTTCATAGTACGGGTCAGGATGAAACTCATCATAAATAAAACAATACATACCCGGACTGAAATGATCAAACATTTCCACAGCAGGCAATTCTTCCGTCATAAATCTGTACAGCTCCCGGCCACTGATGTTGGGGCTTAGTACCGATACCGCAATTCCGTTTTCGTTTAACTTCTTTTGCATTGCTTTAATGGCGTCCTGGATCTCGCCATCTTTTAGTTCTGCAGCGGGAGGAAATTGATGATTGCCAATAATTTCTCCTACTGTTACCAATCTGCCTTCTGCAGACTGCTTTTCGAATTCCAATACGTTGTTGAGAAAATGGTTTTCAATTTCCGGATCAATATCCTGACCACCCGGAACGCTTCCAAAACTTGCCCCATACTCCAGCATGAGTTTCATTTTGAGAATGTCATTTTCGGTGCGCAATTCATCGGGCGTGTATGGCCCGGGGTTTTTGTAAGGGAGCATAGACATGATTTTTCATAAATGTCATATGTCCATCAATGAATTCCATGTACAGATCATCTTAAATATCTGGTATTTTTCCCGCTCAAATCCGGTGTGATTTCTACAAAAAACCCGGGCACTTTCCGGCCCGATAAATATTCACAGAAGAAGTATAATCAAAGAAGAATTAAGTAAACAAGGCCTCTGAGATCATACCCGATTAACAAATGAATCTCATTATTGCAAAGCATTAGTTAAATCTTCAATCAGGTCGTCAGCATCTTCAATGCCTACACTCAACCTGATCAGCGTATCACTTAATCCATTTTTTAATCGCTCCTCACGTGGTATAGAAGCATGCGTCATACTTGCCGGGTGATTAATTAATGATTCCACACCACCCAAACTTTCGGCCAGCGAAAAAACCTTTGTGGAAGACAATACTTTTAGCGCAGCTTCCATCCGCTGATCTTTTAATTCAAAACTGATCATGCCACCATAATCTCTCATCTGTGCCGCTGCCACATCATGATTGGGATGGTCTTCAAACCCAGGCCAATACACTTTTTGAATGGCAGCATGATTGCGTAGAAAGTGTGCTATTTTTCTTCCGTTTTCACAATGCCGCTGCATTCGCACATGTAAAGTTTTTATTCCTCTTAAAACAAGAAAACAATCCATAGGACCGGGTACAGCTCCGCAACTTTTTTGCAAAAAATATAACTGATCGCGCAATCCCTGGTCATTCATAACTAAAGCACCCTGAATCACATCGCTGTGCCCGCCAAGATATTTGGTGGAGGAATGCATTACAAGATCAGCACCTAAATCAAGTGGATTTTGCAGATATGGTGAAGCAAATGTATTATCAACACAAAGAATAATTTTCCTCGGATTTGTATATGCTGCAATCGCTTTAATATCAGTGATATTCATTAGAGGATTGGTTGGCGTTTCTACCCAAACCAGTTTGGTTCTGTCGTTTATCAATGATGCGATATTATTTGCATCAGTCATGTTTACGTAGTGAAATTTGATACCAAACTTTTCAAACACTTTGGTAAACAATCTGTAGCTCCCGCCGTATAAATCATTAGAAGCAATTACTTCATCGCCAGGCGATAGAAGTTTAATCACTGCATCTGTGGCGGCTACCCCGCTGCCAAATGCAAGCCCAAATTTTCCATTTTCGATGATAGCCAGCGCTTCTTCAAGTGCCTGCCGGGTTGGGTTTTGCGAGCGTGCATATTCAAATCCCTTATTTTTTCCCGGTGCTTCCTGCACATAAGTGGAAGTTTGGTAAATCGGTGTCATAATTGCGCCGGTAGACGGATCTGGATGCGCACCTGCATGTATAAATTTTGTTGCCTGCTTCATTGTTTTCTTCTTAAGTAAAATGTCGATCGTTGTGACCAACCGTTCAAAATTACGGCTTTGTTAACCTTGCAGCCATTTATAATTATTCTCTAACCATTAGCCCTGCCATCCAAAAACGCCAATCGGCGCTTTTCAAATCATATGCCGATGAAGGTGAAATCTCTTTGTGAAGACTACCTGCCTTTAAAATTTTCTTATCTACCAGAATCTTCTTCGATTCCATTATTTGTTTTTTCACATTTTCGTTTTGCATCCAGTCTTTCTGCGGGGGTTCAAATCCAATTTTTGACTTGCGCCACACCATCTGTTCAGGTAAAACTTTTTCAAATGATTTCCTGATAATCCATTTCGTGAACCCATTTCTGAATTTCAAATCTGAAGGCAAAGAAAACAAATATGACACCAAGTCATGCTGTAAAAATGGAAGTCTTACTTCGCGGCCGAAAGCCATCGAATTTCTATCCGCATAATGAAGTAATTCTTTCAAACCACCATGCATGGTATCATTGTATAAAACATCATTTAAAGTATCTATTGCAGGTTTGTAAATGAGTTTCCTGTCGTAATAAGATTCCCTGAATTGAGGATGTAACTGTTGATAGGATTGCTGCCCGGCAGACAATCTTCTTTCCAGCAATAATGCTGTGAGACCCGGCAGTTTAGCAGCGATAAAATTTTTGTAACCCCATTCTTTCAGAAAACCATTTTCCTTCAGCAAGGCCGCCTCTTTTTGTACTTCATTGTACGAAAGATTATTAAATCTTTCCTGGAGATACCAATGAGTATACCGTGGGTAACCGCCTGCAATTTCATCAGCGCCCTGCCCGTCAAGCAAAACGGTAATATTGTTTTGAAATGCAAGTTCAAATACTTTGTATTGCGCATAAACACTAGCAGAACTAAATGGAACTTCCTGGTGATAAAATAACTTTTCGATGTCAGCAGCCAAACCATCAGCGTCAGGAGCAATCAAATTTTCTGTGATCGAAAACTGGCTTGCTACGGTCTGAATATATTTTTGTTCATCTTTTTCAAATCCAGGAAATACAGCACTGAAGCCCTCGTGTGTATAATTGGAATGCTGCAGCTGGCTGCACGCAGCAATGATCGCTGAACTATCCAAACCACCGCTCATACTGGTGCCAACAGGTACATCACTCCTCAACCTGCGCCAAACTGATGAATGAAACAATGTAGAAAATTTTGTTACAGCTTGCTCAATTGTTGTGTTATTAACTGCAGTTTTATCAATGTCAAAATACATTTCAACTACAGGTGAATTGTCGCCCAACTTCCAATGAAGAAAATGCGCGGGTGGTAATTGGTAAATCTCTTCGTACCCTGAACGATCAGGCTGATGCATAATCCATGGCTTGCCGGTAGTAATAAACTGAAATAGAAACTGGTGATCGGCTTTTTTAGGAATACCGGCCGCCCATAACGCTTTCATTTCCGATGCAAAAACAAATTCCTTTTTTATTTCACTATAATGATAATAAAATGGTTTCTCTCCAAATCGATCACGGGCGCAAAACAGTTCATTTTCTTTAGTATCCCAAATGGCAAACGAAAACATTCCATCAAAATGCTGCAAACATTCTTTGCCATAATAGTGATAAGCCGCTACAATAATTTCAGTATCGGTTGCTGTTGAAAAATTTTGACCTGTATCAATTAGTTTTTCTCTGATCTCCGCATAATTAAATATTTCACCATTGTGTGTAATATGATATCGATCATTATACATCATGGGCTGTATACCGCGATCAGATAAATCAATTATCGGAAGTCTTCTGTGTGCTAATCCTACTGATGGAGTGATTGAATCATTAAGATAAATATTACCGCTAACAGGTCCACGATGAATAAGACTGCTGTTCATTGCTTGCAGCCGCGAGGCATCAACTTTTTCTCCTGCAAATGAAATTATCCCTGCAATGCCACACATAACTGAAAATTTGAAGATGTGATTGGTGAAATGATTTGCAGGTATAAACTAATTTCTTTGCACGTAACAGTACAGTTTTAAATTAAAAGACAAAAGGCACCACTGCTTTATAATTGTCCCAGTATATAACAAGATTGATGCGTAAACCATCGCCCTTTTCGAATATCATAGTAAAATCCTCAACCGGATCTGATTGTATTTCGACTCTGACATCCATGCGCGCGACATCTTTTGCAGCATCATATTTAAAAGCACCCCATGTATCTGTATCCCTGTTCACTATAAAAGTCCATTTGTCTTGCATGGGAATAGCGAAAAGTGTATAACGGCCTTTTTTTATTCTGGTATTTCCCAGTTTGGTATCTTTAAAAAGATCGAGTTCAGTAGCTTCATTGGCTCCCAATCGCCATACGGTTCCAAATTCTATTAATTCTCCAAATACCTTCCTGCCATTTCTTTGCGGGCGACTGTAAAGAATTCTTGCAAGCAAAGGTTCAGACACACGATCCTGAATTTTTTGCACCGGATAATTTGCAGGGTAATAACTTATATCCATCGGCGACTTATCAATTGCCGGAATATTCCGGCCGTTTTGTGCATGAGCAGAAAACAAAAAAATACAAATCAGGGTAAGTGTAAGAATTAGTCTTTTCATTTGGTTATTAATTGCTGCACACAAAAATAACTTTTTAGCTGATTACGATGATATAAACCATCAGCATTTCGTGTTTTGTATATTTGCCAATCGCTTTTCACCATATTCAATCCTTTAATGCGACCAATAATTGATTATATCACTGCGGAAGAGGCCCTTACTGTTATCAGATCAGGTTACAGGGTTTTCATACATGGTAGCGCTCAAACACCTGTTTATCTTGTAAATGAACTGGCCAAACAGGCAAGAAGGCTTACTAATGTTGAAATCGTTTCTATAAGTGTATATGGGGAACTGGATATATGTAAGCCGCAATATGAAAAAAACTTTCATATTAACTCCATGTTTGTTTCGGGTTCTATACGGGAAGCCGTAAATGCGGGACGTGCCGATTACATTCCTGTTTTTTTAAGTGAAATACCAGAGTTATTTAAGAAAAGAATTCTTCCGCTGGATGTAGCTATTGTGCATGTATCCTTGCCAGATCAGCATGGTTACTGCTCCCTTGGTGTTTCTGTTGATATTGCCCGAAGCGCTGTTAATACTGCCAAATACGTCATTGCACAGGTTAATCCAAATGTTCCCCGTACACATGGTGATGGAATGATTCACGCCAGCAGGTTTCACGCAATGGTGTATTGTGATGATGCATTACAGACAGCGAGTTTCAGTGAAAAAATTGGAGAAGCAGAGAATAAAATCGGAAAATATATTGCGGAATTAATCGAAGACAGAAGCACTTTACAATTAGGGATTGGCGCCATCCCGGATGCAGTGTTACGATGTTTGGGTAATCACAAAGATCTCGGTGTGCATACAGAAATGTTTTCCGACGGATTAATTGACCTGTTTGATAAGGATATCATTAATAACAAGTTTAAAACAATACATCCCAATAAAACAGTGACAGGCTTTGCATTAGGTTCTCATCGGTTATACAATTACGTTAATGACAATCCTGCATTTGCATTTTTGGATATAGATTATGTTAACGATCCGCATGTGATCAGACGAAATCCTAAAGTTATTGCCATCAACAGTTGTGTGGAAGTGGATCTTACCGGTCAGGTTTGTTCTGACTCCATTGGTAGTTACCAATACTCAGGAGTCGGCGGCCAAATGGATTTTATGCGGGGCGCAGCTTTGTCTGATGGCGGCAAACCGATTATAGCTATGGCTTCCCGAACGGCTAAAGGTATTTCAAGAGTTGTTCCATATCTGAAACCCGGCGCAGGAGTGGTAACAACCAGGGCACATGCACATTATATTGTTACAGAATATGGTGTTGCTTATCTCTTTGGTAAAAACTTAAGGCAGCGGGCCCTGGCACTGATCAATATTGCCCATCCCGATGATCGCGCGTTGCTGGAAAAAGAAGCACATGAAAGATTCAAACAGTTTCCAGGTTAGAAATCAATACTGAGTTCAGCAAACTTCTGTTCGGTGAAATATTTAAGTTCCGGAAAAAACTGCTGATAATGTTTTTTTAAGATATCATAGCGCTCTTCAAAAATTTCAAACGCTGTTTGGCTCTCGTACATATAAGCAGCGCGATGTACCAATCCTTCAAAACTCTTTTTCAATCCCCAGTTATTGCGATAATTCAGCAGCCAGTTTTGTTCTTTCATGTAAGGAAACATCCGGCTAAAACGATCGGGAAACACATGCTGATACTGATCAAGTTTTTTATAGGTGTCTTGTGTAAAATCCAGGAGGACTTTTTCTTCGCTGAATTCATTTAAGTCGGTAGCGAGAAAATGGTCGAATACCACATCGATAAATGCGCCGCTGTACAAACGGTAATCTTTTTTAAAAGGGATTTTTGCTTCACGTGTCACAGGATGATCATCAGTAAATTGATCGATGGCACGGTGCAAGGCGATTCCAGATTGAATGGCAGGCGAATAGTCGAATTTCCGTTTGCCTTTTACATAATCACTGATCATATTGCCAGTTAAAATCTCCGGATGACCAAAGGAGAGGTATGCATGTGCGAGGTAATTCATTTGTTTGCAATTTACACCACAGCTTTCAGGTATAGGCCCTGCTTTTCCGATAAGGCTTTGCCTGGGCCGTTACCACTGTTTTTACCTATTTTTGTGCCCCTCAATAAAATACCATGAACAAAGGACCGGTTTCAGCATTTATACAGCATCATTACCGTCATTTTAACGCGGCTGCATTAGTAGACGCAGCCAGGGGATATGAAGCTCACCTGCTTGAAGGTGGCAAGATGATGATCACCCTTGCAGGCGCCATGAGTACAGCCGAGCTTGGTGTGTCGCTTGCAGAAATGATTCGCCAGGGAAAAGTTGATATCATTTCCTGTACTGGTGCGAACCTGGAAGAAGATATTATGAATCTTGTTGCGCATTCACATTACAAACGCATACCCAACTGGCGCGATCTTACACCTCAGGAAGAATGGGCGCTGCTGGAAAAAGGTTTGAATCGCGTAACGGATACCTGTATTCCGGAAGAAGAAGCGTTTAGAAAAATTCAGAAACATATTGTGAACTTATGGAAGGATGCCGATGCAAAAGGCGAAAGATATTTTCCTCATGAATACATGTACCAGCTGCTGAACAGTGGAGTGATGAAGGCTGATTATGAAATTGATCCGGTTAACAGCTGGATGATTGCCGCAGCAGAAAGGAATGTTCCGATTATAGTAGGGGGTTGGGAAGACAGTACAATGGGTAACATCTTTGCATCATATATTATTAAACAGGAAATGAAAGCCACCACAATGAAGAGTGGTATTGAGTACATGGTTTTCCTGGCCGATTGGTACAGAAAAAACAGTAGCGGCAAAGGGGTTGGATTTTTTCAGATTGGCGGGGGAATTGCGGGTGATTTTCCGATTTGTGTAGTGCCCATGATGTACCAGGATCTCGAATGGCATGATGTTCCGTTCTGGAGTTATTTCTGCCAGATCAGCGACTCTACAACTTCATACGGTTCATATTCTGGCGCAGTTCCCAATGAAAAAATAACCTGGGGTAAACTTGGCATTGACACTCCTAAATTTATCGTGGAAAGCGATGCTACAATTGTAGCACCATTGATTTTTGCTTATATTCTTGGATGGTAAAAAAAAATTGTGGCTTAGGTGTCAGACACCTTCGCAGGGTCCCCGACTAAAATACGCTTCGAGGTGTCTGACACCTGGGGAAGTTCGAAATTTTCAGCCACAAAGTCAACGTGTTTTCACCATAAACAGAATGTATTTTCCTGAAATAAAAAGAGCCCTTTCATCAAAAATGAAAGGGCTCTTTTGTTAATGCTTAGGTGTCAGACACCTTCGCAGGGTCCCCGACTAAAATACGCTTCGAGGTGTCTGACACCTGGGGAAGTTCGAAAATTTCGAAGACAAAGTCAATGTGTTTTCACCGTAAACAGAATGTATTTTCCTGAAATAAAAAGCCAGCCAAAAAAAATATTAATCAGGCAATTTCAAATCTCTTTTCAACATGGCATCACGGTTTGCCATCTCCCAGGCAGTGTAAAATACAAGCTGCGCTCTTTTTGCCAGCAATGGATAGTTAATTTTATCAGGAGTATCTGTAGGTTTATGATAATCCGCTTTCAACATTCCATCATAATAAAAAATAATAGGAATTCCCTTTCTGGCAAAATTGTAATGATCGCTACGGTAATAAATTCTTTCTGTATCATTCGGATCATTAAACTTATAGTCCAAAGTCATTTTGATATACTTGCTGTTCATGGCTTCGCTGATCGGCTTCAGTTCAGTACTCAGCTTGTCGTCGCCAACTACATATATATAATTTAACGTGTCCGGTTTTGTTCTTTCTGTATCTACACGGCCAATCATATCAATATTCAGATTAGCTGTAATTTTATCTATTGCCAATGTTGGGTTCTCCGAATAGTATTCAGAACCCCATAAACCTTTTTCCTCTCCACTCACCGTCATAAAAAGAATGCTTCTCCTGGGACCTTTGCCGGCAGCTTTAGCTTTTGAAAATGCTTCAGCGATTTCTATTACCCCAACTGTACCTGATCCGTCATCATCTGCTCCATAATAGATAACATCGCCTCTTTTGCCCAAATGGTCGTAATGCGCAGTAAGAACCAGCCACTCGTCTTTTCTGTCTGTCCCTTCTATAACTCCCAGCACATTGGTACTTTCCAGTTTGATTGTCTTTTTGAGATATTCCAGTTCCGTATTTGCCTTTAACACAACCGGCGCTACTTTTTCTCTCTTACTTTTTTCTTTAACTGATGTCCAATTCCCGCCAGTAATCAGCTGTGCAACTTTTTCAGATACTAGGTAAACATTCGGCATCTGAACAGATTTATAAAGGTCAACATACATATTTCCCCCGCCTGGCGCTTTGCGGGGAAACCCCTGACCAACCATAATTACGGCCGCCGCACCTTTTGAAAGCGCGCTCATTATTTTTCCATAATTGCCCGCAGGAGACATGAAACCTTGTTTGGTGGATTTAAATCCGGCAGGAGCACCTTCCAGAACCAAAACGGCTTTACCTTTTACATCAACATTTCCGTAATCATCATAGGCACTGTCAATGATACCATGACCCACTAAAACCACCTCAGAAAAATATTGTGTACTGTTATTGTTTAACTGTACAATTGGCTGAAAATCCTGGTTTAACCCTAGTTCCTGGCCGTTTACAACGATCCTGCTTCCTATTAAAGAATCTTTATAAACCGGGAAGGATAGCTGGTAGCTGCTTCCGTTGCCTGGCAATAAACCAAATGATTTGAACTGTTCTTCTATGTAGGATGCCGCTTTACGCTGGCCTTCAGTTGCAGTTTCGCGGCCTTCCATTTCGGGACCCGCAATAATATATAGCTGTTTTTTCAGATCAGCCTCTGTGATACTTCCGGCGAAAGTTTTGGGATTAACGCCTTTCTTTTGAGCATGTGCCGATAAAGCCCCGGCAAAAACAAGGAACAGAAATAGTTTTTTCATGTATGAATGATGTTTATTTAAAAAGCAGGCAAACTTATGTGCAAAACATAAGCCTTCCAATTATTATCCATCAGTGGCAATTGTGAGATCAGGCACAGGCTATTTTACCCACGCGTGTTGCATGCCGGCCGCCTTCAAATTCGGTCTCCATAAATGCATCGATCATGTGCTGGGAGAGATCAAGACTAACGTACCTGGCAGGAATACAAATTATATTAGCATTATTATGAGAACGGGCAAGTTGCGCAATCGGTGGATTCCAGCATATTGCCGCCCTGATATTCTGATGTTTGTTAGCAGTGATTGCAACGCCATTTCCTGAGCCGCAAAGTAAAATTCCAAAACCACAATCACCATTTTCAACCGCACTGGCTACAGCATGCGCAAAGTCAGGATAATCCACAGATTCTTTTGACGAGGTACCAAAGTCTTTAACATTGAACCCTTTGCCCTGCAGATACTTTACCAGTTCTTCCTTGTAATCAAATCCTGCGTGGTCGCATCCTATTGCAATGGGCATGAATATATTGAAAGGGGTATGTAGATTGTGCATAGCTGACGATTATAACTGCAAAGCTAAATAAAACAATAGATGCCTATTCTGGTGTTAACAGTTATTTATCCCCGTATTCGGTTTTGCAATTGTTGGGAATATTTACTTTCTAACTCCACTCTTCTGCTTTCTTAGCCTGTTTCCTTGCTACCCGCGCAGAGATCAGAATAGAAATTTCATATAGCAGGACCAACGGAAAAACAACCACGAGCTGGCTTCCCCAATCAGGCGATGGAGTGATAATCGCAGCGATCATCAGCAAAGCGACATATGCGTATTTGCGATAGGTGCGTAAAAATGCCGGCGTTAGTATACCCATCTGAGATAATAACCATGAAGCCATGGGCAATTCAAAGGCCAATCCGGCTCCAAGTGTAATATCAATCAGGGTATCGAGGTAATCAGACAACGTTGGCCGGTAATCAAGCATTCCCACCGGACCCATTGTATAATTTGATAGGAAGTTGAATGTGAATGGGGCCATAACAAAGTAACCAAAAGCGGCGCCAATAAAGAAAAACAGGCTCACCCAAAAGATTACGCCCCTGGTGTATTTCAATTCTGTTGGCTTCAGCGCAGGCTTAACAAATTTCCATACTTCAAAACAGAGGTAAGGAACGGCCAGTACAATAGCTCCCATAAATGCGATAGTCAGGCTCGACATAAAAGTACCGCTCACACTGGTTACCTGAAGCTGCATTTTCATTGGCGGCAGGCACAAAGATTCCCCCATTCCCAAAGAATGACTGAGCGAACACAATGCTCTATAGGAGATAAAATCGTTGCGGGTGGGTCCCAGAATAACAGTATAGAAGATGGTGTCAATAAATACAAACAGCGAGATGGCTGCAATCATTACAAACAACACCGATCTTACGATATGCCAACGCAGGGCTTCCAGGTGATCGATAAAGCTCATTTCGGCTTCATCTTCAACTGATTTACCTCTGATTCGTTGGAAAAAAGACTTTCTATCTGATACTTGGTCTGCCAGGAGCTACTGTTTTAAGAGCGTCAAAGTTAATACATACGTAATTAACCACAGGTACAGGTTTGAATTTATACTCTGTTAAATTAAAAATTTCTCAAATAAACATAATGCAGTGAAAATAGGGAGGTTGCGTAAAACAATTTATTGCAGAATTTTCATTTTCACCGTCTCGATTCTGGTTTCACTCACATTCAAAACTTCAAACTCATGATCACCAATGATAATTCTTTCGCGCTGACGCGGAATTGTTTCGTGCTGATTGATAATATATCCCGAAAGTGTTTCAGATTCGTTAACAGGTAATTCGAAACTATATTTTTCATTCAGATAATCCAGCTCAAGTCTTCCTGAGAAGATATACTCAGTATCTGCAATTTGTTTTTCAACGAACTCTTCCACATCATATTCGTCTTTTATTTCACCGAAAATTTCTTCAAGCAGGTCTTCCATTGTGATGATACCTGATGTGCCACCAAATTCATCCACCACCCAAGCAATACTTTTTCTCTCCTTTGTGAATTTATTTATCAGATCTGAAGCGCTCATGCTTTCCGGTACCGCAGGAATCGGTAATAAAATCGAATGGATATCAGCAGGTCTTTTAAACAACCCCAACTGATGGACATATCCTGCGATATTATCTATGTTATTATCGTATACCACCAGTTTACTGAGTTTTGTCTCGATAAACTTTTTCTTTAATTCTTCAATCGGTGTTTTGATATCAACAGCCTCAACTTCCTTGCGCGGTACCAAACACTGCCTGATTTTTACGTTAGGTAATGACAGTGCCGCTTCAAACAAATCAGTATTTAATTCTGCGTTATCCTCTGAGTTTTCTCTCGACTGTTGAATGAACTGTTCTAAGTCAACACGATTAAATGCTCCTTTATCTTCGTACAGTCTGATATTAAAAATAAATTTCAAAATCCATTCAGATAATGATACAAGTGAGGAAGCGATAGGATACAACATCCCATAAAAAAAATTCACGAGGGGTGTAAAGAAAAAAAGCAACGTATCATTTTTCGCCCTGAATACCGCACGTGCAAAAAACAAAAGTATTATTGCGAATGCTGTTGCGATAAGCGTCTCGAATACTATCCTTATAAATTGCAGATAAGGTGCGAGGTCATCAGTTAATTTGTTTTCGGCCAGCTCCCAGGAAGATGTAAGGATATCACCAATCAGCAAACTATAAATAACCATACTGATATTGATACCTACCAATGTGGTACCAATAAACTTTGCCGGCGAGTCCATGAACTCTGATAAAATTCTTCCATTTTTAAGCCCCTGCTTTTTCTTTAATTCAATAGGTAACTTATTGGCAGAAACAAAAGCCACTTCTACTCCGGCGAAAAAACCAAGGAGTAAAAAAGCGATGATTATACCGATCAGAATGATGAGTTCCATATCAACAAATATAAGCAAACGGGCCGACAGCTCTGAGCAGGATTTACGAGGGTTTTTTACGTTATGAGCGTGTTAAAAACTGTTGAATTTTTTCCATAGTTTCCCCGCAGGCTTTAGGCAACTGGTCATTAACCACAACATAATCAAATTGATCTTTGAATGTAATTTCATATGCTGCCTTGTTTACCCTGGCTTCCAGGGATTCTGCGGACTCAGTTCCCCTTGACTGTAGCCGTTCTCTCAAAACCTGTACGGTAGGCGGTTCTATAAATACTGACAATGAGTTTTCAGGATATTGCTGACGGATATGAATGGCACCTTTTACATCAATATCTAACAATGGTGATTTCCCGTCGCTCCATATTCTTTGAATTTCAGACTTTAGTGTCCCATAATATTTCCCCTCGTACACCATCTCCCATTCAATAAAATTATTCTGCATGATATGATACTGAAACTCTTCTAATGAAAGGAAAAAGTAATCCTTGCCATTTACTTCATCGGGACGGGCTTTACGCGTGGTTGCTGAAACTGAGAATGCAAGTTGATCCGGCATTTCATTGAGCAGAAATTTTGTAATTGAAGTTTTTCCGGCACCTGATGGTGCAGTGATGATGATAATTTTTTGCTGCTGCTCCAATTTCAAAAATTATAAAAACTGATCAGCTGAGGTGCTGAACAATATTGGTAAAATGGTTAATTGTTGATTCTTTTGATTGATGCGCCGAGCGCTTCAAGTCTTTTATCGATATATTGATACCCGCGGTCGATCTGTTCAATGTTTTGAATAGTACTCTTTCCTTCGGCGCTGAGCGCGGCAATTAACAACGCCACACCAGCTCGTATATCCGGACTACTCATGGTGATGCCTCTCAGTTGCTGCTCTCGTTCCAAACCAATTACTGCTGCCCTATGCGGATCGCAAAGTATTATGCGGGCACCCATATCAAGAAGTTTGTCAACAAAAAACAACCTGCTTTCAAACATTTTCTGATGAATGAGCACACTACCTTTGGCCTGCGTAGCCACTACGAGTACAATGCTCAGCAAGTCGGGCGTAAAACCTGGCCATGGATGATCATAAATTGTCAATACTGAACCATCAAGAAAAGTTTGAATTTCATACTTTTCCTGCGCAGGAATATATATATCATCACCTCTGAACTCCATCTGGATGCCCAACTGTCTGAACTTTTCCGGGATGACGCCGAGGTGCTGAATACCGGCATTGCGGATAGTGATTTCACTGCGCGTCATGGCAGCAAGTCCGATAAATGAACCCACTTCAATCATATCGGGCAGCATCGAATGTTCTGTTCCCCCTAACTGGCTTACCCCTTCAATCGTTAAAAGATTGGAGCTGATGCCGCTGATTTTCGCGCCCATCCGGTTAAGCATTCTGCACAACTGCTGAACATAAGGCTCACAGGCTGCATTGTATATTGTAGTAGTGCCCTCAGCCATTACTGCGGCAAGTATAATATTTGCGGTGCCTGTAACAGAAGGTTCATCGAGTACTAAATCTGCGCCTTTCAGGTGTGGTGCTTCAAGATGAAAAAATCCATCTTCTGCATGGTAAATGAATTCCACGCCTAATTTCTCAAAACCAATAATATGAGTATCTAGTCTTCTGCGGCCAATTTTATCGCCGCCAGGTTTTGGGATAAATGCTTTTCTGAACCGCGCGAGCAGTGGGCCTGCAATCATAACGGAACCGCGTAGCCGACCACTTTTTATTTTGAATTCATCACTGCGCAAAAAATCAATATCTACGTCATCAGCTGTAAAAGTGCAGGTATGCCTGCCTGTCCGGTTGATTTTTACTCCAAGATCGCCGAGGAGTTCAATTAACAAATTCACGTCAAGTATATCCGGGATATTCCTGATCGTCACTTCATCTGAAGTGAGCAGCACAGCGCTGATGATTTGTAATGCTTCGTTTTTCGCTCCCTGGGGAGTGATTTCCCCTTTCAGCCTTTTACCGCCGATTACTTCAAATGACTGCATGTTGAGGGGTCTGTGCGGTGGAAGAATTGATATTACTTAAATCTTTTTTTACCGAACTTCTGCGGCGGCCTGTTTTTATTGTTGCCATTATTGTTGCGGAGTCCGCCACCACCTCCACTGCCGCCACTTCTCTGCTGGAAGTTGCCGCCTTTGGGACGTTTGGTAAACCTATCGTCACGTTCGCGGTAAGCCTTTACAAAAGGGGTGTTGGTGAATTCCAGCTGGCCTTGTGTTATTGAATTGAGCTCACTGCGGATGGCATCGTCGTGTACCAATTCTTTATGCCAGTTGTTGTATGCCAGCTTCATATAATAAGCGATGGCATTTGCAAATCCGGAACGCTTTTCCGGCTGCTCTTCTTTTAATGCCTTGTTAATTACCGTTTCCAGGTTTTTACCCAGATGAGAATATTTAGGGTAACGCTTCGGATAAGGAAGAGGCTTCGGTTTTACCTTCAGCGATTCCCTGGTTGGAATCGGATAAGGGCTGTCGACCTCAAGTTTGAAATCAGATATCAAAAACAAATGGTCCCATAACTTATGCCTGAAATCCTCAACATTTTTCAGATGCGGATTTAAAAATCCCATCAGTTCAATCACTGCATGTGCATTTCTCTGCCTTCTTTCCCTGTCCTCAATTGTCACAATATGATCAATCATCTTCTGAATATGTCTTCCATACTCACGCATCACCAGTTGGTTTCTTGTTGTATTGTACTCCATTAATTGTAATTGGTAAAGGACAAATGTAATATTGAATATTGATAATACAGCGATTGGCCAAAAAAAGCCACCCTGTGATGGGTGGCCTTTTACCGGGGATAAAACAAAAATCATTGCAGGCTGAGGCGGGTTACCGATTGATTGCCGGTTTCCCTGTTTCTGACTCTTAGCCAGTATAAACCTTTTATATACCTTTTTTGCAGGCTGATAGTAAGATTTGATGACTTATTGGTTGTTTGAGCTTGATGTTCCAATATCTGACCAGAAACATTGACGAGATCTATGTCCATAGGTCCGCTCTGAGGGGCTTCAAACTGAATTGTGACATTTTTAACGGCAGGGTTAGGGTAAACCACGGGGTTAAGATTACCATTCTCTGTAAATGAAATGGTTTTAACGGCTGTATATCGCTTTCTGCCTTTTTCATCTACTTCACGAATTCTGAAGTAGAGCCTGCCGGTAGTCCCCGCCACTGCAGGGTCGAATTCATATGAATAATAGGCCGATCCGTCTCCTGCAGATTTTCTTTCTGTTACCGCTTTAAAATTTTTACCATCGGTGCTATATTCCACCACGTATGAATTATTAGGAATTTCGTCGTTGGAAGCCCATAACACATTGACCATTCCGTTTTTCCTGACAACCGAAAAGCTATTGATAGAAGTAGGCAGAACTATATTCGGGCACCAGTAATATACCATCCGGAGCGCCACCACACTGGATGCTGCTACGTTGAGACCGAAATTATCATTACCCTGTGTCATCAAATAGCTACCATTATTGTAGTAGGTAATCGAAACAGTTCCGCTCGCACCTGTATACGGTACGGTGTTACTGGTCTGTTGGGTAATGAACCTGTTGTTAAATAAAGTATCCGGGCCTATGGCCACCATAGTGTCGGGATCTACAGTTGCCTGACCAAGATCGTAAGGTCCATAAATACGATTTTCATTTGCACTTACAGAAATTCCGGGACCTGTTAAGCTGGTAACCCTCGTATAAAACATCTCATAACTAACACGGGCAGTATTATCCCTGTTGACCAGGTCCATGGTGAGCGTGGTAGTAACATTACCTGAAATACGAACGCATGATAATGCGCCGATGGCAGGATCAAACCGTGGGAAAGTGACATTGCTGTTAAATGGCAGAATGCCTGAAAGATTTCTGGTGTATATGACGGAATCAATTGGATCGCCGTTTGGACAATTACATTGTGCGGATAACTTAACCGGATCGAAGATCCCCATGGCAATTAATGCAATGGAAAATAATGTTGTGTAGAGTTGTTTCATAAGGATTCAGATAATACATTCAAAAGATGGATTCGGATATCAGCATAAAAATACAAACCACATTTGCCAATGTCAAGTGATTATAGCCTTTTGCATCACTTTATAGCAAAATCACGCGATCTTTATTATGATACAGTGACTATTAATGAATAACATATCCAATTAAGAAATATCTATAGTTGGCTCATAAGCGGTTGAAAACATGAGGATTGCGATTAACACCAGGTTTCAGGGCTATCCATATCAGGAAGGGTATGGATATTACACAAGATCTTTAAGCCAGGCGCTTACGGAGCAATTTCCCGATGATGAGTTCAGTTTGATTTTCGATGGGTCATTTGATGAAGCAAATAAGCTTGCCAATACAAAGCAGATTATTCTGAAGCCGGCCGCCCGGCATCCTTTAATCTGGAAATATTGGTACGATGTAAGACTTCCTTTTTTGCTCAGAAAACTAAAAGCAGATGTATTTCTATCGCCAGATGGATTTTGCTCATTGCATTCCAGTGTGCCCCAGGTAGTAGTAGTTCACGACCTGGCATTTCTTCATAATCCAAATTATTTACCCGCTTCGCAGCAGTTTTATTACAAAATGTACACTCCGTCTTTTTTAAAAAAAGCAAAAAGGATTATAACCGTATCAGCGTTTTCAAAAGCTGATATTATCAAGCATTATCCATTTACCAGGCACAAGATTGAAGTTGTGGCTAATAGTGCTGATGCGAGGTTTATCCCGGCAACAGAAGAAGTTAAGGAGCGGATTAAAGAAAAGTATACCGGTGGAAAGGAATATTTTTTGTATGTCGGTTCTATTCATCCCCGAAAAAATCTGATTCAGCTGCTGAAAGCATTTTCATCTTTTAAAAAGAGGCAGCAAACTAATATGCAGCTGATATTAGCGGGGCGGATGGCCTGGAAAAATCAGGCTTTTCAAAATGCGCTGTCCACATTCAAATTTAGAAATGATGTAAAGCTAACCGGTTATCTTCCATTTGAAGAACTCGTGGAATTGACGGGCTCTGCGTATGCAATGGTTTATCCTTCTTTATGGGAAGGATTTGGATTGCCCGTTTTAGAAGCCATGAAATGTGGTGTACCGGTATTATGCTCGGGCAATAGCGCACTAACGGAAACTGGTGGAGAGGCTGCCATATATTTCGATCCCCTAAATGCCGATGATATCACCAGGCAAATGGCGCTCATATTTAAGGATGAATCTCTCCGGTCAAAGATGATTGAAAAAGGACTGATTCAAGCTGCTCAATACAGCTGGCAAAAATCTGCCAGAAGGGTGAGAGAAATACTATCAGACGCAGTGAATGGCGGCAGCATTCCTTAACTTTGCCATTTTACCATTAACCAGATCGCATGAACGTTTCTACGATAACTATAGATGTAGCACTTGATAATAAGAAAATCCCTGAAAAAATCACCTGGAATGCAACTCAGTCGAATTCGGCAGATAAACAGGCTGCAAAAGCCATGATGGTTTCCTTTTGGGATGGCAATGAAAAAGCCGCTTTGAGGATAGATTTATGGACCAAGGAAATGATGATGGATGAAATGGCTGATTTTTATTATCAGAACCTGATGACGATGGCGGATACTTTCGAAAGAGCAACACATCAACAGGAATTGGTGGAGGACATGAAAAAATTTGCCAAGTCATTTTACGCCAGATTTAAAGAATTGCAGAAAAACGAGGTGGAGCAGGGCGGTAAACCTTCGGTAAAATAGGGTACATTATTGGCAGGATTTTCACTTTAAAATATATTTATTTAATATGTCATTGGAGATTACAGTTAACGATCAGATTAAAAAAGCGATGTTGGCCAGGGATGAAAAGGGTCTCAGAGGATTGAGAGCTATAAAAGCAGCTATACTACTGGCTAAAACCTCAGAAGGCGCTAAAGAAGGCGGTTTGACTGAAGAAGACGAAATTAAAATGCTGCAGAAACTGGTGAAATCCAGAAAGGATTCACTGGAAATTTTTACACAGCAAAACAGGGCTGACCTGGCAATCAAAGAAAAAGAGGAAATTGAAATTATTGAACAATACCTGCCGAAGCAAATGGGGGAAGCGGAACTAAATACCGCGATACAGGAAATTATTACCAGCCTTGGAGTGAGTTCTCCGGCAGAGATGGGAAAAGTGATGGGTGCTGCCAATAAGCAACTGGCAGGGAAGGCTGATGGCAAAACCATTTCAGCAATTGTCAAATCACTTCTCGCCAAATAAAACAGTTATGTCCATTGATGCTGTTTTCGTAATACTGCTGATACTGGCAGTATTCAAAGGCTTCTCCAAAGGATTGATAATGGCAATATTTTCATTTATTGCATTTTTTATCGGTCTGGCTGCGGCCTTGAAACTTTCAGCTACGGTAGCCAACTACCTTCAGGAAGGAACAGACAAAGTGCCTTCACAATGGTGGCCGGTAATCGCATTTATTATTGTTTTTTTGGTGGTTGCATTGATTGTGAGGGCAGTGGGGGCAGTTTTGGAAAAAACTGTTGAGGTGGCCACATTGGGATGGGTAAATAAAATTGGCGGGGTCCTGATTTATTCAGTTTTGTATCTGTTAATTTATAGTGTGGTTTTGTTTTTCGTGCGGGAGATGAAATGGATATCTGACGTTTCAATAGAAAAATCAGTTACTTATTCATATATCGAACCATGGGGACCCTGGGTGATAGCTGGAATAGCTAAAGTAATTCCGGCAGTCAAAGATGTATTTACCGACTTAAAAGATTTCTTTGGTGAGGTAGATGGCCAAATCAAGCAGTAATGTATTGATAAACAACGCAACAGGAATAAAGTAAGGGATGTCATCCGTTTTTATTTTCTTTGCGGCAGAGCAGTTCATTGGACAGAAAAAATTATTTTAGCATTTGACGAATTGTAACCGCCATTAATCTGATGTCGTACGAAGTAAAACAAGACGGTAAATACAAATTCATAGAAGTAGGAGAAGGGGAACCACTTATACTTCTGCATGGTCTATTCGGGGCGCTGAGTAATTTCGAAGGGATCCTGGGATATTTCCGGCAGTATAATAAAGTTATTGTACCCATTTTGCCACTTTTTGACCTTGACATACTCCACAGTACGGTTAAAGGACTGGAAAACTATGTGCGTAAATTCATAGAGCACAGAGGTTACACAGGTATACATCTGCTTGGTAATTCACTGGGGGGCCATGTGGCTTTGTTACATGTACTTAGGCATCCGGAAAGAATTAAGTCCATTATATTGACCGGCAGTTCAGGACTTTTTGAAAACGGAATGGGCGATACCTATCCAAAGCGGGGAGACTACGAATATATCCGCAAAAAAACTGAACTCACATTTTACGATCCGAAATCGGCTACCAAGGAACTGGTGGATGAGGTTTATGGAATTGTAAATGAACGCCTGAAGATTATTAAGATTATTTCATTGGCAAAGAGTGCAATCAGAAATAATTTGGGTGATGAGCTCAATCAGATTCAACAACCTACATTATTAATCTGGGGGAATAATGATACCATTACACCACCCTTTGTTGGGCATGAGTTTCAGAAGCTTATACCTAACAGTGAATTGTATTTTATTGATAAATGCGGGCATGCTCCGATGATGGAAGTGCCTGATGAATTTAACAGGATTTTACACCTGTTTTTACAAAAACTCACAGAACCAGCAGCGGTTACCAAATAATTGTAGTCTACATTTGTTATTATCACTACATCAGCTGGAATGTTTTGCAGTCAACTCATATCATCAGATATTATAGCAAGGAATTTAAGCGATTCTGTAGCCACGATTTTGGCAAAAATGGAAGAGCTTAAAGTAAGCCATTTACCTGTTGTTGAAAATGAAAAATTCATTGGACTGATTGCCGAAGATGACTTACAGGATACTTCACCCGAAACGCCGATAGCTAAACTTACAGATTACCTGATACATTCCACAGTTCAGGTAAACGATTATTTTCTTGTGGGCGTAAAAGTTGCATATGTAATGCAGATAGATGTAATTCCGGTTTTAAATGAGAAAAAGGAGTTTGAAGGGGTTATCCGCAGGGATTCGCTTTTCAGGGAACTTGCTCAACTGACAGGAGCAGAAGAATATGGTTCGATGATTGTGCTCGAAATAGAGCAGAAAGACTATTCGGTCGGAAACCTGAACCGGCTGGTAGAATCGAATGATGCAATTATTACCCAATTGAATACACGGGTAGAAAAAGGTTCAAGTGCAATTACCGTTGTAGTGAGAATCAACAAAGAAGAAATTTCAGATATAGTAGCTACCTTTCAGCGGCACGATTATACGGTTAAATACTACCTCGGTGAGGAACTTTTCCGCAATGAACTGCAATCCAACCTGGACCATCTTATGAATTACCTTAATATTTAATAAACAAAAGGAATTCACAGCAGTCGGCATCAAACTATTTATTAAAGGATCACGTTAGTATAATTTACTGATGGGGCGTGAAAATTGAATGGTGGCCTCATAAAATTTGTAATCATACCTTAAGATTGCTTTATTTAAAATATGACCGGACGGTGGAAATACATTGGATTAGTGGTGGCAGGATGCCTTTGTTGTTCAATTCTTTTTTGCCAGGAAAAAGAAGAACCGGCTTTCGTAGACAATACCATTCTTTCCCAAACCTATCTCACGATCCGGGATATACAAATTAAGGGCAATAAAAAAACAAAAGAGTATATCGTCAAGCGCGAAGTATCGCTGGTTAAAGGGCAGGCTTATACCATATCAGACATTCTTTCGAACATCCGCACCAGCCGGCAGAACCTGATGAATACCTCACTTTTTGTTGATGCCACCGTCGATTTTACGAACTGGTCAAATGATTCTCTTGATATTGTAGTCGATGTAAAGGAACGCTGGTACTTTTTTCCGGTACCCTATTTCAGGCCTATCGACAGAAACTGGAATGTTTGGATCAATCAGTATAAAGTAAGTTTCGACAGGGTGAATTATGGTGTAAAGTTTCAGGGCAATAACATTACTGGCAGAAATGATAAGCTGAATATTTTTCTGATTAACGGTTATACCCGTCAGATTTCTGCCAACTACTACAATCCATTTGCTGATAAAAAATTGGTACATGGATTTGGTGCCGAGGTTTCATACTCTCAAAACAGGGAAATCAACTACACTACCCGAGAGAATCAACAGGCATTTTTTAAGGATGAAAATAAATTCATCAGGGAGCAAATGTATTTCGGACTTTCTTATTCGTATCGTAAAGGGTCGATCGCCCGACATTTTGTTCGGTTAGGGTACCAGATAGAAAATGTTGCAGATACGGTTATCTCACTGAATCCAAAATTTTTTAGCCCTGCCAAAACCAGAAGTGCTTTTCCTGAACTGAGATATAGGTTTCAATATCTTAATGTCGACTATATACCTTACCCCACCAAAGGTTACACATACGAATTTGATTTCCTGAAAAGAGGATTTACAAAAAATATGGATTTGTGGCAGTTCAGAGGACGTGCAGCAAAACACTTCACTTTGCCACGAAAATTTTATTACAGTATAATGGGCGAACTTAATCTGAAGTTACCGTTTGATCAACCATTTTATAATCAACCATTACTAGGCTACAATGATTCATATTTAAGAGGGCTTGAATATTATGTGGTTGATGGTGTGGCAGGTGGGTTCATCAGAAATACGATCAGAAAGGAAATTGTTTCATTTAAATGGAAGACAGGATTACGTTCACGCACATACGGACAAATACCTTTTAAAATTTTCGCGAAAGCTTATGGTGATTTTGGATATGTGTATAACAAGAATAATGTGACGGGAAATATTCTTACTAACAAATTCATGTACACAGGAGGATTTGGTATTGATGTGCTAACGATTTATGATATTGTATTGAGGATCGAATATAGTTTCAATCAATTGAATGAAAGAGCTTTATTCTTCCATAAAAATGATTTTTGACCTTCCTTTAGTTCAAAGCTGAACCTCTCTGATCCTACTGCATTTTACAAAGCAGTAATTCTTAAAAAGAATTCATACATTCAATACTGTTTTGCCGGGAAAATAAATTCATCAGCAACAGGGAGCGTCTCTGCAAGTAAAAAAAAATAAACAGGCAATGAAGATAGCGATATATAGCCGCGGAGGAGAAAATGTACATGTGTCGGACCTGCAAAATTTATGTAATGCATTACACGCCGCGAAAATTAACCCCGTTATACACGAAGATATTTTTAATAAAGTAAGTTCGGGTTTAAATAACGCCGATGCCTACACGATATTTGGAGGGTCTGCAGATCTTGATGATTCTTTCGATTGCATGATCAGTTTGGGTGGAGATGGAACTATGCTTGATACTGTTACCCTGGTGAGAGATAAAAATATTCCGGTATTAGGCATCAATTTCGGCAGGCTTGGATTTTTGGCCAGCCTGGGAAAGGAAAATATTGATGCCGCAGTGCAGGCGCTGGTAACGCGCTCTTATGCAGTTGACCGTCGAACATTGATTCACGTTGATTCTGATTTGCCTTTATTTGGAAAGACTCCCTATGGATTAAATGAATTTGCTATTCATAAACGGGATGCTTCTCCCATGATAAAGATTCATACCTATCTTAATGGTGAATTTTTAAATACCTATTGGGCAGATGGTTTGATCGTTGCAACGCCAACTGGTTCCACAGGGTATTCCCTGAGTTGCAATGGCCCCGTTGTATTTCCTGATTCGCAAAGCTTTGTGATTACTCCTGTTGCCCCTCATAATTTAAACGTAAGGCCTATCATTGTTCCTGATGATAATGTTATTTCATTTGAAGTGGAAGGCAGAACCGATCAGTTTATTTGTGCTCTTGATTCCAGGCGCGAAACGGTTGAAAAATCTGTTCAGATTGCAGTAAAAAAAGAAAAATTCACCATCAGCCTCGTGCGGCTTCCGGAAAAAAACTTCCTGCAAACCCTTCGTGAAAAACTTGCCTGGGGTTTTGATACGAGAAACTGAATTTGAAGTGCGAAGTCCGAAATGCGAAGTAGGAAGTGAACAGCCAATACAGGTTCAGACGGTAGACGGTAGACAGTAGACGGTAGAGAACAGCCAATACAGCTACTAGCTGTTCATTTACGTTTCACGATTCATGCAGGAATCGGCTTTTACTTCACACTTCGCACTTCATATTTCCAACTTCAAAATTCACCCATTGACAAATTCACATATTGTCCAGTGAGCAGTAAGCAGTAAGCAGTAACAGCCAATACGCCAGGGACACGGAGAGCAATACAGGGAGATTCACGGAGAATACCTGAATGTGATGCCTCTGCCTCTTATTGACCCATTGACACATTCACACATTGACTGGTGAAGAGTAAGCAGTTAGCAGTAACAGCCAATACGCCAGGGACGCGGAGATACACGGAGAGCAATACAGGGAGCTTCACGGAGAATGAATCACTTGTCTCGAATTCACTCATTGACTTATTCACACATTGACCGGTGAGCAGTGAGCAGTAAGCAGAAGAAACAGCCGGTGCATAAGAAAAGGAAGTTGTTTCTTAAACGGCAGAATTTTTTACTGAATTACCCAATAATCCATTAATCCAATAAATCCAAATTCTGACATTTGGTAGCAGGCAGTGAGCATTAAGCAGTGAAACAGCCTAAACACCAGAGACGCGGAGATCACGGAGAGTAAAACAGGATATGCACCTAGAATGAATCCGTTGTCTTGAATTCACATATTGACCCATTCACACATTCACACAGCCACAGGCATTCACGTTTAACGATTCACGAATAATCTTCGTTGAGCATAAATTTGGTTTTTGTTCTTACTTTTAAACCTCACTCCTCTAAACGAAAAGGGTCCAATGAGCCTTACACGAACATTAGATTTCATTTTAAATCACCCACTTAACAGGGATAATAAATTTGGCGCATTTAAAAGGTTTGTAAAATGGCAGGTTAACACCAAACTTACCCCGTGGCCAGTAATTTTTCCTATAACCGATAAATCACGGATTATAGTAAAAAAGGGGATGACAGGCGCAACTGGAAATGTTTACTGCGGTTTGCACGATTATAATGACATGTTTTTCCTGCTTCATTTCCTCAGACCGGAAGATTTATTTTTCGACATCGGCGCAAACGTTGGCAGCTATACTGTTTTGGCTTCCGGGCATTGTAAGGCGAAATCGGTTTCTGTGGAGCCTGTCCCTTCAACCTTTAATCTGCTGTTGGATAATATCCATATTAACCGGATGGAAGATAGGGTAACGGCATTGAATACCGCCCTTGGCTCAACATCAGGTACATTACATTTTACTTCATCGTATGATACTATCAACCATGTAGCAACTGCAGAAGATAAAAATACCATCCAGGTGCCTGTCAGCCGGCTTGATCAGATTGCAGATTCTCAATCGCCCGCACTGATGAAAATTGATGTGGAAGGGTACGAAACAGAAGTCATTGCAGGGGCCGGTAAACTATTACTTGATCAAACACTTAAGGCCATCATTATTGAACTCAATGGATCAGGAGCTCACTTTGGATATGATGAGAAAAAAATCCATGAAACATTAATTGAAGCCGGTTTCCGACCCTGCCAATATGAACCAGCTGAACGAAAATTAATCCCGCTAGACACATTCGGTAGTACGAATACCATTTATATCCGGGATACCGAATTTGTTAATGCGCGATTATTAAGCGCTGAGCCTGTGAAGATTAACGGAAAAAGCATCTAGCCCGATCCGGTGTCAAATTAACATGTCGCTGAATTTTGCATTTTTGCTGTAACTGACTGCAAAACAGGGATCTTTCGGGTTTTAGACACTAAAATTTGTATTTTGGCCGTTATAGCATCGCTTTAGAAACCAATCTATTAACACATTTTGATGACAAGTGATTACTCGGTTCACCCCACCGCGGTGGTGGACGCCGGTGCAGAAGTGGGAAAAGGAACGAAAATCTGGCACTTTTGCCACATTAAACCTGGCGCCAGAGTGGGACAGAACTGCAATATTGGACAAAACGTGTTTATCGACGACAACGTTTTTATCGGAAACGGCGTAAAAATTCAGAATAATGTCTCCTTATATAATGGCGTTACTGTAGAAGACAATGTCTTTTTGGGTCCGTCCATGGTTTTTACGAACGTAATTAACCCCCGAAGTTTTATTGAAAGAAAAGCGGAGTTCAGATACACGCTTGTAAAAAAGGGCGCTTCCATTGGAGCGAATGCTACAATTGTTTGCGGTGTGGAAATAGGGGAATATTCAATGGTGGGTGCGGGTTCGGTGGTTGTTCGTAATGTGCCTGCCTTTGCACTGGTGGTAGGGAATCCTGCGAAACAACTCGGCTGGGTAAGTGTAACGGGAGAAAGGCTGACATTCAATGGGGAAGATACAGCCTGGTGTGAAACCGAACAGAGGCGATATAAGCTGGATAGAAATGTTGTGGCATTAGAAGAAATAGAATAATAAAGTGCCGATAAGTATAACGGTGGAGATAATGTCGCTTGCCTGCTGATTTTCATTTGTTTGCGGCGTGAGGGGCATGACGCTTTTAAAACTATCTTTGCGGCATTTTAAGCCCAGATAATCCTATTGATATACCTTTTCGTTTCATTAACTGATTCATTATAAAAAGGATATGGATTTTCGGGCATTTTATCACTGGAATTTT
>JANPJC010000165.1:0-11220 GCA_031425315.1 Chitinophagales bacterium
CACATGTGTAAAAAGTTTAAACGAATGCGCTTCTTCCATCCTGTTATTTATACTAAAAGAAAGCTGCGCAATGTCTTTCTCCAATATCTTTTGAAAAAAGACTTCCATTAATTCATCCACTGAATTATAAAGAGCGATAATATCTGTAATAGATTCATATTTTTTTCTTTCAGTATTAAACTGATCCGTCTGCAAGGCATTCCTGGCAATCCATCCAATATAGGTATTGGCATTATGAACAAGTAAATTTCGTACACTTCCCCCTCTCCCTATTTCTTCAGTTTCCCTTACAAATTCAGCCGGGCTAAGCAGACCGCAAAAATCAAACATAACTTTTCTTGCATCTTTTACCCAGGTATATTGCTGACGGGCATATGACGATAATGAAACTTCCATGCGTTTTAAACTTCTGTTTTAATAATTAGTCACTGAAAACTGCGCATAAATATATTTCTGTTGTTGGTGATGACAAATTAAGATGCTATGCTAAAATGCGGTGTTTCCTGCCAGGTATTATAGCAATTTGCAAAAATTCCAGTCTTTTTTACTTACAAGATTAAATATTCGAGGTAAATCCAGAGGTAAGTGGGTAGTACATTAACTCAACTGTTCCGTTTTTCGACAATTGGCATTTATGCTTCGCTAAGTGATTTTACTTATCGTAAAATCCCTGTTACTTTTACATCAGGAAGCGTAGGAATACGGACAGTGAAAAGAGCAGAAAAAACGCTGCATTTAAAAAGAAGAGATTTTCTCCAACATATTTACTCGGATGGTTTATAAGTAATTACCGGCAGTTTCTGCCGGTTTTTTCTTTTTAAACCTAACAGGACTAGCCAGACCTGTTAGGTTTGGGACCTTTCGACGAACCGCTACAATCCTTCGCTAAGTGATTTCACTTATCGTAAAATCCCTGTTACTTTTACATCAGGAAGCGTAAGTATACGGGGAAGAAAGAAAAAGCGAAGTTTCCTCATCAAATCAGAAAGTCTCAGACTCACAATATTAACTCGGATGGTTTTTAAGATTATGACCGGCTAAACAGCCGGTTTTTTCTTTTTAAACCAGGCAGGTCTCGGGAGACCAGTTAGGTTTAAATTTGCAAATTAAATCAACGCTATGCATCGTTTCGCTTTCAAAATGAAATTATTGAGAGGATTTGAAGAAGAATACAAACTTCGGCATGATGCTATCTGGCCTGAGTTAAAGTCTTTGCTCAAAGAAGTCGGCATTTGCGATTATTCGATTTTTTTAGATGACGCCACAAACCTGCTATTCGGATATTTTACTATTTCCGAATCAAATGCTTTAGCCGATCTTCCCGACCAGGAGATTATGAAAAAGTGGTGGGATTATATGAAAGATATCATGGAAGTAAATCCAGACAACTCACCAGTTAGTGTGCCTTTAAAGGAAGTTTTTTATCTCAAATAATTATAACAATCAAACGAGGTTGTTATTACTTATTTGAGATTTCATTTCCAGCAGGATGAATTTTAGTTACTCCATAAGGCACGGGCAGGAACAACGAAGTTCATTCATCCAGGAAAATCGGTATCCGACAGCATGGTTAGACACCGGGTGTATTAGATTGATCATGCAAAAAGAATCAACCCTAATGGTTCTGGGTATATCTGCTTCCCTAGAACACTTCTTTTCGACAATTGGCATTTATGCTTCGCTAAGTGATTTTACTTATCGTAAAATCCCTGTTACTTTTACATCATAAGGCGTAGGAATACGGATAGTGAGAAAGAGCAGAAAAAACGCCCCATTTAAAAAGAAGAGATTTTCTCCAACATATTTACTCGGATGGTTTATAAGTAATTACCGGCAGTTTCTGCCGGTTTTTTCTTTTTAGACCTAACAGGTCTACCCAGACCTGTTGGGTTTGGGAACCTTTCGACGAACCGCTACAATCCTTCGCTAAGTGATTTCACTTATCGTAAAATCCCTATTACTTTTACATCAGGAAGCGTAAGTATACGGAGAGAGAGAAAAAGAGAAGTTTCCCCATCAAATCAGAAAGTCTCAGACTCACAATATTAACTCGGATGGTTTTTAAGATTATGACCGGCTCAACAGCCGGTTTTTTCTTTTTAGACCTCACAGGTTTTTTAAAACCTGTGAGGTCTACCTTCGTATAAATTACCCGCTATGCACCGCCTGGCCTTTAAAATGAAATTATTAAGTGGATTTGATGAAGAATACAAACGCAGGCATGATGCTATCTGGCCAGAACTTAAGTCTTTACTCAAAGATGCCGGCATTTGTGACTACTCGATTTTTTTAGATAGTGACACCAATTTGTTATTCGGGTATTTGACCATTTCTGAACCAAATGCACTAGACCACCTGCCCAATCAGGAGATTATGAAAAAATGGTGGAGTTACATGAAGGATATTATGGAAGTAAATCCAGACAGCTCACCAGTCAGTGTGCCTTTAAAGGAGGTTTTTTACCTGAAATAACTTTAAGTATCAGACGAAGTGATTATTTTAAATTGCAGATCTCATTATCTGCAGGATGAAATTAGTTAATGTACCGGCAGAGCCAGGATCAGATATGTTTTACTTAAGAAAATCAGTAACTGACAGCACACTGAATGACCAACCGCAGTAGATTAATCAGAAGATTGAATAAATCCTGATGGAACTGGGTATACCCGTTTTCCCTAAGACACTTCTTTTCGACAATTGGCATTTATGCTTCGCTAAGTGATTTTACTTATCGTAAAATCCCTGTTACTTTTACATCATAAGGCGTAGGAATACGGACAGTGAAAAAGAGCAGACAAAACGCCGCATTTAAAAAAAAGAGATTTTCTCCAACATATTTACTCGGATGGTTTATAAGTGATTACCGGCAGTTTCTGCCGGTTTTTTCTTTTTCAGACCTAACTGGTCTCCCCAGACCTGTTAGGTTTAAAAACCTTTCGACGAACTGTTAAAATCCTTCGCTAAGTGATTTCACTTATCGTAAAATCCCTGTTACTTTTACATCAGGAAGCGTAAGTATACGGGGCGAAAGAAAAAGCGAAGATTCCTCAACAAATCAGAAAGTCTCAGACTCACAATATTAACTCGGATGGTTTTTAAGATTATGACCGGCTCAACAGCCGGTTTTTTCTTTTAAACCTAACAGGTCTTAGGAGACCTGTTAGGTTTAAAGTTTTTTTTACTATTTTTGCCGCCCATTGGCGGGGTAGCTCAGGTGGTTAGAGCGTTGGATTCATAACCCAAAGGTCTCGGGTTCAACTCCCGATCCCGCTACAAATCCCCTGAATTAATTCAGGGGATTTCTTTTTTATGGCTCATGTAGTATACGTTATCTATTCCGAAATTGCCAACCTACACTATACCGGGTTTACCTCTAACCTTGAAATGAGAATTTGCTCCCATAACGAATTTGGTAAAGACTGGACTGCAAAGCATCGTCCATGGAAATTAATTTATTCAAAAGAATTTAACTCAAAAGCCGAAGCCATGGTCTACGAAAAATGGCTAAAAACAGGCGCAGGGCGAGATTTCATTAAAAAATTACCCCATTAGAGCGATGGATTCATATCCGCCGCGGCGGACTCGGGTTCAACTCCCGATCCCGCTACAGATTAAGTCTCAGAATTTTTCTGAGACTTTTTTAATGTTAAAATGAATCTTGAACCCATATCCGTCGTGGCGGACTTGGGCCGTAACCGCCGAGGCATCTCAACTCCCGATCCCGAAATAGGTGGCAAATTGGATAAAGGGATAAGGTCTTTCTATTTACTGGCTTGACCAGATTATCCACGTCTTATTTCCATGAAATTAAGCAACCTTCATTATCCATTGGTGTGGTATACCATGAAAATTTATGTTTTGACTGATTTAGCAATTATCCCGACAAAGAAATTTATTTTCCATATCTGTTAATAACCAATATTCCATAACGGAAATTTCCTCATTAATCTAAATTCCCCCCCCTGAATATATCTTTTCACCCTCATTTTACGTTTTATTCCGTAGTCCAGTACCCTGACAGAAAATATATCCGTCTATGACAAAAATCAACACACCGTGTATTACGTGTAACGTAAAGGCATGCACTTTAATCAACGCATTGGATAAGAGCCAGATGTCGTTAATTAATCAGTACAAACACCAATACCAGTTCAAAAAAGGAGAGGTGATTTTCAACCAGGGCGACCTGGTATCCGGCATATATTTTATACAGGCCGGGGTCGTGAAACAGGAAATCACCGGCATCAAAAACAAGCCATTTATCTTAAGACTTTCAGGCATGGGTAAACTGATGGGCCACCGCGCTTTATCGGGCAAAAACAAACATCCATATACTGCCACCGCGGTTGAAGATTGCAGGATCTGTTTTATGGATCTGGAAATTTTTAAGTCTTTACTTCGGCGAAATGAACCGCTGCAAAAGGAAATTAATGCTGTTTACCTGCATGAAATCAGACAAACTGAGCAAAGGTTATTACAAATCGCACACCTCAATGTAAAAGAGAAAGTAGCAGAGATCCTGGTGCATGTGGCAGAAGCATACAATTACCAGGAGGGTGGACCAGCTATCAGGGTGCATATCAACCGTCAGGATATGGCCAACTTTGCAGGCACAACGAAAGAACAGGTATCAAAAATTATTGCCCAGTTAGGTAACGAAGAGTTAGTAAAGTGCCGTGCTAAACAATTTCAGTTTTTTAATATTGAAGGATTAAAAAGAATCGCTGCAGCCTGAGAAATAATACCCACTAAAAAAATCCCATTCAAATGAATGGGATTTTTTTTATTTATAAGATTAATCGTTCAAAAGCTTTTCCAAAATGTCCGCCACTTTTGACGAATTTGGAAGCATAGCTTTTTCAAGTAAAATATTCATTGGTACTGCAGGTAAATTTAATGCGCCGAGCACTTCCACAGCTGCATCCAGATGCCGGAAACAGTTTTTAGAAATCCTGCCGGCAAGTGCCTCAGCAAAAGAATTATTTTGTTGCTCTTCTGTTAGCACAAGACATTTACTATGTTTGTTTACAACTTCATATACCAGCGCTTCATCCAGCGGGAATAAAGTTCGCAGGTCCACAACTTCTACTCTTCCTTTAAATTGTTGAGCTGCAGTTTTAGCCCAGTATACACCCATACCAAAGGTGATAATGCAACAAGTCATTCCTTTATCAACATATTCCGGATCTGCATTTAAAATAATATCAGCTTTCCCTAACGGTAATACATAATTGCTTTTTGGTTCCGGCCTCCTGGCTTCTTCTGTGCCGGGAACTTTGCTCCAGTACAATCCTTTATGCTCCAGCATTATAACCGGGTTAGGGTCATAAAAAGCAGCTTTCATCAATCCTTTCATATCCGCTGCATTGGAAGGATATACCACTTTTATCCCTTTAATACTCAGCAGGGTGGTTTCAATACACCCGCTATGATACGGACCCCCGCCGCCATAAGCGCCTATAGGTACCCGTATAACAACACCTATTGGAAATTTTCCTTTCGACAGGTAGCAGCTTTTCGATAATTCTGTGACGAGCTGGTTTAAACCGGGATAGATATAATCAGCAAATTGAATTTCCACGATAGGTTTTACCCCCACTGCACTCATTCCTGCTGTAGAGCCAATGATATAAGCCTCCTGGATGGCTGTGTTGAATACACGATGATCGCCAAATTTTTCGGCGAGGGTAGCGGCTTCACGAAATACTCCTCCCAGCCGTCGTCCAACATCCTGTCCATATAACACTGCAGTTTCATTCTCTTCCATGATTTCCCTGATGGCGAACAATGCTGCATCTACCATCATAATCTTTTCTGCTCCGCAACTATTTCTATCTCCTTTTTCTTCCGTAACTGGCGTTGGATAAAAAACAAAATCCTCCACCTCATTAACATCAGGTTCTGCCGCAGCAACCGCCTGATGAAACTGTGTATTCACTAACTCAACGGCTTCTTCTTCAATCTGACTCAACATTGATAAATCAAAATTCATTTCGCCTAGTCTTTTACGTAAGCGGATATTCGGATCATTTTTTGAATGTAATTCGAGATCCCCTGCACTGCGATAAAACTCTCTTCGTACACCACTCGTATGATGGCCAAGTAAAGGGCAATTTGCCTGTACCAGCCACGGGCGCCTGTTTTGCCTGATATCAGCAATTACTTCTCTGATCGCTGTAAAACTTTCCACAAAGTCACTCCCATCAATTTGTTTACAATTCATGCCTTTAAAGCCAGCTGCAAATTCCACCGCATTCATGGCACGCGCCTCGGCGGAAGTAACACTTATACCCCACCCATTATCCTGAACGAGAAATAATATGGGCAACTGTTTTAATACCGCAAATTGAAAAGCTTCGCTGACCTCGCCCTCTGTAATGCTGGCGTCACCAAAAGAACATACTACAACTGGTTTTTCACCTGACTCTCCAAGTCGCAACAAAGGACTGTTGATTTGTTCAAGAAACTGTATGCCCTGAGCAATGCCGGCGGTTGGAATGGCCTGCATACCTGTTGCACTGCTTTGATGAATAATCCGGGGCTTATCATTTCCATTATAGCTGGGATGCGAATAATATTCCCGGCCCCCTGTAAATGGATCAGCACCTTTTGCCAAGAGCTGCAACATCAATTCATAAGGACTGAACCCCAGTCCGAGCAACATACTTTCATCCCTGTAATAAGGACTCACGAAATCGATAGGCAACAAATTAAAAGCAGTAGCCAGTTGAATAGCCTCGTGGCCCCGCGAAGTTGAATGCACGTACTTGCAAATTGTACGGTTCGATTCATAACAATCAGCCATGGCTTTTGCCTGGCACATCAGTCGCCAGGCTTCAATCAGCAATCCATTATGGGGCATAGGCAAATATATAAACAGCTACCGGTAGTTTACCGGTAGCTGCCAAATCAGTAATCAATTAAGTGGATTATTTAACGGAAAGCTCAAACATGCTCTCGTCTTCAATGAAACCTTCGAGGTCATCGCCAACCACACATTCCCCTACTCCGGCGGGAGTTCCCGTGAATACAAGATCGCCGATATTCAAAGAAAAGTAATTGGATATGTTAGCAATAATAGCGTCAAAATTGAACATCATTTGTCCTGAATTTCCTTGCTGAACCAATTCTTTGTTTTTGTACAGACAAAAATTGATATCCTTTCTGTTCAGTTCGGGCTTCAATTCAAGCCATTTACCAATTACCGCTGAGTTATCCCATGCTTTCGCTTTCTCCCATGGTAACCCTTTTGCTTTAAGGTCGTTTTGAATATCCCTTGCAGTAAAATCGATTCCAACGGTGATGCCGTTGTAATATTTGTTTGCAAAACGTTCCTGTATATACTTGCCATTTTTGCTGATTCTCAGCACCAATTCAGTTTCATAATGGAGCTCGTTGGTAAATTCAGGATAGTAAAAGGGTGTATGGGCCTGCAATAAGGCACTTTTGGGTTTCATAAAGATAACCGGTTCTTCAGGCACCTCATTTCCCAATTCCTGGGCATGAGCAGCATAGTTCCGGCCAATACAAAAAATTTTCATGTTCAATAAGGTTTAAAGATCGACAAGAAGTAAACGATTTGAACCCTGGTGTTAAAACTAGATTCCGGTTGATCAGAAGATGGTGGATATGTTCGCTAAAATAATTAAACATTATGACAATTCAATTCATGAATTGCAAATTATTTGCTTTGTTCATTGTGAGTTCAATCCCCATCAAAACAAAACTTTCAATTATTTCAGCGCATTTTTCAATCTTTTGATTCACTACCGGCATCTCTTCGGGCCGCCATTTTCCAAGCACAAATTCCACCTGCGTGCCTTTAGGGAAATCATTACCAATTCCAAAACGCAATCTAGGATAAACTGTTGTGCCAAGTGTATCCTGTATACTCTTCAAACCATTATGACCAGCATCGCTACCCGAAGATTTAAGTTTGATCTTAGACAATGGGATTGCAATTTCATCCACCAGAATCAGGCAACGTTCAATTGGTATCTTTTCTTTATCAATCCAGTATTTTATGGCCCTCCCACTGAGATTCATATAGGTCGTGGGCTTAATACAGATTAATGTTTTTCCTTTAATTTTTATTTCAGCCTTATCCGCCAGCCTGTCGGCATTAAAGCTCCCGCCATTTTTTTTTACCAGGAAATCAATGATATCAAATCCGATATTATGCCGGGTGTGCGCATATTCGACTCCAATGTTACCCAGGCCAACAATCAAAAACTTCGACATATCTATACAGTCATGTTATTATAAAAAAAGCCCGTCCTGCCAGAGGCGGGACGGGCATGAAGTTAATTGAATCCTTATTATTTTTTCGCTGCAGGTTTTGCTGCAGGTTTTGCTGCGGCTGGTTTTGCTGCGGCTGGTGCAGCTGCTTTGGCAGGTGCGGCACCTTTAGCAGCAGGCGCTGATGCTTCTTCCTGTTTCAATTGACGGGTCATTGTTACAGATGCAATAGGAATTCTCGGTGAATTCATGATCTCATAATTGTCGACCTTAACATCTTCCACTCTGATATTACCATTCAATTCAAGATCGGTAATATCCACTTCTATATTCTCTTTCAGGAATTTCGGAAGTGTTTTAATTTTTAACGATTTCATTTTAATTTCCAAACGGCCGCCGGATTTTACACCTGCTGCTGCGCCTACAAATTTCAAGGGAATCGTTGCAACAACTTTTTTATCATCCACCAGTTCCATTAAATCAACATGATTCAGGCGGTCTGATACTTTGTCGAACTGTAAATCTTTTAAAATGCATTTGTGAACCTTGCCTTCCACTTCTACCTCTGCAAACTGGAAATCCGGCGTGTAAACTAACGGTTTGAAATCAATGGCCGTTGCGGCGAAATTAACTTCCTGAGCACCCCCGTAAATTACACCAGGCACAAGGTGCTGAGAGCGTAACTGGCGGGTGGCTGACTTGCCCGTTCCGGTCCTCAGCTGTCCTTTGATTGTAATTGTTTTCATTGTTTATGTTTGTTAATATTAAACTCGTTGTTGGTTACAGGTTTCTTGTTATCAGTTTATTTAATTATTCACTGCAACAACAAAACCTTAACTTTACCAGTTGCACTTTATTGCCTATTGCCTATTGCCTATTGCCTATTGCCTATTGCCTACTTATTCCTCATCTGCGAATGAATAAACAGGCTGGTAATACTCTGATTTTCGTAAGCATTTTTTATCGCCACAGCAAACAGTTTTGACACAGTAAGCACCTTGATTTTTGTAGACCTTCCCCTGAGAGGAATCGTATCACAAACCACGAGCTCTTCCAGCTGACTGCTTTCAATATTGGCATATGCATTACCACTCAAAACCGGATGTGTGCATAATGCCCTAACGCTTCTTGCTCCTTTTTCTTTCAACAGTTTGGCAGCTTTTGTCAATGTGCCTGCAGTATCACAGATATCATCAATCAACACTACATCCCTATCTGTTACATCCCCTATGACCACCATACTTGCTATTTCATTTGCACGCTTCCTATGCTTATCACAAATCACCATTTCGGCATTAAAATAACTTGCCATTTCCCTGATTCTGTTGGCACTTCCCACGTCGGGGGCGGCAAAGGTAAGGTATTCGAGGTTAAGATTCTGTATGTAAGGGATAAAAATGGCTGAGCTGTCGAGATGATCAACGGGTATGTCGAAGTAGCCCTGGATCTGGGGTGCGTGCAAATCCATTGTAATCACACGATCAGCGCCTGCAGCAGTTAAAAGGTTGGCAACCAGCTTGGATCCAATGGCCACACGGGGTTTGTCTTTTCTGTCCTGGCGGGCATATCCGAAATAAGGCATCACCGCAATGATCTTATATGCTGAAGCCCTCTTCGCCGCGTCGATCATTAACAGTAATTCCATGAGGTTATCACTTGGAGAAAACGTGCTTTGCACTAGGAAAACATAATCGCCTCTGATACTTTCGAGGAATATAGGCTGAATTTCTCCATCGCTGAAACGCTGGATACTGATTTTTCCTGTACTCGGACCATAACAGGAGGCAATTTTTTCTGCCAGATACTGGGAGCTCGTTCCGGAAAAGATCTTTACTGAAGGGCCAATACGTTCCATAACCGCTTAATGTGCGGCGAAGATAAAAATAACGATAGAAACAGACCAATTATTTAAATGCTTTATGACCTGATTTGATCAAGCGTTAAAACATTAGATAATTGGCCTGTAAAAGAAAGGATTATAAGATTGAAACGAAATTATTTGAATGATGTCACCATTGCAGTTGTACCTACAGAGGCGATATTATTTGATTTCTTCTCTGCCGTAAGAGAAAACTTTTTGGTATGCATTGTTTTGTAAATGGAAGTACAAATGAAAACGGAAAAAATAAGGACAACAAAATACATTCCGAGGCAGAATAAAAATGGTTGTAAGGAGCCGAGGACGAGTTGGCGGTTAGTTTTTTTCATAAGAATGGATTTTTAGTTACTGAACTAATTGGATTTTGGAATAGGATAAGTAAATAACGTTACCTGAAACAAAAAATTATGCTGCCGCTGGAAAAAAAGGGCATTAAAAGTTGGGATGTGGCCGATCGTCCTATGGAGAAGCTGAGAGATAAGGGTGCTTTGAATCTAAGTGAAGCCGAATTATTAGCTATAATTATACGAAATGGCACAAAAAATAGAACAGCCCTGGATCTGGCCAAAGAGATACTAAGTAAGGGGAAACACAATCTGACCGATCTGGGCCGACTGTCAGTAAAGGAATTGATGAAAATAAAAGGTATTGGCCTCACCAAAGCCATTACTGTGATTGCCGCCCTTGAATTAGGTCGCAGAAGGCAGGCTGCTGAGAAACTATCAAAACCGCTTGTTACCGGCAGCTCTTCCATTGCGGGATTCCTGCAGGCGAGATTTCAGGATCTTAGCCACGAGGTATTTGCAGTAGTTTTCCTAAATCAATCTAACCGCATCATTCACTTTGAAATTGTAAGTTCCGGAGGGATTACAGGCACGGTGGCAGATCCCCGGCTGATACTCAAAAAAGCGCTGGAAGAAGAGGCTGTAAGCCTTATTTTATGCCACAATCATCCCTCGGGGAGTTTGAAACCTAGCCGTGCCGACGAAGAACTCACCATAAAAATCCGCGAAGCTGCCAGGTATTTCGACATTAAGGTACTCGACCATCTAATCGTTAGTACTGAAGGGTATTTTAGTTTTGCTGATGAAGGGATGATATAG
>JANPJC010000166.1:0-19294 GCA_031425315.1 Chitinophagales bacterium
TGACCTGGAACATTCACTTTCTCGGTTTGCATAGAAAGTTCTTTTCTTTCTATCTGCTGCAATAAACCCGCTGCATTCGCTGCTCCTTCTGATCCGGGATATTTTTTGATGATCTCTTCCAGTTGCGCTTTTACAGTTACGAGGCCAAATCTGTTTTCCGTCTGCCCGCTTTCAGGAGCATAGGCTTGTGCACGATTGAATAGCACACTGCTTTCGAGGTACGCAGCCTGCGCTACCGCGGGTTCATTGTTGTATTTTTTCTGCAGTGCCTTTAATGCGGCGATGTATAAATCTTCTTTATTGCTGTTGATAGCATGCTCATAAACAAACTCCAGCCTTTTAATTTCAAGATCGATCAGGGCTGCCTTTGCAGCATCATTCTGGTGAAGCGCTGTCAGTTCCTGGTAAAGCAGTAAGGCATTGAAGAATAATGAAGATGAGTCTGAAGTTTTAAATGGATGTTTCGCAAAAGTTGACGCCTCTGTGAAAGCAATCGCATCATCAATTTCAAAATCACCCGCAGCTTTCCTGATTTCTCTTTCTGTATTGGAGAAATAGGTTAGCGCATTATGCGCCAGCAGATCATACAGCGTGGGTCGCAGCTGCCGCACATTTCCTTTTATAATAATGGGTTCGAATGTTGATAATTTAGTAGCAGTCAGCAACTTTTTATTTTCGAGCGAGGCGAGAAAATGTTTGGTGATGACAATATGCAAATCCTCAGCTGTCCATTCTTCCAGCGTGCCCGTATTTTTAATGGCTGTTGCGGTTCTGTTGTATAATTTCCAACGATTTTGCTGCAGGTAGTTCCAGTATTCCTGTGCGATGATGCTGTTGAGTAATGAGCCCGCCGGTTCTTTGGCCGATTTCAGTTCTGTCAACAACACGCTGATATTTTTTTCATCAGCATTTTCTGTATTTTCTGCCGACAGATTTCCTTTGTATACCAACGCCTTGATTTGCTGGACGGCATTATTTTCTTTTTTGGCCCGCGCATAAATTTTATTCACTTCTTCCAATGCCGATTTCGTTAAACCGCTTTTTTGAACCAGGTCGTCCACTTTTTTCCAGAGCGCTGTATAGTTTGTCATTTTTTGCTGAGCCGAAAGCTGTAACGTGAATAATACCAATATGAATGAAATAATTGTTTTCGTCATGGTCGATTTGCTATGGATGTGAATAGCTTTTTTATTGGATGTAAGATTATCGGTTATTACACAAACAAAAAAGCGGATTAACAATGCTTTGCATTTGTTGATCCGCTTTCGAATGATATTAAGGGAGAATTATTTATTCATCGCTTCGGCCATTTTTTTGCCGATATCTGCGGGACTGTCAACTACATGGATACCACATTCTCTCATGATGCGCATTTTAGCGGCGGCTGTGTCGTCGGATCCACCAACAATAGCGCCGGCATGTCCCATTCTTCTGCCCGGAGGTGCAGTTTGGCCAGCGATAAAGCCTACCACAGGTTTTGTGCCATTGGCTTTGATCCAGTTGGCTGCTTCAGCTTCCATTCCACCACCTATTTCTCCAATCATTACAATCCCTTCCGTTGCGGGGTCATTCATCAGCAACTCGACAGCATCGCGGGTGGGGGTGCCGATAATGGGGTCGCCACCAATACCAATGGCAGTGGTGATGCCCATTCCTGCTTTTACAATCTGGTCAGCAGCTTCATAGGTAAGGGTACCCGATTTTGAAACGATACCAATATTGCCGGTTTTGAAAATGAAACCTGGCATAATACCCACTTTACATTCGCCAGCGGTGATCACACCCGGACAATTCGGCCCGATCAGGCGGGTTTTTGTGGAAGTAAGATAATTTTTTACTTTAACCATATCCTGTACCGGAATGCCTTCAGTAATGCACACTACCAGGGCGATTCCTGCTTCGGCAGCTTCCATAATCGCATCTGCCGCAAATGCCGGTGGAACGAATATGATGCTCACGTCTGCGCCGGTTTGTTTAACAGCATCAGAGACAGTGTTGAAGAT
This sequence comes from Chitinophagales bacterium, assembly GCA_031425315.1. Lineage (GTDB taxonomy): Bacteria > Bacteroidota > Bacteroidia > Chitinophagales > Chitinophagaceae > Pollutibacter. Next base: position 2,004 of record JANPJC010000166.1, read on the forward strand.
GGGTTTGTCGAGGTGTGTACCACCGCCTTTACCGGGAGTTACCCCGCCAACAACATTTGTACCGTACTCAATCATCTGCGTGGCGTGGAAAGTGCCCTCTGTACCCGTAAAACCCTGAACTATAACCCTGGAATGTTTATTAACTAATACCGACATATGGTTTTCGTTTTTGGTGCCGCAAAAATAGGGTAAAAGGCCCAGAAACAAGTGCGAAGTGTGAAGTTTGAAGTGGGAAGTAAACAGCCGCCCACGAAGTGAACAGCCGCCTCCTACGTGAATCGTCAATCGTGAAACGTGAATGAACAGCCGTAGCTCGACTACATCAAATTTAAAATCTGTTTCCCGGAGTTTGTATTGGCCGTCTCTCCGCGTCCAAAAATTGAATCCTCATGCAAGGTTTTCAGCCACTGGCAGATGAATTATGTCTCTGAATCATTAGCTTTTACAACAGCCGGGACACGGAGATTCACGGAGATTAATACAGGAGATTCACGGAGAATAGCATAAATATCAGCTAGGCTGTATTGGCTTGTTCAACCAGCAACACGTAACCAGCAACCATTAACGGCTGTATATTCACCCATTGACACATTGACTCATTCACTTCTCTGAGGCATTCACGATTCACGTTTCACGATTCACGCTGGAATGGCTGTTTACTTCCCACTTCCCACCTCACCCTTCGCACTTCCTTCGTATCCCCAGGTCAGAGATCCCCAATAACTTTGCCATTGCGCGCTGTCGCTTTCTATCCTTGTCATTTTTACGGTGCTGAACATATACTCACCAATCAGACTAACCGGTACATATACCATCCCGTTTTCGTTTGTGGTATAGTCCACCATTGTAACCTTCCCGGATTTTTTATGCCAGAGTTTCACCATCTGGTTGGAGAGGGGCTCTTCCTGAAATAATACTTTGATTGGAAGCGACTGGCCTTTCTTTAGCAGATAGGGATGCCGGAGAGGGATGATATCCAATGGAAGGCCCGTGGGTTTTTTAAAAGTGCTGTCTTTCTTAACCCCGATCTGTAAAAGTGATTTTACATTGCGTTGATAAAACTCTCTGCCGACAGAATCATTTTCGTTATTTTTTTCGCGGAATTCAATGGCATCGCTTAAACCATCTTCTTTGAGGTACGCTAAAAATTTCTCGGGTTCCAGCGTTATATACTTATTGGTAGAATGATAAGCCACCATCACTGAACCTTCATCATAAAACTGCATACTGAGAGAATCGCCATTAGTGCTGTCGCTGAGAAGGTTGAGCAATTCATCGTGCATTCCGTTATAAAACAGTTTGATTTCTTTGACTCCACTTTTATTGCCGCTCCAGTTTTCACCTTCAAAATTTTCGCCTACCCTGAAACGGAGATTAACGGTTTCACCCCGCTTGAAGTGAAAACGCTGAGGTTGTATCCAAAATTCATGTCCGGAAAGGAATTGCGAAGAAATAAAAAACAATAAAAAAACCATGAGTTTAGGTTTCATATCGCTTCTATTTAAGCATTTGGTCCATGTCGCGGTTGTTGTCGATTTTTCCTTTGATCTCCAGCATACGCATATCTTTCGCATCTTTTAAAAACTCTGATGCGAAGATGAAATTGTTCAGCTTTTCGCTTTTGCTGAAAATTATTTCCTTATTGCTGCCTTCCCACTCTTTTTCGCCCTGGTACATGTAAATGATCTTATCGCCAATTTCCATCACACTGTTCATGTCATGAGTGTTGATGACAGTTGTAATGTTGTACTCTTCAGTGATTTCTTTAATCAGTTTATCGATAACAAGTGAAGTCTGCGGATCAAGTCCCGAGTTGGGTTCATCACAAAAAAGATATTGCGGATTGAGAACAATAGCCCTAGCAATACCCACTCTTTTTTTCATCCCGCCGCTAATTTCTGCAGGGAATTTATTATGTGCATCTTTAAGTTGTACCCTTTCTAACACCTCATCCACTCTTTTCTGTTTTTCTGCCCGGGAGTTGTTAGTAAACATATCAAGTGGAAAGAAAATATTCTGTGCAACAGTCATTGAATCAAAAAGAGCGCTTCCCTGGAATAACATGCCGATCTTCTGTCGCATCATCTTTCTTTCATCGGTAGTCATGGTTGTAAAATCCTGCTCATCATACAAAACGCTGCCGCTGTCAGGACTAAACAATCCCACAATACACTTCATCAATACGGTTTTGCCGCTACCACTGGAGCCGATAATCAGGTTGCATTTGCCTGTGTCCATAGTTGCCGACACGTCATTAATAACAATTTTGTCGCCAAAGCCCTTTTTCAGATTCTTGATTTCAATCATGAATATAATTTATCCTTCCAAACAGGTTTTATAACATTAATGCGGCCAATACATAGTCAGCTAAAAGAATCATAATACAGCTGGTTACTACAGCCGAGGTACTGGCCCTTCCAATTTCCAGTGCGCCCCCGTTAACATTATAGCCATAATACGCAGGGATGCCGGAAATGATAAAAGCAAATGTATAGGCTTTGGTCAGCGCAAAAACCACGTTATAGGGTACAAATGACATCAGTAAACCCCTGTCGAAAGCTGTATGAGAAAGAATGTTGGCGGCAGTACCGGCAAATCTTCCACCCCAGATACCCAAAACCATTGCTATTACCACAAGGAGGGGAATCATGATCATACAGGCGAGAATTTTTGGCATTACCAGGTAGGCTTTAGTATTGATGCCCATTATCTCCAGCGCATCTATCTGTTCGCTTACCCGCATATTGCCCAGTTCGCTGGCTATTTTACTGCCCACCACACCCGCCAACACGATACAACTCAGCGTAGGCGCAAATTCAAGTATCACTGTATCACGAACAATCTGGGCAATGGTGCTTTTTGGAATCAGCGGACTTACCAGCTGATAAGCAGTTTGCACCGTTGAAACCGCACCAATGAAAACGGAGATAATGGCGATGATTCCCAGTGAACCTAAGCCCAGTTCCACGCACTGGTGCATTAATTCTTTCCAGTACATTCTATAGTTTTCCGGCCGGGTAAACATTCCCTTGATCATTAGGATAAATCTGCCCAGATGGTTGAAAAACATCATGAAAATGGTTTAGGAACAAAAATAAGTAAAACTATCCCGGTTATTTAAGATCGGCCGCGATGAATTCAAGCATGTGGACCTGCAATATCTGGGCCATTGATGTACATTGGCTGAAAGCGGTGGAATGATGGTAGTCAGATAACTCCGTTGCGAGCTGCTGAATTTTATCGGATGTAGAAAATACCTCATTATTCAACGCCTCCTGCAGTTCCATCAACCTTTCATACTCCGCCTTCATTCTTTTGATGAACATCGACCTTTCTTCCATTCGGTACTGCGTAATAACGTCAGGGTGAAGGTGTCGCCTCACCATTTCAACAAAAACATTGTTTTCTTTGAAGAATTGTGGCAGGTAGATATTTTTTTTGCCTTCATATGCCTGCTGGTCGAAGTCAATACACCTGATCCTGAATTGTATGTCGTCAAAATCCTGGCTGATATCGAAAACAAAATTATAGCTGCGCATATCACCCAACAGGCGCATGAAACAGCGCTCATTGAATTTGACAAATTCTTTGGCAATGCGCCTTGGATTAAACTCCGGCCTGTCAAGATATTGCGTAATGAACACATCGCCCGGGATGCCGGAAATATGTTCTTCCACCAAAGTTTGATCATCTATGATATAGTTGATCCTGTAGGGAGAAAGTAAATGTTCCAGTTCAAGTCCCCATATCCTGGAGGCGTCGGCAACTTTTACATAGAAGTAATCATGTACCTCGTTATAGTTGTTGACAATTTTTATTCTGAATGGTTTCGAATTGCCAAACACGCAATAATCGATGCGCTCAATGTGTAAATGTTCTTCGGCTTCTGTGTGACCGCTTACTTTGAGCAATGAATAAATACGTTTCAGCGAATGATGAATTTCATCAGTAAGGGAAGGATGATAAAATACAGTTTCCCACAACGTATCTTTTCCTGTCTTATCAAAAAGTGGTACCGAGCCTTCGTAATGTTTGAGTGTTGTATAATTAACGGGCAGCTGCGTTTCCCTGCCGTGGCGCGCCAGGTAAATTTTAAATGGCGCGCCAACGGGAAAACTTTTTTTCTTTTTAGAGATATGTTCTATTGCTGAATCCATTCCGTCTGCCAAAAAATTTATTTTTCAGGTTGCTGCTGTGGAATTAATGGATTGATTTCTCCAACCATGTCTTTACCGCTCATATGATCTTTATGACTTTTTGATTGTGCATCAACCACTGCAATCAAAACCATGTTCAGAATACTTCTAACTGAAGAACCGAGTTGTAAAACGTGAACGGGTTTCTTAAGACCAAGTAATATCGGACCAATGGAGTCGGCACCACCAACTTCCTGTAAAAGATTGTATGCAATATTCCCCGCGCTGAGATTTGGAAAGATTAACGTATTAACATCACCATCCATTGCGAGTTCGGAGAAAGGATAATTTTCGCGGAGTATCTCTTTATTAAAAGCCATAATAGCCTGCACCTCACCATCTACAATTAATGAAGGATTTTTGCGCTTCACCAATAATCTTGCTTCGCGCATCAATATGGCTTCTGCTGTATCGCTGCTGCCGAAATTGCTATAACTCAACATGGCAACACGCGGAGTGATACCAAATGAGCGTACTTCTTTCGCAACCTGTAAAGTGATGTCCGCAATTTCTTCCGCAGTCGGGTTAAAGTTTACTGTTGTGTCAGCAAGGAAGAGCGGACCGCGTTTGGTAAGCATGATATACATACCCGCAATTTTTTTCACGCCTTCCTCTGTGCCAATAATCTGTATTGCCGGCCGTATAGTATCTGGATAGTTCCTGCTCAAACCGGAGATCATTGCATCGGCATCACCCATTTCCACCATCATGCAACCAAAGTGAGTACGGTCTTTCATTTTTTTAAATACTTCATAATAATTCACACCCCTTCGCTGACGCTTTTTGTAATAGATTTCTCCATACATCGTGCGTTTCTCTTCCATCTCGTCACTTTTGGGGTCTATTATAATAATATCTTCAAGGTTGATATTACTTAGTGCCGCGAGTTCACGAATTTTTTTGGGATCTCCCAATAATATCGGATGTGCAATATTCTCATCCTGGGCAATCTGAGCGGCTTTTAAAACTTTGATATTTTCAGCATCTGCAAATACAACACGTTTAGGATCTTTTCTCGCTTTGGAACCTATTGCTCTCATCAACTGGTTATCGTGACCCAATCGTTGATTTAAAGTTATCGTGTACGCTTCCCAGTCAGTAATCGGTTTTTGCGCCACTCCGCTCTCCATTGCCGCTCTTGCCACAGCAGGTGATACGGTTTCCAGCAACCGGGGGTCAAGCGGTTTGGGTATAATATAATTATCACTAAAGCTTAATGCTGTTTCATTATAGGCCATATTCACGATATCGGGAACGGGCGTTTTGGCAAGTTCTGCCAGGGCCTTTACTGCAGCAAGTTTCATGGCCTCATTAATACCTGTTGCCCTTACATCCAATGCACCTCTGAATATATACGGGAAACCTAAAACATTATTTACCTGGTTGGGATAGTCGGAACGACCTGTTGCCATAATAATATCCTTGCGGGTACCAGTAGCATCTTCCCATGTAATTTCAGGATCAGGATTAGCCATTGCAAATACTATCGGATGCGGTCCCATAGAAGCCACCATCTCTTTACTAACCACATTGCCTTTGCTAAGACCAATAAAAACATCTGCATTTACAAATGCATCTTCAAGTGAACTCACAGGTGAGTCTACAGCATATTTTGTTTTTCTTTCGTCAAGATCTTTCCTTCCGTTGTGAATTAATCCCTTTGAATCAAACATTAATACGTTTGATTTTTCTGCACCCAGGGCTATATACAAATCGATACACGCCATAGCAGCAGCTCCCGCACCATTCACAACGATTTTTACTTCGTTGATTTTTTTCTCCTGAAGTTCCAATGCATTCAGTAATGCCGCTGCACTGATAATTGCAGTTCCGTGCTGGTCGTCGTGCATCACCGGAATATTCATCTCAGCTTTTAACCGCTGTTCAATATGAAAACACTCAGGTGCTTTGATGTCTTCAAGATTTACACCTCCGAAAGTTGGTTCAAGTGCTTTTACAATTTCAACAAACTTGTCAGGATCTTTTTCTCTTATCTCAATATCAAACACGTCGATATCTGCGAATATTTTGAAGAGTACTCCCTTCCCTTCCATCACTGGTTTGCCGGCCTCAGGTCCTATATCTCCCAATCCCAATACTGCCGTGCCATTACTGATCACGGCCACGAGGTTGCCTTTGGCGGTGTATTTATAAACGTTCTCTACGTTTTCAAAAATTTCCATGCAGGGTTCGGCAACGCCGGGTGAATAAGCCAATGAAAGGTCGCGTTGCGTTTTAGCTTCCTTGGTTGGAATCACTTCTATTTTTCCCGGTCTTCCTTTAGCATGATATTCAAGCGCCTGTTCGCGTCGTAAGTCTTTTTGCATGGTGTTGAATTAAAGGTTGCAATGTACGGAAAAGTGATCAGTAAGCAGTGAGCAGTAAGCAGTGAGGAGTGAGCAGTAAGTGGGATGGATTTTTTTATCAATTTTAATGTACTGTATAAAAATAAAAGAAGTATACATCATACAAATCTATTTCAAATGAATTTTTTTTAAAATGTAATTCGACATATCATTTTTAAAGAATTCGCGCATTCAAAAAAAATCGATCGGATTTAGATGCTTACGATAAGTCAAAACATTTTTATAAGAATTTGTGCAGACCCAATACTATTATATCAGCACTTCATCACATAAAATTTAACTAACAATAATCGTATGGAGATACGTAGAGAAAAACTCCGGCGCTACATGGAAGTATTAATACACTGGTTACCACTTACTGCTCACTACTCACTAAACTGTAATTTTTAAATGAAATACAAAATCATTTTTTTTCTCCACTCATTTCAAAACTTCTTTTTACCTGTTGCCTGCATCTGGAAATCTAAAATATTTTTGGAAGCAATTTTTTCAGGCCACGGAGTTAAGCAGAGCTTTTGAGTTTAACGGAGTTTTGCAGCCAATTTATTTTTCAAATTAAAGTACTGCTCACTGCTTACTGCTCACTACTCACTGCTTACTGCTCACTACTCACTAGATGTTAACAAATAAAAAACTATACAATTTGCCATCAGGTTAAACGTTTTAGTTCTATATTTGTCATCATCAGGCAGGGTAATTTAAGAATACCTGCAATTTTACAACTACCAAGCGTTCTGCTTCCGCCATAAAACAGGCCTGTTTCCATCTGATTGTTTGTCTTTTTGTAATCGCTGACTATTGTTCGTTATGAAAAAAATCATAACAGCGGTATTCAAAGCATAGGTAACGTTACCGGATAGCTGATTTTCAGCTTACTTTAAATCGTTTCGATACGGACGGCATATTATTGCTAGTCAACGGCAAAGTCACTATGATTAAAAATGGATCAAAAAAATTAATTCACCATTAAAATTTTCAGTGATGAAACACACTAAATTTAAAATTATCAGATCATTAATTGCACCTGTAATATTAAGCGGTATAATATCCTTTAATGCAGGCGCACAAACAGGCATTGATTCTTCTAAAAAAATCAGTTCTGAAGTAAAAGTTAAAGAAAAAGACATGGGGACTGCCGTTCTCGATTATTCAGTTTCCAACGCCCAGGCTGCACCCTTTCTGATTGTCATCAGAGATAATCAGGGTGCTATAGTGTTCCGCGAATGGGCAAAGGGAAAATCTTATCAGAAACGTTTCTCAATGAATCTTGATGAAAGCGAGAGCTACCATTTCGAGATCATTCAGAACAAAAAACTGGTAGATACAAAAACCTTTACTGCTAAAAGAAGAACAGAACAATTCATTGAAGTACTGGCGATAAACAAAAAGTAATTCATTCAACCATTTCAGGTCGTCTCGCCACAGGCGAGACGGCTTTTACATTTCTGCTTTTGCGCCCATCCAGGCCATAATACCTATTCCGATTTCAATGGAGGATTCATCGATATTAAAAGTTGGTGTATGTACCCCTGACGAAATTCCTTTTTTTTCGTTACCTGTTCCCAACCGGAAAAAACAGCCGGGAATCTGCTGCGAATAATATCCGAAATCTTCCGCACCCATGCGCAATTCAGTTTCTGAAACATTTTCTTCACCCATGTAGGTGCCGGCTAGCTGCACAGCTTTTGCATACAGCGATTCATTGTTATACACCGTCGGATAACCGATATCGATATGCAGATCTAATTCTGCACCCATTGCAGCAGCGGTAGAATGTGCCACTCTCCTTATCAATTCATGCGCTCTAAAACGCCACTCTTCATCCATTGCCCTGAAAGTCCCCATCATCTTCACTTCCGAAGGAATCACATTAGTGGTAAACCCACCCTGGAAACTGCAGATAGAAAGTACTGAAGGAGAAAAAGGATTACTGTTTCTGCTTACAATCTGTTGTAACGCAATAACGATATGTGAGGCCACAAGAATAGTATCAACTGTAACATGTGGTGCAGCAGCATGGCCTCCTTTACTTTTTATTGTGAAATACAGTTCGTCTGCACTCGCCATCACTTTTCCACTTCTGAAGCTAAGTTTACCGGCTTCCATTGTTGGATGTACATGCAGCCCGAAAATAGCTTGAGGGGCAGGATTCTGCAACACACCTTCTTTTATCATAATGCTGGCACCTCCCGGATTTTTTTCTTCCCCCGGTTGAAATATTAATTTCACAGTGCCTTCCCATTCATTTTTAAGTTCATTTAAAATTCGTGAGGCACCTAACAGGCAGGTGGTGTGTACATCGTGACCGCAGGCATGCATTACGCCCTCTCTTTTAGACTTATAAGGTACATCGTTTTGTTCGGTTATGGGAAGTGCGTCAATGTCTGCACGTAGCGCAATAACGCGGCTATCAGGATTGCGACCTTTAATCAGACCGGTAGTGCCAGTGCCTGCCATAATTTCAAAAGGAATACCATATGATTTCAGTTGATTTCGTATAAAATCAGCGGTGTCGAATTCCTGGTAACTCAGCTCTGGATGGGCGTGTAAATGATGGCGTATGTCAACGCATGATGGGGCATATTCCGCAGCTAATTTCTTGATTTTTTCGGCTAACATGCACCGAAGATACAGTGCATCCTCTAATTGAACAGTTCTTCAGGATCTTGTTTTAATTCTACAATTGACGGAATCACAATTACTCCATTGGGATAAAAACTGAGAATTTTTTTCTTCAACTGATCAGCCTCAGGTCTTTCTTTGAAATTGCCAATCTGAATTTTGAAGTATGGAGATTGATAAATGAGGTAAGTTTTATGGTCGGGGAAATTAGTCATGAGAGTCGACTTAACAGACATTGCTTTGTTTCTGTCATTTGTATTGATCACTAATACCCGGTAACCTGACCCGGTGCGGTTATTCTCAATAAAAGCTTTCCGGTTCAGTTCAACCTGTTTTTTTATCAGCAGATCGAGCCGGGGATCTTTATATATGGTGATGCCCTCCTCTGGATGAGTTTGTGTGGCGGCGCTGAGACCAATACAAACAGCGAGTATAAGCAATATTGATTTCATGATGGTAGAAAAGCAAAATTTATGCCCCTCTGATCGTTTTATAAAAAAACAGCAGCATCTTAACAATGCTGCTGTTTCAGTTAAGATTCTTTTCCGTGGCAGTTTTTAAATTTCTTACCGCTACCGCATGGGCAGGGGTCATTTCGACCGACTTTTGGCCCCACTTTAACAGGTTCCTGTTTAACAGGGCCGGAGGGTTCGTGATAATCGTTTTCTGTTGGCAACATTTCAGGTTCCCCACCACCGGCGCTCACCAATTCATCCTTCCTCACCTTCATCTTACTCATATCAGTGCGTTGCTCTCTTCCTTCCTTAATCTGGGTGCGGCCAGGCGCTTCTGCCGGTAAACCTGCGTGACAAAGGAATGAAACGATATCCTTATTAACCTCACCATCCATATTTGAAAACAACTCGAATGCCGTGGTTTTATAAATCACCAGCGGATCTTTCTGTTCGTAAACTGCCGTTTGTACACTCTGCTTCAAATCGTCCATTCCACGAAGGTGTTCCTTCCAGGCATCATCGATAATTGCAAGTGTAATTGTTTTTTCCAGTGAATTGTTCAATTCCGCACCACCGGTACTAATGGTTTTATCCAGGTTAGCAAGTACACTGATTCCTTTTTTCCCATCAGTAAAGGGAACTACTACATTTTCGATATGTGCACCTTGTGTTTGCCTTACATTGGTAAACACAGGAAGAGCCTGTTTTTTCATTTCCTCTTTCCGACGGGCATAGTGATCCATTGCGGCCTGGTACAACCGGGGAGCAAGATCTTTCATCGGCTCTTTTTCAAACTGCTCTTCGGTTATGCCTGGTTCGATACCAAAATTCACAATTACGGCCAGGTTAAATCCTTCGTAATCATTCATTCCCCTGAACCCGGAAATCAGGCTTTCTGCCACTGAGAAAAATGCGTTATCAAGGTCAAGCGCAAGGCGGTCTCCAAAAAGAGCATGCTGCCTTTTTGTATAAACCACATTACGCTGTTTATTCATTACATCATCGTACTCCAGTAATCGTTTACGAATGCCGAAATTGTTTTCTTCCACTTTGCGTTGCGCCCGTTCAATACTTTTTGTGATCATGCTATGCTGAATCACTTCCCCTTCTTTATAACCCATCCTGTCCATTAGAGACGCAATGCGGTCACTGCCAAACATACGCATCAGGTCATCTTCCAGTGATACATAAAACTGCGAGCTACCTGGATCGCCCTGCCTGCCGGCACGGCCACGCAGCTGACGGTCAACACGCCGGCTCTCATGCCTTTCGGTACCAATGATTGCTAAACCACCCGCTTCTTTTACGCCAGGCCCCAGTTTAATATCCGTACCACGACCAGCCATATTTGTAGCTATCGTAATACTGCCAGGCATACCTGCTTCCTGCACAATTTGTGCTTCACGGGCATGTTGCTTTGCATTCAAAACATTATGCGGAATCTTTTTCTGTCCCAACATCCGGCTCAGCAATTCACTCACTTCTACCGATGTAGTTCCTACAAGTACCGGTCTGCCTGCATTGCGCAATGCCTCAATATCATTAATTACCGCACCGTATTTTTCGCGCTTGGTTTTGTAAACAAGATCTTCCTCATCTTTTCGTACCATCGGTAAATTGGTAGGAACAGCAACCACATCAAGTTTGTAGATATTCCATAACTCAGCAGCTTCTGTTTCTGCAGTACCGGTCATCCCTGCAAGCTTGTGATACATACGGAAGTAGTTCTGTAGTGTAACAGTAGCGTAGGTTTGCGTGGCAGCTTCAATTTTTACGTTTTCCTTTGCTTCTATTGCCTGATGTAAACCATCACTGTAGCGTCTTCCATCCAGTATACGACCGGTTTGTTCATCAACAATTTTTACCTGGCTGTCGAGTACCACATACTCAACATCTTTATCAAATAATGTGTACGCTTTTAATAATTGTTGTACAGTATGTATACGATCAGCTTTCTGCGAGTATTCATTTAACACCTGTTCTTTTGCTGATAATATTTCGTCTGGTGGCAATCCGCTTTTTTCTATTTCGGCAAGCTGAGTACTCAAATCAGGCAACACAAAGAAATTTGGATCTTCGCCACTTTTGGTGATATACTGCAGCCCTTTTTCTGTGAGTTCTACCTGGTTGTTTTTTTCGTCAATATGGAAATACAACTCATTATCGACCACTGGCATTTGTTTCTGCTGATCTGCAAGAAAATAATTTTCTGATTTTTGCAGTTTCACTCTAATGCCGGGCTCACTGAGATATTTGATTAAAGAAGAATTTTTAGGTAACCCCCGAAATGCGCGAACCAGATGAAGGCCACCTTCCTGAGCATCGTCTTTACCTTCTGCAATTAATTTTTTGGCCTCGATTATTGATTTGTTCACAACCTGTCGCTGTACTTCCAGCAATTGCTGTACACGGGGCTTTAGAATGTGATACTGCTGATCGTCGCCTTTGGGTACAGGACCTGAAATGATTAATGGCGTACGTGCGTCATCAATCAAAACACTATCTACTTCATCCACCATTGCAAAATGGTGTTTGCGCTGCACCATTTCTTCAGGAGAATGTACCATGTTATCGCGGAGATAATCAAAACCAAATTCATTGTTTGTGCCGTAGGTGATATCACATAGATATGCTTTACGCCTTGCTTCACTATGCGGTTCATGCTGATCAATACAATCAACGGATAAACCCAGCCATTCGAATAACGGACCATTCCATTCACTATCGCGTCGCGCCAGATAATCATTCACCGTTACAATGTGAACACCTTCGCCCGGCAATGCATTTAAAAAAGCCGGAAGTGTAGATACCAGTGTTTTACCTTCACCAGTTGACATCTCGGCAATCTTTCCCTGGTGTAACACGGCGCCACCCATCAACTGTACATCATAATGCACCATGTTCCAGGTTACGCTATTTCCGCCGGCCTGCCAGGTATTGGCAAAATATGATTTATCTCCTTCAATGCGAACATGCGCTTTTTTAATGCTGAGTTCGCGGTCGAGCGGAGTGGCTGTTGAAACCAAAATTTCATTTGCCTTGAACCTTGCTGAAGCTTCTTTAACGACAGCAAAAGCTTCAGGCAAAATTTCTTCAAGAATTACTTCGATCTGTTCGTTACGTTTTTTCTTTAACTCATCTACCTGCTTATAAATATCATCCTTGCCCAGAATATCGCTGATATTTAATTCTTCCGCTCCCTGATTGAGATCTGCAATTTCTTTATCTATGGCCGTAAGATGCTCTTTAATCCGTTTGCGAAATTCATTTGTTTTATTGCGGAGATCATCATTACTGAGTTGCTGAAAATCAGCGTAATACTGTTTTATCTTCTCCACTACGGGAGAAAGTTTAACTACGTCTTTCTCTGATTTACTTCCCCCGAAAAGCTTTGAAAGGAATTTCAACATATAAGAATATTTTGAATCAGCCGTTATTTTATCCGGCCATTTGTTTTGTCAAATTTGATGCTGAAAATATTGTAAGCCATATTGACAGGAGGACAAAGGTAATAAAAACTCTCTGCTGGCTGAAAATGACATCCGCAGGTTTAAAAGGGTTATTCATCCTTTCATCATATATTCCGAAGCCGGCAAAAGGTTAAAGATAGTTTTGGCATCCTATGCTGGTTCAATCCAACCAATCAAGAATTTGTTTATGAGAAAATCGATTTCACTCCTTTTTGTTCTGCTGATATTGGGTTTTTGTGGGTATGCTCAGGAGAACAGGCAGGTGAGCGGCCGTATAACCGATAGTTTAAACACCCCAATGGCAAGGGCGAGCATAAAATTGTTTGGAAAGGATATCAAAGACACTCTTAAAGCTGTAACTAACAATAACGGTTTTTTCCTTTTCAAGAATGTTGGTTCCCCGGTTTTTACAGTCGAGATCAGCAGCGTGGGTTATGCAAAAAAATCAAAGACTTTTAATTATACCATTACCGATGAATCGATAGTATTGGACGATATTGTTATTACTCAGTCGTTTACCACTTTGCAGGAAATTATTGTGAGTACACCCCCGATCCAGGTAAAAGAAGATACTGTGGAATATAAGGCTGATTCCTTCAGGGTGAAACCCAATTCTATGGTGGAAGATCTGCTGAAGAAGATGCCCGGTATTGAAGTGGATAAGAATGGCGACATTACTGCACAAGGTAAGAAAGTGACCCGCATCAAAGTTAACGGAAAGGATTTTTTTGGCGGAGATCCTAAAACCGCCACCCGCGAACTGCCGGCAGATATAATTGATAAAGTGCAGGTGGTGGATGACTATGGTGATCTTTCATCTGTATCAGGAATTAAAGATGGGGAGCCGGAGAAGGTTATTAACCTTCAATTGAAAAAAGATAAGAATAAAGGGATATTGGGCCGGGCAACAGTAGGTGCCGGTACCGATGACAGGTATCAGGCTAACGGGAATATTAATGTTTTTGACAATAATCGCCAGATCTCATTGATTGGGAATTCAAATAACATCAATGGGAGCAACTTTAACCAGGGCAGCGGCGGCGGCGGCGCTGAACTGGGTGCAAGGTCGTTAGGCCGGGTGATGACAGCAGGCGGAGAAGGTGGGAACAGCCAGGTTCGTGCAGTAACTGGCGGCGGCCAGGGTGGCGGTGCAAATAACGACGGCGTAACAACTACCCATTCATTTGGTACCAATTTCCGAAACGACTTTGTGAAGAAAAAAGGATCATTTTACGGCAGCTACAGTTTCACCCGGCGGATGACAGACGCTATCAGTGATATCTCACAGCAGAATTTTTTCGAATCGAGCACCTTTACCAACAACCAGTTTAATAATTCATACAATCAGAATAATAATCACAGGGCATTTTTGAATTATGAATTGCAGATTGATTCCTTTAACTATCTTAAAGTTAGTCCGCAATTTTCATTGGGACAGTCTGATAATCAAAGCCGTTCAGAATTTGACTTTTTCAGAGATGAAACAATCAAAACCAGTGAGGGATTGAATAAAGATTCTACTGTCAGCAGAACACCAAATTTCAGCGCAAACATTATTTACAATCATAGGTTCCGTAAACGGGGACGTAACCTGTCAGTGAATGTTAACCTGGGTACTAATTCCAATGAAAGTGAAAGTGAGAAATATAATCTTACCAATAACCTCAGTTTACCCACACCTGCTGAGTTGCTTATCCGCCAGGCAATTTACCAGGATAACGACTCGCGGAATTATGGTCTGCGTTTAAATTATTCAGAACCGGTTAGCAAGGATAGATTTATAGATCTGATTTACAGCTATAATTATTCATTCACCCGTAACGACAGAAAGACTTATGAAATTGGTCCGAATGATCAGGAGATTTTTTCGCCGACTTTAAGTAATGCTTTTGAAAATACTTTTGTGAATCAACGTTTCGGTGCTAATATCCGAACCATCAAAAAGAAATACAATTATACACTTGGTGTGGCACTGCAGCCCGTCAACTTACGCGGTTATTCAATTAGCAAAGACAGCAGTTATACCCCACAAAACAGGGTTAATGTTTTTCCTGTAGCGAGACTGGCATATAATTTTACAAGGACCCGTTCACTTAATTTCAATTATTTCGGAAACGCACGTCAGCCATCGTTCAGCCAATTGCAGCCGGTGAGAGATATCTCTAATCCACAATATCAAACACAGGGAAATCCAAATTTGAAAGCTGAGCAGAATCACAACTTCACGCTCTTCTTTAACAATTTTAATTTTGTTTCCGGGAAAGTATTTTTTATTGGATCTAATGTAAGTGTGATACAAAATCAGATTGTAAATAATAGTATCAGGCTGGGTAATAGTGGTGCACAGTTAACCATTCCTGAAAATGTAAACGGTTATTACAATACGACTTTATTTTATAACTGGAGTAAGCCCTGGCAGAACCGTACATATGTTCTCTCTTTCAATGGTACGGCGAACTACAATCACAACATCACATTGATCGACAGTATGAAAAATATCGGCAACAATATTGTTTTAGCTCAGGGGGCGCAATTTACATTCAATCATAAAGACTGGCTGGAGATTGACGGTGGCGTAAGGTATTCAATCAACTCAGCCAGGTATTCACTGGAAGGCCAGCAGGATATTGATTATAATTCATGGACATTTACTTCAAACAGCAGGATGGATCTCAAAGGAGGAATAATATTCAGATATGACTTTGAATACATAATCAACAACGGCCTCGCGGCTGGTGTAAACGGAAATCTTGCCTTACTGAATGCATCTGTTGAGAAAACACTTTTTAAAAAGAAGAATGGTTTTATTCGCCTCTCAGGATTTGACATATTTAAACAGAATACCAATATCACCCGTACCGTAAGCGGTAACTATATTACTGATACACGCACAAACAGGCTCACACGTTATTTCATGCTGACATTCACTTACAGGATCAACAGATTTAATGGACAACAGGGCGCACAGCAAGGTCAGCAAAGGGGAGGGTTTGGACCGGGAATGAGGCGTGATAATTAATGTAAAATCAACTCCAAGCGTTGCACTCTTTAATCAAGATTTTATCGTCATTCTTTGATCGGAGAGAATACATTTTTATCTTCCAGCATCAGCAGCCAGTCATTATTCATTCCAGCAGTTTCTGGTGTAAAAGTTTGTATTCCTCCATTTGTAAACTCATTGATAAATATAATTTTTCCATCCCGTGGATTATACCAGTAAGCATTAATTTTCTCTCCCTTTATCTTCTTCATTACAACTTTAACCGGTTGGCCTTTCGATAGATAAATGATTATCGAAGTATTGGCCTCATTATGTGCGGCCCGTATGTGATTATCGCCATTTTCATTCATTCCAAAAATTATAGATTGATCGGGGAAATAAGTCTGCAAAGGCCTTTGTTCCAATAATTTCCTGATATGTAAAATCTGTTGAGCACCGGGTCTGTCTAGAGCTTCCCGCCAGTCGGTGATGCAGGGAATGGAAATGGGTCCTCCATATTTATACATTTGCCAAACAGCGTTATTTCCATAAGTGTAACCACAGGCTCCGGATAATAAATTCCAGTACGCATGTATTCTCACGTCGTAATCTGTAAAAAAACCATCTTTGAAATAGGATAAATTTTTGATTGAACCATTATCATTCAAAACCTCTTTGGGTACTCTTAGTGGAGTTTTGAAATCGCAATAATCCCAAAATTTTACCGGGATATCCTCATAGGCCGGTTCGCCATCGATAACAGGTTTGGCTGGGCTTTTCAAATAATCTGTTTCTGCGTATTTGTAAACTGCATTAAAATGACGGGCATGACCACTCTGGTACATATTCAGGTCCAACCAGTCTTCATTATGTAGCCAAAATGATGACATAGATTCTCCCCGGGGATGAAAAGTAATCAGATGATTATTGTCGTCACCCTTTCTTAGTCCTTTCGCCATTGCCCTCCAGATGTCCAGTACTTCGTGATTGTCGATATTTCTATCGCCGCCGAGTATCCACACCAGCTGATTATTTTTATATCGCCGCCCCAGGTAAGCGCTAAATATTTCGGCATTTTTTGTGTTGAAAACAATCGGACCTGCAGCCGGATGCGCAGAATATACTTTGTCGCCCCATGTTGGCAGCAGCCCCATATAGAGCCCCAGCTCATTTGCTTTGTTCACTATAAAATCAACATGTTC
>JANPJC010000167.1:0-14803 GCA_031425315.1 Chitinophagales bacterium
GAAAAATCTGTACTATTTGCTGGTGATTTGCCACCGACCACTGCGAAAGTTTTAGCCGTAAGATTTGATTTGCCTGTATATGTAACTCTATTACTGGATACAGTAAATTTTTGCTGTTTTAATGAAGCTGTAGTGCCAGCAACTTTATAGTAGGTGCCGGTTACGGGTAATGAAGTGCTCGTTGCATTATTGTTCATGTGCAGAAATGCGTATGCCCGGGTATTTTCTATACCTGCGTTCTGTTGCATCGTCCAGCCTGGTGTAAACGAATCGAAACCTGACAGGGCTGTGGCAACGCCCCTGAGCATATTGGTTGTCATTCTGCCCCTGTCTATTGTTGCTCCGGCAGTTAACTTTACGCCGGTTTGACCGGTGTAGATAAAGTAGTTGTTGGACAAATCAATATCGTCGACCGTTAGTCCGGATAAGAACTCTATGCCTGAACCGCTGCTGATGCCCGTTATAAAAGTATATGCAATACATAGTTTGCCCAGGGCGCCGGTTATTTTGACCCCATCTTTGCAATTCCAATAATTCTGAACGATGGTAACTGCTTTGAAGCCGCTGATTTGTCCAACTCCTAAAGTAGGTATGCCAATTTCGACAACAGAACATCCACTAAAGATATTACAGAATTTAGTGCCGGTGGCATCAGTAAATTCATAGGCTTTAGTTGCTGATGTTAACGGGATAACAGCAAGGTTCTCTAAAAAAACACTTACTCCGCTGCTTCTCAAAATAGCACCGCTAACCGCCGACATTACACCGTCTCTTGAAGGGTCCATACCTCTTAAATTAGCCCCGTTAAGATTCAGGTATTTAGGCGATATATCAATAATGCCATGAAATACATACATTTTTGTAGCATCTAATGTAATGACACTACCTGATGCCGCTGGGAGGTCTGTTATCGAATACACCTGAACCAGATTATGCGCTGGTGCAGTAATCGCATATTGCCAATTACTTCCAGTGTATAACTCGAAAGTGTTGGTGGTGACATTATAAATTTGCAATCCTGTAGGAGGGGAGCTGATTGCATCTCTCTGTACAGTCGTCAACCTCGGAATCAGCAATCCCTTGGTGGTATCCGAAATGTCGAGAATAGCTTTGGCATTGGGAGCGGCGCCGGTTGAATTGATACCAATATTCTGTGCCATACCAACACCTGAAGTCAAGAGGAGAAATACAATAGAAACATAAATGGTTTTCATCTGCAATGAATTTATACTGGTGACAACAAATACGTTTTACAGAGTCGCGACCAGAATAGATATTCGTCCGCTAAACCCTGGTATTTATCGTGCCGTAAAGGAATGACAATTGGTTGGTGGATTTTGTAGTATAAATCTCCATTCTGGCTGGCAATTTTTTTAACAGAATGGAATAAACCATTAGTTAATTTAATGGGATACCATTATTGGTTAGTTTAAAAGGCATTAGTCAAATTTGATGATTTACCTCGATAAGTATAAGGTTAAGCTCACAAAAAAATGAACAGCAGATGCTCGAAAGTGTTAAAAAGAATGTTATTCGTTAATCGAAAGAATGACACCCAGGAACTTGATTTTCTTAAATTATTAGAGACACGATGTTCCGGATATTTTCATAAATGTGGTACAGCATTTCGATAGGGCGTTTTAGTGAATTACCACGCTTGAGTTTATAACTTTTTTATGACTTATTCGTGTTTTTGTAAATCCTTAAGAATATCCATTTGGCTGGAACCGTATCGTGCAAGTGGTAAACCACGCATCCGCAAGAGAATAATACTTTTTTCTTCCAGAAAATTACTTTTGCCATTTCAGAAAAAATTGAAAATTTCGCGGTCGCTTTAGGTGTAAGACACCTTCGCAGGATTTGATCCGGGAGGGTGCTTCGAGGTGTCTGACACCTACGCGAAATTTCATCCCAGCTAATCAATTTTTTCAACCTTGTAGCCGACCTTTTCAATTGCAGATACAATATCTTTTTCGAGAGCATCGGCGTTGGAAACTAAAAGCGTCTTGTGAGGGCTAGTCAGATCAACATTCCATTTACCTTCACCCACCGCTGCATTTAGCGGATTGGTAACTGTTGCAACACAACCACTGCATTTTATGTTTGTTTTGAATTTTAAAGTTTTCATTTTATTTGAATTTTTAAGTTTATAATTTTTTCCATTTTAATCTAAGGCTGTTGCCTACCACACTTACTGAACTCATCGCCATAGCAGCACCTGCAATCATGGGATCCAGCAGAAATCCATTTATTGGATATAGAATGCCTGCCGCTACAGGTATACCAATGATATTGTAAATGAAAGCCCAAAAAAGATTTTGTTTGATGGTTCGCACTGTGAGTGCCGAAAGGTGTAATGCTTTTGGAACGCTGTTGAGATCAGAAGTAATTAATGTCATTTTCGCAACATCCATAGCAATATCACTTCCTTTGCCCATGGCAATACTAACATCAGCCTGTGCCAATGCCAGGCTATCGTTGATGCCATCGCCTACCATTGCCACAATTTTTCCTTTCTGCTGAAGTACGGATATATATTCTGCTTTTGAAGCAGGTGACATTCCTGCATGGAAATATTTTATTCCTGCTTCCTTTGCTATTGCAGCGGCAGTTTTTTCGTTATCGCCGGTGAGCATATGTACATCAATGTTTAGCTCCCGCATTTTTTTGATTGCCTCAACTGATGTTGTTTTTACTTTGTCAGCCAGTGCGATAATACCAATCAATGTTTTGTTTTTTGCAAAACCAATGACGGTTTTAGCCTGTAGTTCAAGTTGCAACAGTTGTTCTGTTAATTCACTATCGCTTGAAATGCCGTTTTCCTGTAAGAATTTTTTATTTCCAAGAAAATAATTGTGGTCTTGAAACATTGCGGAAACTCCCTTTCCGGTATGACTAATGAAATTTACAAGATGTACGGGTTTGATATTTTCTGAAGTGAGTTTACGGACAATGGCTTCTGCCAAAGGATGTTCCGATTGCATTTCCAGCGAAAGCAAAACTTTTTTCAGTTCATCTTCTTCTGCTCCTTTTACAAAAATAATATCAGTCATTTCCGGCCGACCTTCTGTTATGGTGCCTGTCTTATCAAGAATAATTGTATCCACTTTCATCGCAGTTTCAAGACTTTCAGCATCTTTAATCAGTATATTATTTTCAGCCCCCTTACCCATACCCACCATTATTGCGGTAGGAGTTGCCAAACCCAACGCACATGGACAGGCAATAACTAATACTGTGATAGAAGTGAGCAAAGCGTGAGTAAAAGAATTTTCCTGCCCTAAAATGATCCAGCTGATAAATGTGAGCATTGATATCGCGATCACAACAGGTACAAAAATTCCTGCTATTTTGTCGACTAATTTTTGTACCGGCGCTTTGCTGCCTTGTGCCTCCCGAACCATATTGATTATTTGTGCCAAAAGTGTTTCACCACCTACTTTTTCAGCAATAAATCTGAAGCTTCCTTTCTGATTGATTGTACCTGCATACACTTTATCACCTGCTTTTTTCTCAACAGGAATGGGCTCTCCTGAAATCATACTTTCATCTACATACGAATGTCCTTCGTTTACTTTACCGTCCACAGGAACTTTTGCGCCAGGTTTTACTAAGATTAAATCACTGACTTTCACATTACTCACCGGAATCTCATTAACTACATCGCCCGATATTATAAAAACTGTTTTCGGCTGCAGACCCATCAGTTTTTTGATGGCAGATGAGGTGCTGGACTTCGCTTTTTCTTCCATCAGTTTACCCAAAAGAATAAATGCAACTACAACTGCCGCGGCTTCGAAGTACACGTGGGCATGTAATCCACGCTGGTGCCAGAATGAAGGAAAGAGTGTATTAAATGCACTGAAAACCCACGCAATTCCGGTGCTTAACGCAACCAGGGTATCCATATTTGATTTTCGGTGGCGGGCCTGCCGGTATGCATTAGCAAAAAAGCTTCTACCGAAGTAAAATACAACCGGTGCAGACAATACTAACATGATCCAGTTTGCATATTGCCAATCCATGAAAAACATTCCAATGATGGCCACAGGTGTTGCTAAAACAACAGACCATAAGGTCTTTACCTTAATGTCTGCAAAATGGTGCTGATGTGCAGATTCTTTTGCCTCCTGTTTATTTTCGTTGTCGATGATCAGATCGTATCCTATCGATTGAACAACTGCCCTGAATTGCTTAGTATCGGCAATCGCAGGGTCGTATTCCACCCATGCATCCTGACTGGCAAAGTTGACACCTGCATCTTTTACCCCTGCCACTGATTTTATCATTGATTCAACGCTGACAGCACAGGCTGCACAACTCATTTGCAAAACAGGAAATGTCTCCCGGATTAATTTTGAAAGTGGTGAATGCTGATGAATGCCCTTCTTTACGATTATTAGATCTTCCTTTACCATAGCCTTTTTTTGTAAAATTACGATGGAATATGGGCGGAGCTGTTATACGATTATGAGTATAATGTATAAAATTTGCTGTTAAAACAATAGTCGGGAATCGGGGGTTGAAGGTCATCCGCCATTAAGCTGGGCGTATTGTTCGAATTGTTGAGATGAAGGATTCACTAAGTCTCCTTTTACTATACTTTATCCAGCGGTTTGCGTTTATTTTCTTTCAGCTGCTTAAACTGTGACGGAGTGAAACCGGTTATTTTTTTGAACTGTTGAGAAAGATGCTGCACGCTGCTATATCCCAGCTGAAATGAAATTTCACTCAGGTTAAGTTCATCGTACATGAGCAATTCCTTTACTTTTTCTATCCTTTGAAGTATAACATACTTTTCAATAGTTACGCCTTCCACGGAAGAAAAAAGTGTACTGATGTAATGATAATCCATCAAGAGTTTCTCTTCCAGCAATGCAGATATTTTTTTATTAAACTCCTCCTCACTATAGCCCTGTATCATGGATACAATAGTGGTTTTAATCCGCTCTACAAGTTTTGATTTTTTATCGTCGAGTAATTCGAACCCGTTTTCCTGCAACGAATTTTTGAATTGATTCAGCTGCCCGGGCTCCGGATCTGAGGCAAGTTCAACCTGGCCGAGTTGCACATTTTTAAAAGTCAGTCCTGCCTGCTCGAGCTGCTGACGCACCGACATTATGCATCTGTCGCATACCATATTTTTAATATGTACAATCATATGGATGGAGTTAATACTTTATTGCAATTGCTTCAATGGAATGATCATTTTCCCATACACAAAGTGCCGTTTGATTGTCGAAGGATTTAACAACCGGTAAAGCCCCTTTACCTACAATAGATCTGGTGGAATCTGATTTCAGGCATACAATATTTCCCTTATTATTCCATGCAAATATCTTTTTTTCAATGCCGCCTGTAATGGAAATATTGCGGCCTTCACCAATCGGTGTTTCAGCTGCACCGGCTGTGCAGGCGTACAATAAATTATTTCTTCTCCATGCTGTTTGTACAATTCCGTTTTTATCAATATACATTCCTCCACCATCCATAGGGCAGCCATTGAGCTTCCATGATCCTTTGCCCAGTTTAATGGCCTGGCCAAAATTTTTACCCGTGTCTGCTGAGCTGATCAAATAAAGGTCGCGGTTTCCATCTAACCAGTTTCTGAACATCACCACTACTTTACTTCCTCTGATTTCAACTGATGGTTTACAACATTCACATACGGTTGTATCTGGTGATGCATAAATAATCTGGTTGGCTGACCAGGTGATACCACCATCTGACGAACGGGAACCCACAATTTTATTGGCTTTGTCACGAAGGTCAAGCCAGGCAGCATAAACATTTTGATCATCTGCTGCCAGTGCCAGGAATGCCTCTTTGGCAACAGTGTCAATATCATTCACTTTTTTTGAGGGTATCCAAACACCAGGTTTGTCTTCTTTAAAGGAAAATATATCGCCGGATTTATTACATGCAATAACCACTGCTCCTGAAGATGTAGCAGCAATCTGGGGGCCACGCATAGCAGATGCCCATAAACCGGGTATAACAGCAATCAATTCCGGATAAGTAAACCTCCCGCCCCGGTTATCCGAGATAGCACAAAAAAGACTATCGCCGCTGCCAAACACTACATAGGCATCTCCTGATTTGCTAATGGCCAAAGCCGGCATTGAGCCCCTGCCGATACTGACATTAGTTTTTTCCGGTGGATTTACAGATGAACAGCTGTTCACGTAAATCAACGCCGTGATACATATTATCAATTGAAAATTTTTTTTCATGTGGATATCGTGAACGGTAAAGTTACATCATTGAGAAATGATCAGCACTTCGCGCTTCGGCCTTTGCATTAATATGCCATCTGTTTCCTGCTTTGCAAACCTGCCGGCACCAGGTTAGTCACTTCGCACTTCTCTCCTGAGGCGAGATTGCACCTGTCTTGAATTCACACATTGACACATTCACCCATTCACTTCTCCCTAAGCTGTAAATTGACGTTTGTCGATTCACGATTCATGCACGAGACGGATGCTCACTTCGTACTTCATACTTCTTACTTCGCACTTCTTTAACATTTCATACGACATATGTGACGGTTGATAACACTGACATAATGAAACGCTAAACAATCGGTGCAATTTTGGGAAACAATAAAATAAATACGTTATGAAAAGAATGGCTTTATTACTGCTGGCGATAACTGCAGTTACTTTTTCCTGTAAGAAAAATGATAATGATGTTTCAGGTACATTTAAAGGAGCTGAAGTAAATGTACATGATGGCAAGGCCTGGACATGGGTACAGGTGGGAAGAAATTCAGTTCCTGAGAAACTGGCAGTGGTCATTGACGCTGCGGCCATGAATAGTTTGCCAATGGATGGAGGTGATGATGATCATGCCCACAATAACTGGAACCTTCCGTTGCCTGCACAGGCAATGGGAACCGCCTTTCATTTTGTTGGCTTAGGCTGGAATCCCGAGGGTCACGAACCGGATTTTATCTATGGGTTAAAGCATTTTGATTTTCATTTTTATATGACTCCCCCTGAAGCTGTGGCAGCTATTCCGCCTTATGAATTGGACAGCATGAAGTTTAAAAATTTTCCTGCGGCTGATTATTTTCCTGCGAATTACATTAATCCGGGGGGTGGTGTTCCGCAAATGGGGGCACACTGGCTCGATGCCACTTCACCTGAATTAAACGGACAAACATTTACGCAGACTTTTATCTATGGGTCATTTAATGGGAAAGTCAATTTTTATGAACCCATGATCACATTGCAGTTTATAAAAGATAATCCGGAGTTTGAAAGAACGATACCGCAGCCCGCAAAAGTGCAGAAGACCGGCTACTACCCGACAAAATTAAAAATCAAAACGAAAAACAATGTTACAGAGATCATTCTTGATGGATTTGTTTTCCGTACGGCTTCATAATAATTGATTCATTTTCATTGAAACAGACGCCACCGGTTTAAACTGGTGGCGTTTTGCTACTATTGTTATCTTTACCAGCTGTAATCATAGGATTGTGTGGAGTGGATTGTATTGAATCAGCAAATTCCCCAATGGAATGACAACGATGAAAAATATATTCTTTGTAATGCTTATGAGTTTCATTATGGTTAATGTGATGGCGCAAAACAAAGTTCCTGCCAACACAAAACCATTCGTATTAGGTGTGGTTGATGAATTGCAGTCTGTGGTACTTGCTGAAAAAAGGACGCTCAATATTTATCTTCCTGAAGGTTTCAGCGTTTCAGATACAACCCGCTATCCGGTAATTTATTTATTGGATGGTTCGGCTGATGAAGATTTTATTCATACTGTTGGTATTATTCAATTCAATAATTTCGAATGGATTAAAAGGGTGCCAAAATCTATAGTGGTGGGGATCGCCAATGTTGATCGAAAAAGAGATTTTACTTTTCCTTCCTCTGTTGGAGAGGATAAAAAACAACTGCCAACCTCGGGACGTTCTGCCCTGTTCATTAATTTTATTGAGAAAGAACTGCAGCCGTATATAGCAAAAAAATACAAAGCTGGTCCCTCGCGCATGCTGATCGGGCAATCGCTTGGTGGACTTCTCGCGACAGAGATTTTGTTAACTAAACCTGGCTTATTTGACCGTTATGTAATTATCAGTCCCTCAATATGGTGGAATGATGCTTCATTGCTCAAAGAAGATTCCGATATTTTTCTTGAAAGTTTTGCAAATCCGCTGAGTGTTTATATAGGCGTTGGAAAAGAGGGTGCTACTCCTGGTCCAACACCCAGGGTTATGGAAGTGGATGCAAATTTACTGAGCTACAAAATCGCGGCGACTAAAAGTAAATCGGTGAAGGTTTATTTTGAATACCTGAAGGAAGAAAATCACGGTACCATAACTCATCAGGCAATTTTCAACGCAATGCGGTTGCTCTATCCCGTGAGTGAATAACTGACTGGTAACAAAACTGAAAAATATAGACAATACAAATTCCAATCATCAGTTATATTTGCTGCGCAATTTCAAATCACTTTAAAATACTATTATGAAACCGATTTTATTTTCTCTCTTTTTTACTTTATTGATCTCATGTGATAATGATAAAACCGTAGAGGCTTCTGATGCAAATATTGAGTCGGGTGCGGAGCAGATCAAACAAGGAGTTGAAATGAAAGCGGATAGCGTTGCTGAGTACCTCAATGCCGAAAAGGAAAAAGCTGGGCGGAGAATTAATGACAGGATAGGTGAAATAGATGCCAAACTGGAAGAACTGAAAAATGACGGCAGTGAAAAAGCAGCAGCCACCCGCAAAAAGCTGGAAGCGTCAAAAGATGATCTCAATAGAAAACTCGCTGATATTAAAGCCAGCACTGCAGAAGCCTGGGAAGACACAAAGAAAGGTGCTGATGAATTGATGGATAAAGCTGACAGGGAATGGGCGGAATTCAAAAGTGATTTTAAGAAACTGTTTCAATAGTTTGAACGCTCTAACCGTTCTCCGATTTCATTTATATGTTTTCGACTTTGTATTTCATCGGTAAATAATCTGCGATATTGAAATTTTAAAGTATAAAGACTGATTGTCTTTATTGTTTAATAATTGGTAAAATTTCCACAGTCCAGGCTTAACTGTATTATAGCTGCTGGCAAGAGATATACTTTGAAAGAAGATAGTCAATTTCACTTACTGCATATTTTATTCACACCTGAGCCGCTTTGGATAGATGGCACGATTTATTTATGTTTTCCTGAAAAAACATATGGATAGCATAAACAGGCAACAGGAAGAAGAAAACAGGAAAGATCTCAGCAGTGTCGAAGCCATTGAAAAGATAAAAGAACTCGTTGGGGCGTCAAAGACTTGCTTTTTCTGTACCCGGGCTTCTCTTTCAGGTCCCCTTGCAACAAGGCCAATGGCTGTACAAAAAGTAGATGATGAAGGTATGTTGTGGTTCCTAAGCGCAACCGACAGCCATAAAAATGCTGAGATAGGTGTGGATTCAACTGTGCAATTGTTTTTCCAGGGAAATGATTATTCTGAATTCCTCACACTTACCGGCAAAGCGATTATCACGACAAATAAAGCCATGATCAAAGCATTGTGGGAACCGATGTTGAAAGTGTGGTTTACTGATGGTGTTGATGATCCACGCATTTCAGTAATTGCATTTACTCCACAGGAGGGATATTATTGGGATAATAAAAATGGAAATGTTGTGGCATTTATTAAACAGATTGCTGGTGCTGCTATGGGTAAAACATTGGATGACTCTATCGAGGGGACTATAAAAATTTAATACTGTTTGTGACCATAGTCATTACCTTAAAATAAAAAGTGTTGCAGATTTTCTGATTTGCAACACTTTTCAGTTAGATTATTCGATTAAAGTTTTCCGTAACAGGAGAGGATTGATTTATTACATTCAATTCTCTTTGGGATCAAAAGGCAGATAGATGTGAAACGTGGCGCCCTGATTGGGTTCCCCCGTCGCCATGATTGTCCCTTTATGATTTTCAACAATTTTTTTGCAGATCGCCAGGCCTATGCCGGTTCCCTCATATTCCACCTGGCCGTGAAGCCGTTGAAAGATATCAAAAATCCGCAAAGCATATTGCTGATCAAAGCCAATACCGTTGTCCTTAAACGAGATATGATAAAACTGTTGATGAGGCGATGAGTCTGAAGCTGGTATATCTGTGCCGGAAACCAACTCAGCGGAAACGGTAATTTTTAATGGAACGTCATTTCTCCTGAATTTCATTGCATTACTGAACAAATTTGTAAATAACTGATGCATCTGAAACGATACTACTTTAACGGACGGCAATGGAGATACCTCTATCTCAGCACCGGTTTCCTGAATTTTTTCTGCGAGGTCGTGCTGTACGTCATTTGCCACTGAATCAAGGCTGGTATACTCATATAAATTGTTGCTGCTATCGACACGTGAAAAACTTAATAGATTTTCGATCAGTTGTTTCATTCGCGCCGCTGCTGATCTTATCCGTTGAAAAATTCGTTTTTCATTTTCAGTAAAATTATTTTGATGCTGTAAAAGCTGGTCACTGAAGGTCTGAATTTTCCGCAATGGTTCCTGGAGATCATGACTGGCGGCATAACCGAAAGACGCAAGCTGTTGATTGCGCCGTTCGAGCTCCCTGTTCTTTTCCTCCAGTTCCAGGGTTCGATTTCGTACTTCCTGTTCAAGATGATCGCGGGCAATGCTCAATGATTTTTCTTTCTCTTTTCTTTCTAAAATTGCTGCATTTAATACAAGCAGAATAATTGCATTGATTGAAACAAATACTTCGACTGTAATCAACGAATCATTCAAGTCGGAGGCTATAAATGGACCTATTCCTTTTAATGTTCCTGTAATGGCTATCGTTGCACTCAGTACACTAATCAGCGTCACCATCTGCTGACGTAATTTAACGGCTATCCAAATTAAAAACGGAACAACAATAAATGCTCTTGTAAAAATGAAATGCGGATGTGTCCAATCCAAAAATACAACTCCCGACACAAACAATACCATTGTAACCAACGCAGCTGTTTCATAAATTCTTGCCGGCGAACTGTCGAATTCAATTTTTTTGCCTAACCAAACGAGGATAAATGGGGTAATTAGTACGATCCCTGAAAAATCGCCCGTCCACCATGTTAACCATACTACTATAAGTTCGCTGAAATTGACAACGCGACTGAAGAATACCGCAATTGTTCCAATCGTTGCACTAATAGTACTGGAGAATAGTACAATTGCAAAAAAACTGAAAACTGTTTGTACATGAGTGAAGATCGCCGATGATTTGATTTTCGGATGCAATTTTCGAATAAGCATAAATGCGGCGATTCCTTCTCCTGTATTACCTGCAGCGATTAATAATGAAAGTGGAAAGGCAGACAAGCTGAATGCTGTGGCGTTTTGTTGAAAAAAATATAGATTGGCTGCGAAAGCACCAAGAAATATGCCGATCCATAATCTCCTGCCATATAAAAGTAATATGCCAAGTGCTATGCCGGATGGGGGCCATATGGGGGTGGCATTTGACGATTGATAGGATACAGAAAGGCTCACCACCGCCAGTACAAAATAAACCAGTGCAATGAAAAGTATTCTGATCGCCGGATGCAAGCGCAAAAAATTATTCTTCATGTCTGCGTTGTGATAATCAATATCGCATACAAATATATTTAACCTTTTACTCAATGCAATGATTTAATTGCATCAGTGATAATTGTATAATCACGCGAATTAGTGTGGATAGAAAATGTTGCAATGATCTTTTAAATGTCAGCGAACTGCTCTTTACAAGGAGAAGTTATTATTGCTGCTTTCAATAATTATTCAACTGCTTTAACTATTTTTTTTTGATGGAAGAGTGGCCACAGTTAGCGACGTATTGCACAAATGATATTGTTTCAATATCCAGTATGTTTTATGCAATATCAGGGGGTAAAAAACTGAAGGATGTATCAAAATTGTAGTGCATTTGGTCTTTTGTGGAACAATGCCCAACTTTTAACTACCCATGGATATATTGAACCATATCCATTGCACTGAATTGCAACAGTTTTAGAAATTACCACGTAGAATCCCTAAGAGCAATTCCGTAGCAGAATTTATGACATAGAATATGTAAAAGTTTCTATTGCATGGCAGCAGGAAAGGGTGTTACTTTGTTGCAACAATCCAATGAAAACCAAATGAAATCCAAGGCCCGTTTTTAAACGGACCACTTTGAAAAACCAGTTGAATTAGTCCAATATCCACCGAACCAAACCAAACATGTCTCTGAAACCGTCCGAAGTTTAAAGACATCAGAAGAGCAATAACTGTTAAAAGTTGTTGCTCTTTCTTATTTAACTATTTTACCTCTTTCTTAGTTTTTTCACCTTCCTGATTTCTTATAACTGAATTATTCCGATATTGTCGTAATGAACACGCACCAAATGGGGTGTAACTATAAATCAGTATTTGAATAATGTTGCCATGAAAAATTTCTTTTTCCTCAGTTTTATGTTCTGGAATATCGTTGCCGTCGGTCAGGAGCCGGCTAAAAAGCAATTGATTTTCGATGGCCTTACTTTTAAAGGTTGGGAAGGCGATACCGCTATGACCTGGAAAATCCGTGAGGGAGCCATTGTTGGAGGATCCCTTACTAAAACAGTGCCGCAAAATGAATTTTTAGCCACCACAGCTATCTATGAGAATTTTATAGTGCAACTGAAATTTAAATTGCTGGGTACAGATGGATTTCTCAATGGTGGTATCCAATTTAACAGCACCAGGGTAACTGATCCTTCAAATGAAATGAGCGGTTACCAGGCCGATATCGGTAACGGATATTGGGGCTGCCTTTACGACGAAAGCCGGCGAAATAAAACGATAGCTTATGCCGATACCGTTGCGGTAAAAAAGATTTTAAAACCGAACGACTGGAATGACTATGAAGTAAGGAGCGAAAATGGCAGAGTGAGAATATACATTAACGGTCAGCAAACTATCGACTACACCGAACCAGATAAATCCATTCCGCAATCCGGACATATTGCCCTGCAGGTGCACGGCGGTGGAAAAGTTGAAATTTCATACAAAGACATTTACATTACAAAACTGGATTGAGCTGTCAGCTATCAAATTCCTTAAGTATTTTAATTCTTTTAGATGGGCCATATGAATAAAATTACCCTCAGGGGAATTGTTGTTTTTTTTTGTTTGATGATTGTATCCTCTGCTGTAAGAGCACAAACTAATAATACGTCTAAGGTTAACCGTGAGTTTGTATTGGAAGCAACAATGCTTGGTTATATTGCCAAAGACGGAACACGTAACCCGGTATTGAAGGCAAAAAAAGGTGAGCGGGTGCGTATAACCATTGTGAATGGGGAATTGATGACGCATGATGTGGCAATGGAAAAGCTAAAGATTAAAAGTAAAACGCTGAACGATAAGGGACAACGTACGTCAATTACATTTACAGCATCTGTCAGTGATGTATATTATTGCACAGTACCGGGACATCGGGCAGCTGGCATGGTGGGAAAATTTGTGGTGACTGCCGGAGCCGACGAGAAACTCAAAGCATCAAAAGGAATATTACCTCAGAAAGATGGTAAATCGCTGAACCTGAATTTTGAATCGGGAACACTCAAAGACTGGACGGCCACAGGCAATGCATTTACGGATCCACTGATCAATAAGGACCCTTCTCCAAAACACGATAAAGATTCACGGATAGAAATAGAAGGAAAATATTTTGTAACCAGTGGCGGACAAACAGAACATTATAAAACAGGTACGCTCACTTCTGTACCTTTTCGTATTTCACAGCCGTGGGCATCGTTTAAAGTATCTGGTGGCGCATTGCAGGATACAAGAGTTGAATTGGTGCTGGCAAAAAATGACAGCGTATTTTTTCAGATTCCCGGAACTGGCCGCGCAACGCTGCGGCCGGTTGTGGTGGACCTTTCTCCCTATCTGAATAGAGAAATGTATATCCGTTTGGTGGATAATGAAACAGGCGTTTCTCCGATCCCATATATTGATAAAGATAAATGGGCACATCTCAATTTTGACGATTTTGGATTTTACAGTAAAAGGCCTGTGTTTTCCAATGAATTAAAACCCAGTGATGTAATTGTACTGCCGCCCCTGGATGTCACTCCCTTCGCAGGTCTCTCTGGCCAAAAAGCGGCGGAAGCAATGACGCTGCCACCTGGGTTTTCAGTAACCATAGCGGCATCGGAACCTGAAATTATCAGGCCTATTGCATTTACTATCGATTGGAAAGGCAGGCTTTGGGTAGTTGAATCGTATAATTATCCATTACGTGCACCGATAGGCGAAGGAAAAGACCGGATTTATATTTTTGAAGATACAGACGGCGATGGGAAACTCGACAGTAAAAAAACTTTCATCGATACGCTGAATCTTGTGAGTGGAATTGAAGTAGGAATGGGTGGTGTATGGGTAGGCGCTGCCCCTCATTTGTTGTTTATTCCCATTGATGATAAAACCGATAAACCTGCCGGGCCTGCACAAATAATTTTAGACGGATGGGGGTATGAGGATACTCATGAAACGCTGAACAGTCTTCATTTTGGGCCTGATGGTTGGTTGTACGGCACACATGGTGTTTTTACCAATTCCAATGTGGGAAAGCCAGGTACCCCGGATGCCGAAAGGGTAAAAATGAATGGAGGTGTATGGCGGCTGCATCCCAAAACAAAACAGTTTGAATTATATGCAGAAGGCACAAGTAATCCATGGGGGATTGATTGGAATGATTACGGACATGCATTCATTACTGCATGTGTGGTGGAACATTTATACCAGGTAATTCAGGGGGGCAGGT
>JANPJC010000168.1:0-4828 GCA_031425315.1 Chitinophagales bacterium
TTCACTATTCAAAGTCAAACATCAGGTATAAACGTTAACCATTGATTGCGACACAAGTGTAAAAACTTGTAGATCCCTATAAAATAGAATACGTATACCTTTTATCAAGTTAAAAAAGATCTTGCGACGTATAGAGTGCAGCAGCACCAAATATAGATCGCTTATTGAAGGGTACTTGAATATTGATAAGCTGATGAAAATAAAAGAACTATGTAAAGTTTAATCAGACATATAAAATTTATCAGGGATATATTTTTCCCACCAAGCAGCGAGATCTCATCATTGAAGGTCAATGGGTGAATTCGGGGCAAGTACGAAGTGGGCATTGAACAGCTCTATCCTTCGTGAATCGTCAATCGTCAATCGTCAATCGGGAAGGCAGCCTCTTAGTGCAGTGAATATGTGAATAGGTCAATGGGTGAATTCGAGGCAAGTACGAAGTGGGCTTTGAACAGCCCTATCCTTCGTGAATCGTCAATCGTGAATCGTCAATCGTGAATCGTGAATCGTCAATCGTCAATCGTCAATAACAACATCTCGGTGCAGTGAATATGTGAATAGGTCAATGGGAGAATTCGGGGCAAGTACGAAGTGGGCATTGAACAGCCCTATCCTTCGTGAATCGTCAATCGTGAATCGTGAATGTATACTGCCGGTGAATGGGTCAATGCAGAATTTGAGGCAAGTGCGAAGTGGGAAGTATGAAGTGCAAAGTATTGTACTGGCTGTATCCTATTGCCTTTTGCCTTCTGCCTATTGCCTCCTGTATCGACTGTTCCCTACTAACTACTCACTACTTACTACTCACAAATGAAAGCAGCAGTTTACCTTGGCAAAGAACAATTAATCGTGCAGGATGTTCCTGATCTTACATTACAGGTAGATGAGATGCTCATCAGAATAGAAGCCTGTAGTGTTTGCGGAACTGATCTGCGTACTTATCGTCATGGAGATAAAAAAATAATTCCTCCCCGTATACTCGGTCACGAATTTTGTGGTGTGGTGGAAGAAACAAGTGCCATTGAAAAGAATGGATTAAAAAAAGGTGATCGCGTTGTTATGTACATTGTAATGGCTTGCGGTACCTGCAGGTATTGTATGTCAGGCAGACAAAACTTATGCATCAACAGAAGCACGATCAGTTATCACCACGACGGTGCATTTGCACCATATATGAAAGTTCCCGCAAAAGCTGTACGAGAAGGGAACCTGATTAAAGTTGACAATGAAAATATCAGTAGTCAGCATTTAAGTTTATGCGAACCGCTGGGCTGTGTGATGAATTCAGCCAACAGATTACAGATTGGTTTCAAAGATACTGTGGCTGTGTTGGGCGCGGGTCCGATTGGCGTCATGCATGCAGTATTGGCGAGATTAGCGGGCGCGCAGAAAGTGTGGATGCTGGATATTTCAGCCCCCCGTTTGGAGATGATGAAGAAATTTGATGTGGATGGAATTGTGCAGGTGAAAAATGATGGCGGCCATTATGATGAAATGCTGAAATTAACAGATGGATTCGGTCCCTCAGTTGTAATCGTTGCCAACAGTGTCGCCCACTCGCAGGCAGATGCATTGGAAATTGCAGGTAAAGCAGCAAAAGTTGAATTCTTTGGTGGCCTGCCGAAATCCAAACCCGAAGCATTGCTCAACACTAATCATCTTCACTATAAAGAATTGCAATTATCCGGTTCATACAGTGAGAAGATGAGTGATTTTCAATCTGCGTATGCATTGATTAACAGCGGTCGTTTTCCATCTGATAAAATTATCACGCATACACTCCCATTAGAACGGATAACTGAAGCCTTCACATTAATGGAAACAGGTGAAAGTCTTAAAGTGTGTATTCGACCCAATTAAAATCTGAAAAATAATTTAATTCATATGGTGGCACTTGCACAACAATTAACGGGGAAGAACTGGGGTCTCCTCATCAATGGCAAAATCATTGACCCTGCAGGTAATGATTCGTTTACTGTGCATTCTCCTGCAAATGGAAATATCGTGGCAACTGTTACTGCTGCAAGAGAAAGGGATATTGATGATGCTGTTCAGTCGGCACATAAAGCTTTTCTTTCCTGGGGGAAACTTTCCGGTTACGAGAGAGAAAAAATTATCCGCAAGGCCACTGCGTTTGTTCGCTCTAAAGCCGATGAGATTGGAATGTTGATGGCGTTGGAGCAGGGAAAACCATTTAATCAATCCCGGAGTGAAATCATTGGCAGTTGCGACACCCTCGATTACTACGCAGCGGAAGCCGTAAGGATTGAAGGGTATACGAATCCCACCGAAAGCAGCAGTGTACGCAGTTGGGTGATCTATCAGCCTGTTGGCGTTTGTGCAGTGATCACTCCCTGGAACTACCCAGTGAGCTTATTGAGTTGGAAACTGGGACCTGCTTTGGCAACAGGATGTACTGTGGTAGTCAAACCTACTGACATCACTCCCCTTTCGCCAACAGCTTTTTGTATGGCCTTAGTTGAAGGAGGTATTCCACCAGGCGTAATTAATGTGGTAAATGGAACCGGTGCTCATGTTGGAGAATATTTAGTTCGTCATTCCCTGGTACAAAAGGTAGCCATGACCGGTAGTACGGCAACAGGTAAAAGACTAATGGAAATTTTTGCACCATCCTTAAAAAAGATTTCTCTTGAATTAGGTGGTCATTGTCCGGCGATTATTTGTGAAGATGCTGATATAGATCTGGCTGCCAAAGTCGTCGCATATAAAGGTTTTAGAAACGATGGGCAGAGCTGCAGCGGTGTTAACCGCGTTTATGTCCACAGAAGTATTAAAAATGAATTTGTGGAAAGGCTTTGGAGTTATGCAGAGAAAATGACTATCGGTGATGGTATCAGTGATGGCTCTGTAGATCTGGGCCCAATGTGCACTCAATCAGGTATGGAGCGCACAATGGATCATGTAAAAGATGCAGTGGCCAGGGGGGCTACTATAATAACAGGTGGCGTAAAGCCTCCCGGTGAAGAATTTGAATCAGGTTATTATTTTCTACCCACGATTCTCATTGGTGTAAATAAAACCATGAAAGTGATGAATGAAGAAACCTTTGGCCCTGTTGTTCCGGTGGAATCATTCGATACAATAGAAGAAGCCATTGCATTAGCAAATGATACTGAATACGGCCTGGTAAGTTACCTGTTCACCAAAGATTATAAGACAACCATCACGGTTAGTGAATCACTTGAAGCCGGCACCATAGCCGTGAACACCGGTGCGGTCAACACCAATTACGCACCATATGCCGGATGGAAAAACAGTGGCTATGGCATTGAACTCAGCAGAAAAGCAGTGTTTGAATATCTCAACACAAAACATATCAAAGTTGAAATGGCGTAAGAGTGTCAACTTATGCCATTTGGAGTCGCGCGATCAAAATATACTGATACATGTTATTAGACCCATTACAGTCAAGAGTATTACTCAATCATGCGTTGGAAAACCGGTATGCAATCCTGGCTGTTAATGCTGACAGTCATGCGGCCATTACCGATTGTCTGGAAGCAGCATTGCAGGTAGATGCGCCAGTAATTATCGAAACAAGTTTATGGCAACTGGAAGGATATAGTTTTGGGGCGGGTGATCCCATAACAGGCGTAGCCAGGTATCTTGCTGATCTCGCAGTGATGGCTAACAGTAAGAAGTATGAAAATATTCCGGTCATCTATCATACTGATCATATTAAAGGTGCGCAAACATTTTCAATACTGGAAGCTGCTATAAAAGGAATACGTTTTCAGTTTCATGATAATTCATCTACATTAAAAGCTTCAACGATTTCTCTCGATGCATCATCATTTACCCATGAAGAAACCATTCATCATATCTCGCATCTTTGTGAGTTTGCAGAAAAAAATAATGTGCCTGTAACTTTGGAAATGGAAGATGCAGTGGATGAGGGTATAACTTCCGCGGAAGTGGCTGAACTTTTACTAGGCACTATTGAGCAAAGATATCCTGGTCAGATTTTTCTGTGGGCGCCAGGAACCGGCACCAAACATGGATTTGGCATCAATATGGATTTTTCTCTGAAAACAATTGAACAGCATATTCTTTTGACCAAACAGATAACCGGTCGCGAAATAGGTATTGCATTACACGGCTCTACAGGATTAAGAAACCATGATCTTTCTGAGGCCAGCAAGGCAGGTGTCATTAAAGTGAATTGGAGTACTGAAAGTTTGTACATAAGAAGTAATGCTGCAAAGGAATATTATAAAGTGATGGAAGATCAGCTCGATAAATCGCACAAAGAATGGAAAAATACTGCAATGGATAATGGTGTTCAGCGCTTTGTTTCTGCGGCATACATTCCCAAAGTGCAGGAAAGGATGTTGATATTGGGTGGTGAAGGCAAGGCTGGTGCTGCAATGAAAATTATAGGGACATCCCAGGCTCTTTCTTAAAATAATAAACTTCTTATTTCGTATTGCCTGTTTCTTTAGCTATAACCTGTATTGGTTGCTGACTAATGACTGAAGACTTGCCTCTTTCGACTTTTTTAGGGGCTTCGCTTTGTTTTTTCGCCGGTGAGTCGGAGAGGCGGTAAAGAAGTTTTTGAAAGGCGCTTCGCTTTGAAAGCAGCAATAATATATTTAAAAAAATTGTCTTTCTACCCGTCCCCCCGCCTTCCCGGCAAAAGACACCTTCCAAGTGCGAAGCACTCTTAAAAATTACGATAGAGAAGTTTTTGAAAGGCGCTTCGCTTTTAAAAGGTGCGCTTCGCGCTTGATATTTGCCGGGAAGTCGGGGAGGCGGTAAAGAAGTTTAGGAAAGGCGCTTCGCTTTGAAGGGCGCGCGGTTCGCTTTG
>JANPJC010000169.1:0-3421 GCA_031425315.1 Chitinophagales bacterium
TGATAAAGAAGCCACCTGGTGTTATTACTCGGTAAATAGTGGAAAAGCAGTTTCCCGTATCGATATTTCCTGCGATTTTCTATACGGGCTCAAAGATGAACAGACAAATATCTTTCATGTTCTCGTAGACGGCAAACGTAAGAGCCATGTGCTGGACAATCCTGATAAGGAGATTCATTTCACTTTTTAAACTGAGTGAAATACGGCTCCAAAACGGGGAAAATACCTTTGCCGGAAATTTATAAAGCCGAAATTCGCTCAGGTGTCAGACACCTCGAAGCCCTTTCCCTGATCAAACGCTGCGAAGGTGTCTGACACCTAAGGCGAATTTTTTCTTTTCATCTCCTCCGCAATTTTAACTGCATCTGCATCACCGCGGGATAAATTATCCACAATGGAATTGTGATTAAAAGCGGAGTGATTCTGGCTGAGCTTGAATATTGCATCAACAGATTCCACTTCGATTTCAAACGCTACTATTGCTTTGCTGAGCTTTTCAACATAATCGTCCGGGATGTGCTCGAAATTTGCCGGAGAATGAGGATTGTTTTCAAAATGGTTGGTTGTACGTTTAAGAATATTGACAAGATACTCACCCTCCTGAAAAGAAAGTTTCCCTCTTACATGTACTGATTGGTAATTCCAGGTGCTGGCAACTTGCGGGTTTTCGTACCAACTGGCGCTTACATAGGTGTGAGGCCCGGTAAATACGACCAGCGCTTCATTTGAATGAATAAATACCTGATGATGATCTGTCTGTTTCATAATATGCCCCGACAACCAGAGTTTACCTTCCCTTTCATCAATA
The DNA here is from genome assembly GCA_031425315.1 of Chitinophagales bacterium. Lineage (GTDB taxonomy): Bacteria > Bacteroidota > Bacteroidia > Chitinophagales > Chitinophagaceae > Pollutibacter. The sequence goes on from JANPJC010000169.1 coordinate 809, forward strand.
AACAAAGGAATTTGAGTTACAGACGGCCTATTTCCTTCGCCTACTCCAATCAACATGGCAAAAGGATATGCCCGCATAAAGGCAAGAATTTTCTCCTGGTCGAACTCGGTGAAATAAGGAAGCGAATACATTTTATAATTAATTAAATAGAATTTCCTCAAAAAATCAAATTTCTACTGCGTGATAAGTTATGATTATCCACGACTGAAATTGTTCAAATCCTCATCCAGCTTATACCACAATCTCGACCACTTTTGTTGGATCAATTTGTGCATTGCGCATAGCTATGCTTCTCACTGTATTATCTGCAAAATCAGAAAATGCTTCTTTAGTAACATTATCTTCTCCTTTCATAATTGGTATACCGGCATCTCCGCCTTCCCGTATTGATTGCACAAGTGGAATTTGACCTAATAACGGAATATCCAGCTGATCAGCCAGCCGTTTACCGCCGTCTTTGCCGAAAATATAATATTTGTTTCCTGGCAGTTCGGCAGGGGTAAACCAGGCCATATTTTCCACCAGTCCAATCACCGGCACCCGGATTTGCGCCTGGTTGAACATCGCAATAGCTTTTCTCGCATCAGCCAGCGCTACATCTTGCGGAGTTGTGACCACCACCGCACCGGTAACCGGAACTGTTTGAACCAATGTAAGATGAATATCCCCTGTCCCCGGGGGCATATCAATTATAAGGTAATCCAGTTCCCCCCAATAAACATCCGTTACAAACTGTTTTATAGCGCTGCTCACCATGGGGCCGCGCCACACCACTGCACTTTTTTCATCTACCAGCAACCCTATACTGATGAGTTTTATTCCATACTGCTCAAGCGGAACGATCTTATCTTTACCCTCAACACTCATCATCAAAGGCCGTTGGCCACGTACATTAAACATTATTGGTACGCTCGGTCCATATATGTCAGCGTCCATCAGTCCCACTTTTGCACCTCCCTGCGCAAGGGCCAGGGAGAGATTGGCTGCAATCGTAGACTTTCCGACACCACCTTTTCCACTTACAACAGCAATGATATTCTTTACATCCGGCAGTAATGATTTCCCGTCGACCCTGCTCGTTGTGGTATTAGCGGTGAAATTTATGGTAACTACCGCCTTATCTGATACGAGATTTTTTATCGCCTTCTCACAATCCCGCCTCATCAATTCCTTCAGTGGACAAGCGGGCGTGGTAAGTACAATCGTAAAACTCACATTATCGCCAGAAATGCTGATATCTTTTATCATTTGAAGCGTGACCAGGTCTTTACCCAGATCCGGCTCCTGAACTGTGCTTAAAGCTTTTAATATTTCCTGCTGCTGCATCATCAATTTTGTTAAAAAATTTTTGTTCCGGCAAAATTAACCATTAAGAGGCTTACTTTGTTTTTTGGAAGGATGGACTTAATTTGTGCAACTTATCAAACCTTGATGAAGAAACTTTTACGATACCTTATCATTTTTGCTGCTTTCTCACCTTTTGCTGCCAAAGCACAGTTCGAGCATTTCAAAGACTCGGTTGTGCAATTGTATGGCGTGGTAATGACGGCCGATAGTTTACGTGGGTTACCTGTTGTAAGCGTAATTGAAAAACGTTCGGGCAGGGGTACACTAACAAATAACCAGGGTGTGTTTTCTATTGTAGTATTAAAGGGCGATGAAGTCGAGTTTTCATCCATTGGTTTCAAAACTAAAACCATTCTGATTCCCCGCGATCTGGAGGGCAATCAGTACAGCGTTGTACAATTAATGGTTAATGATACAGTTTTTCTACCCGCAACTATTATTAAACCAAGGCCCACAAGGGAACAGTTTGAACGGGATTTTGTGAATACTCCTGTTCCTGATGACAATATTGAAGTAGCTCGACAAAATACTGATGAAGCAAAAAGGAGAGCCCTGGCTGCGGCTATGCCGCGTGATGGCAGAGAAGCTTCGAACTTCAATCTGGTACAAAATGCACAGAAATATTATTATGCCGGTCAAACACCTCCTCAGAATATATTCAACCCGGTTGCATGGGCTGAGTTTATAAAAGCATGGAAGAGAGGAGACTTTAGGAAGAAGTGAGAAGTACGAAGGGCGAAGTTTGAAGCGAAAAAGGCTAATGGCGGAATACCAAAATTAAGGTGAACTGAACATCCGAGATCTTAACTATATTTAATACACCATGCTGACAGCATGGTTTTTCCTTTTTTAATCATCCCGCCAATCATTTTGCAACAGCACAGCGATGTATTATCGCTATTTCTATGCGAAAAAATTGAAACAGGCAATCGACAATGCTTTTTTGTCGCATTTTTTTTTCTGTGCTCAGGATTTGACAATTTAAAAATCGCCCTAAGTTACCTATCGTGACTATTAATTTGTACTGGTAGTTATATTTGCGGAATGAAAAATATTGCTGTCATTGGAGCAGGTACCATGGGAAATGGCATTGCTCATGTATTTGCACAAAACGGCTTCGATGTTACTTTGATAGATGTATCCGCCGCTCAGCTTGAGAAAGCCAAAAGTACAATTTCCAAAAACCTTGAGCGGCAACTTACGAAAGGTGTCATCAATGAAGAGCAGAAACTGCAAACCCTGCAGCGGCTGGTAACTGAAACGTTA
>JANPJC010000170.1:0-4845 GCA_031425315.1 Chitinophagales bacterium
TGAGTCACTCGAACCCTGAGGCGATGGCCGAAATGAAGAAGATTTTCTGGCGGGATTGCGAAAGCTGGGATCAATTGCTGGAAGAAAGAGCTGCTATCAGTGGGCGGTTAGTATTAAGTGAATTTACCGCATCAGCGATAGCAGCCTTCAAGTCCAGACCTAAGTAATTTCTTTCTGATTTACTACAGGTTATCGAAAGTATAGATGTCATCAAGTTTTGAACCGGGAGCCATTTCAAAAATGGGATGAATCAAACCGTTGTCCAAACCGTAAACCCATCCGTGCAGGTAAGGTGCATTTGTATCTTTCCAGGCTTTCTGTATAATAGATGTTTTGGCCAGGTTTAAAACCTGCTCCTTCACACTCAACTCCACAAGTTTATTAACTCGTTTTTCTTCATTTTCAACTGCTTCAATTTCTTCCTGGTGAATGCGGTAAACATCTTTGATATTTCTCAGCCATTTATTGATTATTCCCAACGACTTGTGTGTCATCGCGGCTTTGACTCCACCACAGCCATAATGACCGCATACAATTACATGTTTCACTTTTAATACTTCCACTGCGTATTGTAAAACCGAAAGCATATTCAGATCAGTGTGAACAACAAGATTGGCAATATTTCTATGGACGAATATTTCGCCGGGTTGTGTTCCCGTAATTTCATTTGCCGGTACCCTGCTATCGCTGCAGCCAATCCACAAATATTCCGGTTCCTGAATATTTACAAGCCGTTGGAAAAATTCCGGGTCTTCCTGGGTTTTTTCAACCGCCCAGGCTTTGTTTTCTAACAAGAGTCTTTCGTGACCAAGCATATTAATTTTTTTAAGATTGAAGTTTTAATGTTTTTAGCTGATTGTCTATTTCCTGGCCTGGTAATTTGAAAATATCCTGCAAGCTGCCATGATCACTTTTTTTGACATCAACTCGAATGTTTTTCAAGTGGGCGTGCGATAGAAATCCGTTAATCGCCTCCACTACATCTTTATCAATAAAGCTGGCTCTCGTGGCATCAATCAATACATTGGAGTTGGGAGGAATTTCTTCAAGCGTACGTTTTACAATAGGCTTATTCAAAAAGGAAACATCTTTCTTTAATCTGAACAGATAATTTTCATTGTTATTCACCAGCAACACTGCAGACCGAAAATTACTACGGATCATGAAAAACATTCCTACAATCAATCCCACAACAATTCCAATAAGAAGATCAGTAAACAAAATAGCCAGAATGGTAACAGTGAAAGGTACAAACTGATCCCAGCCCTGTTTATAAAAGGTTTTAAAAGTGCCGACATTAGCCAGTTTCAAACCGGTGTAAATTAAAATTGCTGCAAGCGCAGAAAGCGGGATCAAATTGAGTATTCCCGGAATAAACATCACCGAAACCATCAGTAATGTGCCATGCAGTATAGTACTTAATTTGCTGCGTGCGCCTGAATTTAAATTAGCTGAACTCCGGACAATTACTGACGTAACGGGAATTCCCCCCAATAAGCCTGATATAATGTTGCCGACTCCCTGGGCCTTAAGCTCCCTGTTAGAAGGGGTTACTCTTTTAAAGGGATCAAGTTTATCTATTGCCTCAATACTTAATAAGGATTCAAGACTTGCTATAATCGCAAGTGTAATGGCAACCGTCCAAACCTGGTAGTTATTCAATGCCGAAAAGTCCGGGAATTTGAAAAAACTAATAAACGACGAAACATTTTCAGCTACCGGCAAATTGACCAGGTGTTTGTCATTAAGAGAAAAATCAGGGTATTTCAGCTGAAACCATGAATTCAATAAAGTACCCGCCACTACCACTACTAATGGTGCAGGAATAGTTTGCAGCACTTTACTTTTTTTGAATATCGGCGATTGCCAGATTATTAGTATGAACAGTGATATTCCGCCGACAATCATTGCCGCTGGTGAAAATGCTTTTAAAGCATGTGCAATTCCGGAAAATGTATTTTCCTTATTGCTTTGATCAAAGCTTTCATCGCCTGAAAAATCTTCATCATATCCCACCAAATGAGGGAACTGTTTCAGGATAAGGATAATTCCAATGGCCGCAAGCATTCCTTTAATTACTGAATTAGGAACATAATCTCCGATGACACCCGCTTTAAAGTATCCGAATAGAAGTTGGATGACACCCGCCAATACAACTGCCAGCAGAAACACTTCAAAGGATGGCAATTTGCCGATAGCCGTAGCTACAATCACAGTCAAACCAGCAGCAGGACCGGTTACACTTAACGGCGATTTGCTTAAAAATCCCACAACAATACCTCCAACAATACCGGCGATTATGCCTGAAAATAATGGCGCCTGCGATCCAAGGGCAATACCTAAACATAACGGCAAGGCAACCAGCAACACTACTATTGATGAGGGTATATCGTACTTAACTGTTTTAAACAGTGAATTCATGCAGATGGTATTGAAATCTGTATTAAAAAATGAAAATGAAACTCAACACAAAAGGCACACGCAGTGCTAAGCTCGACAATTTGGGGGAGGAGTATTGATGTCATCGGAATTACGTGAAGTGTAATCTTCATCGGCAAAATGTAATCGGATATCAATTTTTAAAACGGGGATAACTAACTGATGGAGGTAGTCGAAATGATCATTATACTTCGATGCGCTATCAAAATAATTGGCTGAATTTGTTCCGCAATCACCGCCATGGGGCAGCTCTTCCATGAGTTGATTGCAGTAGATAAATGAGCCCACTTGCTGAATCGGCAGGAACTGGAAAGAAAAAAGCAATATCAAAAATGTTACTATGGCTTTACTTCTGTTCATTGCGTGCAAAACTATACGGCAATGAAGGTAATAAGTGCTGCGAAATGTTAAGATTTTTAACAATAATTGTTAAAAATTTTCAAATATTGAGTCCTCCGCAAACACTTAGTGTTTGACCGGTAATGTAAGTACTCATATCGCAAGCAAGAAAAAGAACAGCGTCAGCCACTTCAGAGGCATGTCCAAAGCGGTTTAACGGTATTTTTTCGATAAAAGCCTTCGAGGCTTCGCCCTCCTTGAGATAATGAGTCATATCTGTTTCTATAAAACCAGGTGCTATGGCATTACACCGGATGTTGCGACTTCCCAACTCAAGTGCTATAGACTTTGTAAATCCTATTATACCTGCTTTACTGGCTGCATAGCTGGCCTGCCCGGCGTTACCCCTTATTCCGATTATGGAACTCATATTAATAATAGAACCCGACCGTGCTTTCATCATCGGCCTGATAACATGTTTTGTAAGATTGTAAACGCTTTTAAGATTAGTATTAACTACCTCGTCCCATTGTTCAGGAGTTAAGCGAAGCAAGAGATTGTCTTTTGAAATTCCTGCATTATTTACGCATATATCCACAGATCCAAATTCTTTAATCACTTCGTTCACAAAAATTTCTGATTGACTGAAATCCGCAGCATTTGTTTTCCAGCTTTTGGCTTTTATACCAAGGTCGGTGAGCTTTTTTTCGAGCGCAACTGCTTTCTCGGTGCTGCTGTCGCTAACATAGGTAAATGCAATATTCGCCCCATGCTCCGCAAACCTTATCGCGATTGCTTCGCCAATTCCTCTAGCCGCACCCGTGATTATAGCTGTTTTATTGGATAACAGTTTCATACCCGATCTTTAGTTGTGAATAGTGCGCAATATAAAGTAAAAACAGCGCTAATGATGTAATTCGCGGCCTGCAAATAACAGCATACGGCCGCATAGCCACCAGCAAAGAACTGATAGCTGCAACAGTCTAGAAAGTTAAATTGAGTATTTCTTCAACAAACAAACGGTCGTTACTTAAGCGGGGGATTTTGTGCTGCCCTCCAAGTTTGTTTCTTTGTTTCAACCAGAAGCTGAAAGTTCCTTTTTGCAATGATTTCACCAGCGGCATTCTCAGGGCAATATCTTTATAACGTTTAGCTTCGTAATCACTATTCAGATTTTTCAACGCCGTGTCGAGCTCATAAACAAAATGATTAAGTTCTGCCGGCTCTTTTTCAAATTCAATCAACCACTCATGCGCGCCATTACTTTCATCTGAAAAATAAACAGGGGCAGCAGTGTAATCCTTCACTATTGCGCCTGTACTTTCGCAGGCCAGGGCAATTGCTTTATCAGAATTATCAGCGATCAATTCCTCGCCAAATGCATTGATGAAATGTTTAAGTCTTCCCGTAACTTTTATCCTGAAGGGGTACCTGCTTACAAATTGAATGGTGTCGCCAAGGAGATAGCGCCATAATCCACCATTCGTGCTGATTACAGGGGCGTAATTTTTTCCAATTTCCACATCCTGAAGCCCGATTGTTTGAGGGTCGTTTGTGCCATACTCTTCGGTAGGCATAAATTCCATGAAGATGCCATGATCAGTGAATAGTAACATCCCTTCTTCATCAGGATGGTATTGAGCGGCAAAGAAGCCTTCACTGGCATTGTATTTTTCGAGATAGTTAATATCCCCCCCAATGAGTTTTGCAAACTGGTGGCGATAAGGAACAAAAGACACGCCGCCATGATTATATAATTCCAGATTGGGCCATACTTCAAGCATATTCTTTTTACCCGTCATTTCGAGTATCCGGTTAAAAAGCACCAATGTCCAGGTGGGCACACCGGAAATTGAAGTGACGTTTTCAGGGATGGTACTTTCAGCCAGTTTTTCAATTTTCGATTCCCACTCGTCCATCAATGCGATACTCAGCTCGGGAGTTCGTATCCAGCTTCCCCAGAATGGAGAGTTTTGAAGTAAAACTGCACTCAAATCTCCAAAATGAGTTTCTTCATTAATGCTATGAATGGTATGACTTCCACCAATCACCAAACCTTTTCCAGTA
>JANPJC010000171.1:0-15327 GCA_031425315.1 Chitinophagales bacterium
GGGAAAATATCCGAGAGTAGCGTAAGATCTTTTATTTTCGACATCGCCCGATCATAATCAGGAAATTTCAGCAGGTTGAAATCGGCATAAGGTACCATTACATATTCTGCCTGTCCACCAACCCAGCCACCCATATCCACATAGCCATATGCGGCACCTGGCCTCGCCGGATTTACATTCAGGCAAATACCAGTTTGCCCGGCTTTGCAGTTTCTGCATCTGCCGCATGCAATGTTGAAGGGAACAGAAACCAGGTCACCTACTTTGATAAACTCAACATCACTGCCCGCTTCAATCACAACGCCCGTAATTTCATGGCCCAATATAAGTCCTGCCGGTGCAGTAGTTCTGCCCCTGACCATGTGCTGATCGCTGCCGCAAATATTTGTAGATACAATTTTTAAAATAACACCGTGGTTACATTTACGATTACCAATTTCCAGTTTAGGATATTCAATTTTCTGTACGGCAACTTCTCCGGGTTTGATGAAGGCTACACCATGATTGTGGGACATAACAAGCGTTTAAAAATGAAAAAATTATTTTACTGCACTAGCACCGGCGGATGCAACTGCATGGTCGTTTTCAACTGAGCTTCCCGAAACACCGATGGCACCTATAATTTCTCCATTGGTATTTTTGATCACAACACCACCGGGAAAAGTAATCAGGCCACCATTTGAATGTTCAATATTATACAGTGAACCGCCTGGTTGTGATAGTTTACCTATTTCGCCTGTATCCATATTAAAATAACGGGCAGTTCGGGCTTTCTTTTGCGAAATATCAATGGAGCCAAGCCATGCTCCGTCTTCATGCACAAAAGCAACCAGGTTGGTGCCTGCATCTACAACAGCAATATTCATTAATGTTCCGAGCTCTTTTGATTTTTCTTTGGCCGCCGTAATAGCAGCCTCTGCCTGAGAAAGTGTAATGTTCATATGACCGTTGTTTAAGTGGGAGATTTTTATTCTCAAGGCGGACTCTCATGTCCTATATCTTTCGGGGATTATTAAATTTAAGGAAAAATCAAGGAAAAAAATTATCCATTTAGACCGCAAAGGTTTCCTGGTTATTGTTCATTTTTCGAGGATTACAAATAATCCAGAAATTGTTTTCCATTTTAAGCTATTTCCGTAACCTGCATTTAGATTTCAGCAAACCTCCTTTTCATAATAGGTAGTAGGGAAGCCGGAAAATACGGGAAAGAGGAAACGGCAAGAATACGTTGAAAATCCAAGTGAGCTTTGCACTGGCTGAACAAAAAATTTCCCGTGTCTTTCCGCTTTTCCCGGCTTCCCGGCTACCACTTTTGAATAGCAGCGATCTTGAATCTCATAATACATAGCCTGTAAGCCGGAAAGCACGGAAAGAAACGGGAAAGATTAAAAACAGTGAAAAGTTCATTCAATGTTTCAATAGCTTCGACAGTCGGGTAATATGTTAATGAACATGGATACAGCTTCTGGTTAATTTTGAATCGTCAGGAAAACCAAACCACTGACCGGTATTCGCTTTGCGGACTAATTGGATAATTCTATAAATCAATGTCAAATATTCTTCATGATCAAATTGCTCATGCTGATAAAATAAAGCTATGACTTATCGATTCACTGGAATATTTCCTGATATTTATTTTCAATTGCATCAACCTCTTCTGCTGTTAATGCTGCAAACTCCTTTGTTTTTGCTCTTTCAGACAGCTTTCCGTTTCCCTGTTCGAGGAAGCGTACGAGTAAAGCCACTGTTTTGTCGGGCATTTCAAATAGGTTGTCAAGGTAATCCTTCATCAGGTCATACTTTTCGAGGTATTCTACTTCCTCCGGAATAGTTTGTTCGATGGTTTGGTGAACACAACTGTATAAAAATTCGACCTGTTTAGTTGCATCAAAATAGCGATAAAGATCAATCGTATCATTCAACATTTCAATGTTATTATTTTCAGCAGTCTTCCATTCAATGAAATCAATTCGTGGTTTTGAAAAGCTTTCTAATACCCTGCGATATTCATCAAGTCGTTCCAATATGATGGCAGATACCGGGAAGATAATTCCCCTGGAGACGTACTCTTTTCTTAGCAAAACATGATGAATCAGGTATCGGTGAATCCTGCCGTTACCATCCTCAAAAGGATGAATGAAGACAAATCCAAAAGCAATCAATGCTGCAGCTAACACCGCATCAAAGGACCCGTCCTTTTCCAATTTTTGATTGGTGGCAATTAATCCATCCATTAATATATCTAAATCCTTCCACCGGGCTGAAATGTGATCGGGAATCGGTGTTCCATGTCGTCTGTCATGTTCACCAATAAAGCCTTCCTGTTCCCGAAATCCCATTTTTGTGAACCTTGGATTATCTATTACGATCTGTTGAAGCCGGATTAATTCATCTTTTGTGATTGGTTTTTGACCAGCCTGGCCAATTGCCCGGCCCCAACGCTGTGCCCGGTTTTGCGGTGGACGTTCGCCCTCAATCGCATAAGATGCTTTTGAATCTTTTAATAACAGGAAAGCCGCTGTCCTTGCCATTACATCAGGGTGAATTTTCCCTATCATCTTTTTTATGCGCTGTGACAAATCAAGATGGATATACTCTTCAACTAAAGCAGTTTTTCTGATCATAGGACAAAAATCCTTCACACCCGGAAGGTTATTTCTTACCCGGTGTCTTTTGGATGTGTCTACTCTGTGAGCAGCGTATTGAATAGTCTCGTCAACAAGGTCAATATAATTCCCTGTTGTCAGATCAGCAATCTCCAATTGTTCATCCATCAACCATTCATACAGAAACCATATTTTTCTACTGTATTGTCCAGTCGGCTCTTCTCCAATGAATTTACTTATCTCTTTTGCTTCCAGTTTTTCGAATAACTTTTTAAGTATTCCGAGGTCAATTCCTTCATATTTTAAAGCAAAAGTCAGATGCCCCATTACGGTATCTTCAGGCATATACCTTGGCGTAAAAACAATCCATTCTCCTGTTTTATACTGTTTGTGCTTCTGGCTTATCAGCGCAAGAATATCCGGAAGGGTGGCCTGTAAATCAAAAGCTTTATGCATTGCCCCATATCCTACTAAATACCCTTTTTCAGGAGCCGCTCTTTCCTGAAAAACTGTTATAAGCTGTGAAAAGCTATTATTTTCCATCCTATTTCATGAAATTAAAATACACCTATTTATGAAAAACAATTATAATTCATGAAATATACTTACAAAATGCCAATTTTATTGAAAAGTAATTATAGCAATCCTAACAGGAACACTTCAATGCTTACATTTCCTTCCGGGGAAGTGTAAAACATGATGTCGGTATTTTGATTTTTCTCTGCTATAGTTAAAATGAATTTCCCCTTTATCCCAAATGTTCTGTAAATCCTAAATACTGATCTCAATGGCAGTATATCAATAATACTTAATAGCATTATCCATTTTAGCCACATTAGCTGGAGGGGCGTGGAATCGGAATGTATTTTTACGGTTTCTTCATTCCCGTTTTTGCCGGCTTCCCGGCTACCACTTTTGAATAGCAGCGTTCTTGAATCTCATAATACATAGCCGGTAAGCCGGAAGGAACGGAAAGAAACGGGAAAGAATAATAACAGTGAAAAATTCGCTCAAATGTTTCAATCGCTTTGACAGTCGGTACCGCACTGGCACAACGATTACTATCAACCCTGTCACCCTTGCTGAGTACTTTGAAAAGCTGAATCCGCTGTTAATGTCTTTGAATTAAAGATTTTAGTTTGAAATTCAGATGTATTTAGCTGGCTGTTCTTTCCGTGTATTCGTTACCGGGTTTACCGACTTACCGGCGTGTATTTGTATTTCCCCGTTATTTCAACGACATTGAATCCGCTGTAATCTTTTCCGTATGCTTTTTTACTTTTACTATTACCTGTTTTGATGTTGGTGTATTGCTTTTATCCGCAACACTGGTAATAGGTACAAGCACATTTGCCTCGGGAAAATAAGTGGCAGTGTTACCGCGTGGAATTGGATACGCCACCGCTATGAATTTGCGTGCCGCTCTTTCTATCCCATCGTGATGATTAAACAGGTCTACAACATCACCATCCTTAATATCACGGCTATTCATATCATATTGGTTCATGAGTACCACCCGCCGCTCATTAAAAATGCCACGGTAGCGATCGTTGAGCCCATAGATGGTTGTATTAAACTGGTCGTGACTCCTGATGGTCATCATCATTAACTCATCGCTCTTCATAGGCAGTTCCGTGAACGTTGCTATATTAAAATGTGCTTTTGAGGAAGGCGTATCAAAATTCCCTTCGCGGTTACAATTGGGTAGATAAAATCCGCCGGGCACTCTTATACGTTCATTATAATTTTTAAAACCAGGGATAGTACGTTCAATATCCTCCCTGATAGCATCATAGTGTTGAGCATATTTGTCCCAGTTAACCTTACTGCGGTAACCTAAGGTTGCTTTTGCCAGTTTGCATACAATCACAGGCTCGCTGAGCAATTGGCTGGATACGGGCTTTAATATTCCTTTTGATGATTGCACTACGCTCATCGAGTTTTCGCAGGAAACAATTTGTTCTACTCCATTGATCACATCTTTATCACTGCGACTAAGACAGGGTAATATCAATGCCTCTTCGCCATGTATCAAATGACTACGATTTAGTTTTGTAGAAACATGAACAGTGAGCTGGCATTTTCGCAACGCTTCAGCAGTATAATTGGTATCGGGTGTTGCGGAAAGAAAATTCCCGCCTAAAGCAAAAAACACTTTCGCTCTTCCTTCAAACATCGCTTTAATGCTTTTCACCACATCGTAACCTTCTTGTTGAGGTGGAGTAAAATGGAACTGATCTTGTATTGATTTTAAAAATGTTTTCGATGGCCGCTCGCTGATGCCCATCGTGCGGTCACCCTGTACATTACTATGTCCGCGAACCGGGCATGTGCCTGCGCCGGGTTTACCGATGCTGCCTTTTAATAATAACAGGTTCACTATTTCTTTTATCGTATCAACAGCATTTCTATGTTGAGTAAGGCCCATCGCCCAGCAGGCAATAATCTTCTTTTTATTTTTTAATATAGCAGCGGTTTCTTTTAATTGCACCCCGTCGATGCCGGAGGATTTAACCAGCTCATCCATGTTGAGCTGCAACAAATGGTTTTTAAAATCGTCGAAGCCGGCAGTTTTATGTTCAATGAAATCACGGTCAAATACTGAACCCGGATTTTTTTCTTCCTCTTCCAGCAATAGTTTTTCTATTGCCTGTATCAAAGGCATATCGCCATTTATTTTTGCCTGCAAAAAAATGTCTGTCAATGGCGAAGGGATACCTAATATTCCTTTAACCTCCTTCGGATTACTGAAGCCCATTAACCCTGTCTCCGGCAGCGGATTGATGGAGATGATGGTAGCGCCATTCGCTTTTGCTTTTTGCAGGGCAATCAACATACGGGGATGATTGGTGCCCGGATTTTGTCCGATTATTATAATGACTTCGGCTTCATGAAGATCGTCCAGCTTTACAGACCCTTTACCAATACCTAATGATTCCGTTAATGCCACTCCACTGCTTTCATGACACATATTGCTGCAGTCGGGCAAATTATTCGTTCCATATTCTCTTACAAAAAGCTGGTATAAAAAAGCAGCTTCGTTACTCGTACGGCCCGATGTATAAAAAATGGCTTCATCCGGTGAAGCGAGGTTATTTAATGTTGTTCCGATTTTCTTGAAAGCATCGTTCCAGGAGATCGCTTTATAAAAAGCGCTTCCTTTTGACAAATACATTGGCTGTGCGATGCGGCCCTTTTTACCGATCTCATAATCGCTTAGTTGGGCTAAATCATCTACAGCATTTGCTGCAAAAAAGGCCGCAGTCAATTTTTTTGTAGTCGCTTCTTCAGCTACTGCCTTTGCACCATTTTCACAATACTCACCAATTGTTGACCGCTCATCGTCGGGGTCAGGCCACGCACAACTCGGACAAAGAAACCCGCTTTTTTTGTTTAAATAGAATAACGCTTTTAAGCCACGAAAAAAACCAGCTTCTTCAAATATTTTCTTACCGGCGTGCATAACAGCGCCCATGCCGGCAGCAGTCTTCATGATTTTACCCCGTTTCAACCCGGTAAACCCTTCAGGATTTTCAGCACCTGGCTGCTTTGATTCATCGCTCATGATCAGCAGGATTTATTCGGGTTTTCATAATTGTCTTGCTGGTTTTCTGTTACTTCATCCAGGCATTTAAAATCTTTTTCTACCAGAATGTGTAAAGATTCTGTTTCGCTTATTTGTTGCGTTGCATTAAATCCTACCACATTGTTTACGGCCCAATCTTTAATAAAGGTTCCAGGAATAAAAACAGTTATTCTACTGCCGTCAAAATCCGCAGATAGTTCGCCCGCACCATCTGTCACTTGTATTGCGTAACGAAAAGTATTGTTGCCAAATGAAGTGAGTTCTTCGAGATAGGTGGCGACAGCCAGCTTTTCCACTTCTGTTTTTGACAAACGAAGCCGTATTGAATTTCCTTTGATGCGTAGTTTCATCTATACTGTCGTTTGTGTGGTATAATTTCAGGATTTCTCTTACAACCTGATCCTATGCGCGCCCGAGTAAATATTGAATCGTTGGTTACGTAAAAAACCAATCAATGTGATGCCTGTCTCTTCAGCCATTTGCACGGCTAAACTGGAAGGTGCCCCAATTGCAGCAATTATTTTTATACCGGCCATTACCGCTTTTTGAACCAATTCAAAACTAACTCTTCCACTCAATAATAAAATGGTTTTACGCAGGGGCAATTGATCATTTAAATAAGCAGCTCCAATTACTTTATCCAATGCATTGTGTCTTCCCACATCTTCCCGTAGCATCATAAAATTTCCATCCAGGTCAAATAAAGCTGATGCATGTAAACCACCGGTGCTTTCAAACACGGCCTGCTGTTCTCTTAACACCTCATCTAACCGGTAAAATAAACTGGCCTGTACAAGAATTTTATCTGTTTCGTTTTGATAAAGAGATACCGTTCTGATGGCATCAATACCCGTTTTGCCGCAAACCCCGCAACTGGAAGTAGTGTAAAAATTGCGTTCAGCATTTTGAAATAACGGTTGTTTATTTTTGCTCAACGTGATCAACACTTTATTGTTTGCAAATGGAACAGCGCTTACTTCGGTTACCTCTTCTCTTTTCTGAATAATACCTTCAGTGAATAAAAAGCCAACGCCTAATTCCTCATCGTTACCAGGTGTACGCATTGTAATTGAAATACATTTTTGTACCGGGGTTCCATTACTTTCATACCGAACATTAATTTCCAGCGGCTCTTCCACCGCCAGTTCATCATCAGCATCAAGTAATTCGTTAATGCTGACTTTCTTCATTTTTATATGGGTTACCGAATCGTTTTGCATTGATTAAATTTACTGCAATTATTGAGATATCCCTGCTTACATCAAATCATCAGGTTCGGCGACAGGCGTTCTTTATACTGATTTGTTCTATTCTCTAAAACTTCGAGGTGATCCAAACTTGTAAACTGTCTATGAAAGCGATATGGCTTTCCACCAATAGAAAAATGCTTCCGGGCTTGATTTTTTCAGCTTGTTTAGTTTGGTGTTGTGCGGTTGTTCAATAATAGCCTTAGCCACCTGTTTAGGATCTGCAAATTTTTCAAATGCTTTCTGGTCTGTTGCAATCAACCGGGACAGATAAGCGGCTTTGGCTGCATGAACAATGGCTTTATCGAGGTGGTAGGATTCTGAAAATATAAAGCGTTCCACCCTTTGTATGCCCTTTTGCAATTGATTGAAATTTTCTTTGTCCACTTCACCCTTCAGGCAAAGGCAAAGCGATGTTTGATAGATATCGTCCAGCACATCTGAAGGTTTGCCATTTTTTAATTCACGGTAAACAATTTCAGTAGCTGCAATCTTATTAAAGGTCGTCTTCACCGTATCCAGGTCTTTTGCCACATCAAAAATGTTCCCCACATCATAGAGCTGTTTAATAATCTCCATGCTCATACTGTCTTCCTTCTTAAAGTAAGGAATGCCGGTGGTATTGGGAGCAAAAGCAGTGAGTTTATCGCCCAACAAATCTTCCAGTGAAGGCATATTTACTGAGGCCAATTTTGCCGAAGTAATCAGAAAGCCTGATTTGATTTCCTGTGGTTGTATGTTTTTATAATGATTGACTTCAAACAGAATGTCAAGCAAAATGGCTTCTTCGCCTACTGTATTATGAACCGGCGTATAAAAGAATTTGTAATGTACTTTTTCAATGGCTGTGGCGGCGGCACGATGCTGTAATTCCACCCGGCTAAATTCCTGTTCTCGTGCAAATGCTTTCAGCAGTTCATCGAGATTATCTTTTTTTCCTGTTAGTATAATATCAATGTCAATAGATAGCCTTTTGGCAGTATCAAGCAAGAGCATAAGGGCTGTGCCGCCTTTGAATATAAACGACAAGCCCGATTTAGATAAGCCCTCCAGCAAGAGCAGGGCACGAATCACTTTCTCCACCAATATTTTATCGGCGTTCCGGTTGGCTTTGGATACCTTTTCAATCCATTCTGCGGTTAGTGATTCTTGGCTGATCATATTCTAAAATTTGGCAGCTTAAAGGGTTTGCTGCCGGAATTTAGAAACCCTATCTAAATAATTACTGAATGCTTCTTTCTTCCTTCTCCTGTCGGCATACCGCAACATTTTGCTTTCGTTGATGGTATATTTTTCAAATGCTTCCCTGAAAATAATTTCCATTTCGCCGCCTTGCTGGGCTGCAAAAAGCACATCATCACAAAAAATATCCACCAGCAATTTTTCAATCGTTGTGGTCACCACACTGTGTAGCAGTTGCACCGGGGCTTCCGAAACTAATGATTTAACGATGATGGTCTCCTTTTCGGAAGAAGCATATAAACTTAAAATTTCTGCATCCGGTTCCAGGAAGATGTTTTTTGTTTTTTCCTTTAAAAAATAAAACATCGATTGGGTGGTTTCTTTATCCACTTCTATCAGTGTATAAAACCTTCCGGGTTGGTGCAGCATCAGCTCATTGAGTACTGACGTGTTCCAGATGCAGATTTGCAGGTAAGGAAACTGTTTTTGCAGATCCCTGAACAGGATTTTGATTTTTGCGGAAAGCTCCGGTAAAAAAACCCGGCCCTTTCCTAATGTAAATTTGCCTCTGCCAATACGGGAAAGAACGCCTGACTCCACGAGCGCATATATCCTCCAGTTCACAGTAGTAGATTTCAAACCAGGTTCCAATACATTGTAGAACAGTTCAATATCCTTTCTATTAAAAGTGCCTTTACCCTTAAAGTGTTCCTTCAGTTCAGTGATATGTAATGTATGATTTCCGATTGCCTTTTTTTGTTATTTATCACCAAAGATAAGAAATCTATAAATTGGCAGCAAATTGAAATTGCTGCCGAAAATTAGTTTTTTCACTTCCGGCTAGGTAATCTTGACAAACGAACAGCGTAGACTGATTTATTACTGTTACAAATGATGTGCAACACAACCAGGTTCCATTCAGCAATCCATATAAGATTTCTTGCCTGGTATAATCAGATTGGTGACACCTATTTTAGACAACTCCGTCTCAGTGCTCCTGAAGTATTTAAATGCGTTTCCAGTTCATTCGCTCTTGAATGAGGTTTTACTATTCTGTTAAGTCTTTTGGGCCAACGCAGCGTCATCTAAAGCGCGTTATGCATTCGCCTTTCAATGTCGTTGAAATAAGCATAATCAACCTTCTTAGCGGTGCTTTTTTGAACCACATAGACACAATAGTTAAATACAAAAGAAATTTCTATGTGCCCTTTGTGCCTATGTGGCGGCTGTTGCTTGGGAGACCATTCCTTATTTCAACGACATTGATTCGCCATTAATAATCCGGATCACTCCGCCCTGAGATTATTCACAGGATTCGTATTGGCCGCCTTCCAGGTTTGTGAGAAGATAGTAGTCAGTCCAAGGGCTAACACAACCGCCAGGCTGATTACGGCTTCCCATGCCCCAATAGGCGCATGGTAAAATTGTGCTTCCTGCAACATCATCCCCATTAAAACATAGACGAGTGGAATGGTAACAATACCCGCGATGGCCAGCAGCTCAATTAAGTCTTTCGATAGCAAGAAGGAGGTTTAATTTCGAATAATCTCAAAGAAAAATAAGACAGTATCACCGCCAGCAGCATAATGATTGTAAGCATACCATAGGTTGATATTCACGCATCAATAAACGCAGCTTCAACCGCAGATTAACGGTAATGATCAACCGCTTAAAAGTCTCTTCAGTCAGTAATAAACGGATGGAAATATTTGCAAAAAACTTTATGCATTCAGGGCCGGTTGAAAAGATTTGATTGCTCTATAAAAATTCCCGGTCCGCCATTTTGCAATTCGCTTACTGACAGCCCGATCACCTGGTGTCAACCGGAAATGATTACACCGTTCCAAAAAAAATCGCCCGCTTTGCAGCGGACGATGGCTTATTCAAACAAAAAGAAAATTAAAATTTACCGGTTACATCTCTCCCTCTGCCAACACTCCATTTCACTTCGGCCATCAGCACGCGTTTATTACAAGCTCCTGTTTTTTCAGCGTATCATCAAAATAACATCGGCGTAAACATGCTGAGATAAGTGCGCCAGTTTGCCCAGGTATGTCCACCGGCATTTTCAAAATATTCGTATTTGATTCCGGTCTTATCCAGCATCTCCAACAGTTTTTTATTCGATGCCATAACGAAATCATCTTTTCCACAGGCCACCCAGTATTTGATCACACCTGCTTTCTTAAGCGAGGCAAATTTTGCCTCATCTGTTGGTTGCGGCATAAAAATTCCGCTGCTGAAAACGCCGATATATCCAAACTTGTCCGGATGCTCAATCGACGCGGTGATGGTATGCATCCCGCCCATGGATAGGCCTGCAATTGCGCGACTTTCTTTGCCGGCCTTTACCCGATAATTTTTTTCTATGTACGGAACCACATCATTGACCAGGCTTCGCTCGAACAATCCGGCATATTTCGAAAAAGACTCACGGGTCATTTCAGGGGCGTTGGGTGCAGTACGCAATGAAGAAATCTGAAATGGATTCCCATTAGTCATCACAACAATCATCGGTTTCGCTTTTCCCTGTGCAATCAGGTTATCGAGAATATAATTTGCACGCCCCAGTGCTGTCCAGGCATCTTCATCACCACCAGCACCATGCAACAGATACAACACAGGATATTTATCTTTACTGTTTTCATAACCGGGTGGCGTATACACATACATCCTGCGGGTGAGGCTTAGTGTAGGAGAGTTATACCAAACGAGTGATAAGCTTCCATGAGCTACATCATTCACTTCAAACAATTTTGAACCCTCTCCCGGTACCATCAGCATACTTGCATAACGCACACCATCGCGCAACGCCAACGGATTTTTCGGATCTATGGCACTCACTCCATCAATGAAGAAGTTATAATGATACATGCTTGGTTCGAGTACATCTGTTGTCACCGTCCACACACTATCGGCGCCTTTCACCAGTGCCAGTGTTTTTCCAAAACTCATCCAGCTGCCATTGAGCGTCACGGACTGCGCATTGGGTGAATGCACCTTGAAGGTTACTTTATTATCTGCCTCTACCACCGGTGATTTGAATTGCAGACCACGTTGCTGCCCTATCTCCTGCGCCATGACCAGGTTACAGGCGGCAAAAACCATAAAAAACAAACTGAACTTTTTCATTATAGCAATCATATTAAGTTTTGAGAAAACAAGATATCGTATTTACAACCAGTCTGCGGAACCTGGCAGCGTGTTTCGTCGCATCATTTTCATGAATGGTCGCAATTCCGGTCAGGCAGGGTTATGTTTTCGATTTTCAGATGGGTATGTCGCCGGCAAAGTTTTTACTTCCACTGTATCCGCACCTATATCTTCCGGTACAATGTTTTAAATCTATTAGATATCGCCTGGTGCAGAATGGTAGCGTGTGTTCTTCAGTCAGATAATCAAAATGCACGGATAATTTCTCACTTTTTTATCCTGTAAAAGCTGATATAGATTTCCGGCATCATCAATTGGAATTCCCAATAATAGATGTGAAGTATCGGGCAATGAGAATTGAAGAATCTCTTCACATTACTGGTTGTGGGTTCTTCATCAGCAGATACCTGAACTGACTTATGCTTTTTTCAACGAATTTTCCTGGAATATTCGTCCAACTGCTTTCGTTCCTTTGCTGAAAGAGACCCCAACCCGCTTTTGCTTATTTTATCTAATATTCTGTCAATTTCTTTCTGGCGGAGATGCCTGTTCTCGTTGTATTTGTGATCAATAGAATAATGGTCCTTATGCTGATTAAAGAAAAAGTTGTTGATTAAAAGAAGGTGTGGCTTTTTCATGATAATAAAAATGAACAGGAGAATCGGAACAAGAATAATCAGGATCGTCCAGAAATTATGAACCAAAGCTGCCGGCTCAAAAATCAAAGCTACCAGCATACCGACCAGTGCGCCACCCAGGTGAGCCTCATGGCCGATATTATATTTTTTAGATTTAATACCATAAATGGAAAAAATGACAAACAGAATTCCATAGAGCCATCCGGGAAAAGAAATGGGCAGCAAGAAAAACCCAACACTCATATCCGGAAACAACGCGATAGATGCAAAGATAATTCCGCACACAGCTCCGGATGCACCCACGGATGAATAGTCACCATCATTTCTATGTACGAGCAGTGCCAGTAAATTGCCGCCGGTCAGACTAACAAAATAAATCAGCAGAAACCCTCCAATGCCAATGTAAGATTCTATTGAGGAAGAAAAGAGGTACAAACTCAGCATATTAAATCCAAGGTGCATCCAGTTGATATGCAGAAAGCCGGATGTTACGATTCGCTTGTAATCTTTGTAAACTAAAACCTTTTCAACTTCGAATTCATATGCATTATAAAATGCAGATTCTTTGAATCCCCTGTAAGAAACGATCAGATTAATGATAATGAGAATGATACTGGTCATGTCAAAAAGTTCGGGTCATAAAAGGCATGCATGATGCAACAACGGCGGGGATTGGTGAGGCTGCTGATTCCCTGATCTGTCACCAGTGCCGCTGGCAGGTAAATTTATAAAGTAAATTCCAAAATTTTTGAGAAGTAAGACATTATCCGTCGATGTTTAGGATTGCAGGCTTGCGTAGATGACCACCTGTTCGATGGCGCCGAAAGCGTTTTCCGGAGTCTTCATTCCTGTATTTGGATATTACGGTCAAAGTTTACCACTGTTTCAGTGCAAAGTTTACCACCCGATATGATGTGTTGAGAGCTGATGTAATTTAGTTGTTTTTCTTTTTACGTAAGGAGTCTCCTTTTAATTCTATTCTGTGTGCATTGGCTGTCAGTCTGTCGCATATTGCATCAGCCAGGGTAGGTTCATTGATATATTCGTACCACTTGTTCACAGGTAATTGTGAGGTTACTATCGTTGCACCTTTCGCGAAGCGATCTTCGAGTATTTGCAGGAGTGTTAACCTCATATCATTGTTCAATGGTTGTAAACCAAAATCGTCGAGTATCAGCAATGGTGTTTTTGCTATTGCATTCAGCCACCTGATGTAAGTGCCATCCAATCGTGCAGCTGCAAGTGCTTCAATAAATCTGTTCATGGAATAATAAAGTGTACGGTGTCCCAGCAGGCAGGCGTTTCTTCCCATCGCGCAAGCGAGGTAACTTTTTCCACAACCGGTCGCACCGGTTATCAATAAATTTTCAGATTTTTCAATAAAGGTGCCATCAGAGAGAGTTATCAATATCTCCTTGGTGATTCCTCTTCCCGGGGTACAGTTGATTTGTTCAGGAGTGGCGTTGTAGCGCAGTTTAGCCAGCCGTAAATAAAGTTGTGTGCGCTGGTGTACTCTGTAGCCTCCTTCTGCTTCAGTAAGCATTGCAATGAGTGCATGGGGCTCTGGTTGTTGATGCAAAGGTTGTTGCAGTATGGCTTCATATCGTTTAGCCATACCCGATAACTTAAGTTCCTGTAATTGTTCCAATGTACTTTGCTGGTTCATGCTTTTGTTTTTATATGTGATTTAATATTTACTGATAGGCTTCCGGTCCACGCAGATTGGGATGTTCGGGTACGTCGAACAATTCTGGTTGATGAGGGGTACTAAGCTGATCCTGTTTACTGACCAGGATATTGTGCAGGGTGCGGTAATTAAATACCTGTCCCTGCAATGCTCTTTGGCAGGCGGCCTCCAGCCGCTGGGGGCCGTATTGCAGATGCAGGCGCAGGATGCCCCTGCAGGCATTGTAGGTTTGCTCTGTGTATGCCCGGGCTTTTAATACCTCACCCACATAAAGGTGTACGGCAACGCCTATACGAAGGGCCTGGTCAAGAAAATATTCCGGGGTATATCCCTGCTGGAACTTATAGATCTGATGAGTCGATGGCATGTGATCACCCACTGTGGTAAAACCGTGTTCCTTGTAACTGCGCCGGTGCAGCGCAATGCGCTGATGCTGGTAATAGATCTCAACAATATCTGTATCGTAAACCGCACTCACTTTTTTGCCGATGTGCTGATAGGGCACACTGTAATGGTGGTAGTTTTCTCCCAGCGTAATATGATAATTCTTCTGCACCTTAGCCTGTACCTGATGTTTAATGATAAAACTCCCCGGGGGCAGGGGTTGCAACAAAGGCTGTTCTTCCTCTTTAAATTGTTGAAGGCGGCTATGGTCTTTGAGCTGGAAGTTTTTTGCATTATGCTTGTTCAGCTGTTGCTTAACGGCTTCATTGAGTTCGTCGATATGGTAAAAGATTCTGTCGCGAAGAGGGGCATAGATACGCTGATAGGCTATTTTAACTTCATTCTCTACCGCACCCTTGTCACGGGGTTTACCTACACGGGTAGCCAGCAGGGTGATATTGTAATGGAGGGCCCACTGCCGGATAGCCTCACTGAACACTGGTTCATAGCGACAGGATTTAGTCACCAGCTGCTTCATGTTATCCGTCAGCAGATGAAAGGGAACTCCACCAAAATACTGCAGGCAGAAGTTGAGTGCTTTGATCACCTGGGGAATAGTGGCATCAGGGAGAGCCATCACAAAAGTGTATTTGCTGTAGGGCAATACAGCCACCAGCACCGGGCATGCCCGCAGTTCTCCTGTAGAGCGATCTACATAACTCATTTTATCACCTGCAAAATCAATCATCACCGTCACTGCAGGCGAGTGCACAAGATTCATTGTGGCTTCCGCATTCTTCTTCTCTTGCCTTAAGAGAATGCAAAACTGTGTATACTGATAGTG
>JANPJC010000172.1:0-9090 GCA_031425315.1 Chitinophagales bacterium
GTGGAGGTGGAGAATGGTAAACTCCTTTTAGATAAGTTACAGGGGATGGAAAGTGACTTACCGCAGTTGCTTATAATTGATTTGAATATTCCTCATGTCAATGGATATGAGGCAATGGAGAGGCTAAATAAAAATCAGCGGTTTGCTGCAATTCCCAGGGTTATACTTACAACTTCATCCCAGCAACAGGAAATGGAAAAATGTAAAAAACTCGGTTGTATTGCCTATTATAATAAGCCTACCACCCTGTTGGAATACGACAGAATAGCTACAGAAATCATTTCGTTAATCGAGGTTTAAACACTTAAAATGCGGGCATAAGATTTTTATATTTTAAGTCATGCTTATTAAAAACCACCCCAATATCCCAAATATGTCGATTGAAGTCATTAACTATGACCTTCGCCCATTCAACATAAAAAATTGGAAACTGCGGGCTGTTGCTGCAAAGAAAGAGGTTGCCAGTGCGAAAACGGTAATTCTCTTGCCCGATCAACCAAAAAGCTACCTAAAACCTAAAAGATTTGATTTTCTTTAAAATGAAATAATTGTGGAAAAAACTTAATAGATACTGATGAATTTCACCACAATATTATTTTTCTTTCCAGCCCTTTTCCATTTTTTCGTAGGACTTTTTCGACACCGTTGATTTTTTTTTCGAACGTGATGTGCCTGCATCCTTTTTGGCATTGATATTATTCACCAGTGAGTTTTTTACACCCAGTTTATTTTTTTTACTTCCGGCAGATTTTGTTTTCTTTTTAGAATTGCCCGTAGCGTTTTTTGACGACATACTCTTGTTTACATATTGTATTAAAAAAGCATGCCTTTGAATGAGTTATTGATAAAGGGATTTGAAAATAACATCCTCTAGTTTTGACAATTACATTAAATGGACAATTGAAAGATTTTAAAGTAATCTGCTTTCAATCTTTCAGCAATCTGATTATTTTACAACCCCCTTCCGGCCATTTGAAAAAGCTTTGTGCTCCTGGCTGATTATATACTGATGGATGGCCTCAACATCTTCCTCTTTTAATGAATTACTGAAACTCGCCATACCGCTTTTAGACAGTAATCCACCCAGCACAATTTCCCTGAACAATTTATGTTTGGCTTCGGGTAACCTCAGTAAATCAGGGTGAAGAGTATTTGTACCATCGGCACCAATACCATGACAGGTTTCACAGTATTGATAATACAGTGTACTGCCCCTGGCAATTATTTCTGTAGTTCCTGATATTGCCGGCGGCTGTGGTACTGAGCTTATATTTCGTTTAGGGGGAAGTGGCGTTACGCCGCCACCCAGCTTAAAAACAATTAGCCGTCCAAAATTTTCATAGTCATGAAACACAGCATCAGCAGGGTAACAACATGTTGGGGCGCCACCATATGCTGCCATTACGGCTACATATTGCTCGCCATCCAAACGATATGTATTTGGGGAAGCCATAATGCCGGTACCGGTAAAAATCTCCTTTAGTAATTGCCCTGTTTTTGCCTCATAAACTCTCAGATAACCCGTACGCGTACCCTGGAATACAAGTTCTGGTGTTGATAAAGTTCCTCCATCAGGTGCTCCTGTAGTTACCTTCCATGCAGCCTTTTGTTTAACGGGATCCCAGGCCAATAAACTTTCGGTCATCTGTGTATCCAGCGATTCTTTCACCTGCTCTTTCACACTGCTCCAATTCGCCGTTTGCGCATAATCAATCGCCGTATTGTCTTCATCGGGTTTCCATTTGTAATTGTCAAATGCTTTATATACCTGCGGCGTAGCACGTTCAGGAATATATATTAATCCGGTATTGGGATTATAAGACATCGGTGGCCAGTTGTGTCCACCACCCAGATAAGGTATCACTAGTTTAGGTTTATCCTTATACCAGGCGCCCTGTTCCGTAAGAACAGGCCTGCCGGTTTTCAAATCAATGTGACTTGCCCAGTTCACTCTCGTATATTTTTCTGCAGAAATTAATTCTCCGGTGGCTCTGTCCAAAACATAGAAGAAACCATTTTTGGGCGCCTGCATTATCACTTTTCTTCTTTTACCATCGATTTCAATATCAGCAAGTACATTATTCATCGTTGCTGTATAATCCCATAATTCGCCTGGTGTGGTTTGATAATGCCAAACGAGTTTTCCATTGTCAGGATTAATGGCCAGTATCGATGCAAGAAAAAGATTATCTCCACCTGAAGGGCTTCTGTGCCAGATCGGATATGGCGTTGAATTCCCTGTTCCGACATACAAAAGATTAAGTTCGGGATCATATGCAGACTGTCCCCATGCGGTACCTCCCCCGCCGGTTTCCCACGACGAATTTGGATCCCAGGTGGCAGAAGCCATTTTCATTTCTTCATGCTCAAAAGGATTTTTAGGGTCGCCCGGTACAATGAAAAACCGCCATTGCTGATCACCGGTGTTTAAATCATAAGCGGTAATATATCCTCTCACGCCATATTCTCCACCCGAATTACCAATCATAACAATGTTACCGGCTACCTGCGGCGGACTTGTAATCGTATAGGCTTTAGTGCGATCTGTAAAAGAATCTTTGCGCCAGATTTCCTTGCCATCCGATGCATTTAAACAAACCATATATCCATCCAAAGTGCCAACATAAACCTTGCCTCTCCAAACCGCTACACCGCGGTTAACAACATCGCAACAGGCACGACGGCCATAAGATGCATCAACATTGGGATCATACCGCCAAATCTCTTTCCCGGTGCGGGCATCGAGTGCATACACAAAACCCCAGGCGCCGGAAGTATACATAACGCCATCCACTACAATAGGTGTTGCTTCTAACCCGCGATGAATGGTGCCTATCGGGCTGCGCGCATCAAACTCCCATGCATATCCGAGCGATTTCACATTATTTGAAGTAATATCTGCAAGCGGTGAAAAATGCTGCATCTGCTGATTACCTCCGATAGTGAGCCACTCTTCTTCCCGCTGATTTTTTAAACGATTTTCGTCTATCCATCCAGGTGGATTTTCTTCGCAGCCCAATAAAATAAGGGTTGAAAAGGCAGAAATTAAAAAGGTCTTCATCAATATAGTTTTGGCAGATTTAATACAAAGCATTGCATGGATCTATACTGAATTTAGTAAATCCTGCGCATACCAATTGCATGATATATTCACATCAATAAAAAATGTTCTTTCAAAATGTATTAACCATATACTTCACAGGAAGGAGTTGAATAAATTAGGCATTTTCTTCCTTTATTATAAAACGCTAACGAAACACTACGATTTTTTTGCAGAAGGAGTGTAAAATCTTTTGAGCATCTCAGATTTCACCAATTGACTCATTCACCGATTCACCTCACCGTAGCGGCTGTTCATTGACGTTTCATCCCGCTTTGAGCGGGAACGATTCACGTTCCACGACCTTCAATCAAAACTCGATAATAAAACCCAAAGTCGGCAACACACTGGGATCATCATTAGGTAAAATAACAGGAATCGCATTGCTGCCATTTTGCTGTATAGGAAATCCATCTGTAGTGACAAAAGCAGTATTGTCAGCGTTGCGCTGGAAAGTATAATTCGGCAGACCTGGATTTTTTGAAACGTACCAGTTTGATACATCCAGGAAGATATCTAAAGTGAAACGACGGAAATTCCATTTCTTGTCAATCCTAACATCACTGGCATGGAAAGCAGCCAGTGCATTTGTATTTGTTCTGGCGAAATCTAATATTCCCGTTCCTAAAGTCAGGTAATTCAATTGGCTGGCTGGTAGATCAAAAGGTGTGTATGGCGCGGCTCCCTGGTAACGGAATTTTAATCCCAACTCCCAGTTGCCTTTAAATTTATATCCCCAGGTGAGACTTAGCAGGTGCCGGTTATCCCAGTTCGCTCTTATATACCGGTTATTAATACCCGTAAATTCAGATCTGTAAAATGTATAACTCAATACACCAAAAAATCGTTTAGTCAGTTTCTGCTGTGCGAAAAATTCAATACCATACGCTCTTCCTCTTCCATCCTGAATGACCGGCTCATTCCCCACGGCTCCAAAATCTGTCCCTTTATTAGCAAGACTGATGCCATCCGATACGCTTACAGGGTAGTTGCCATATTGTTTATAAAATCCTTCAACCGTAAATCGGGTATCCGATGACGGTAGAAATTCAACTCCTGTAACATAGTGTGTACTCCTGATATAATCGCCGGGATTTGGAAAGGACATAGATCCCTGAACCTGTTGAAAAGCCAGTTGAGGATAACCCGGTAACCGATAATAGATACCAAAACTCGCGCTCACATTCCATTGATCAGTTAACGCATAGCTGGCGCTCACCCTGGGACTGAGTTGTTTTAATGGATTGCCTTCGCTGCTGCTTAAATTATTGGCATCCATCCTTAATCCGGCACTCAGCGCCAAACGGTTATTCAGCACTCTTTTGCCTGCCTGGATAAATGCTCCATATCTTAAAAAACCGAGCTCCCCATCACTTGTAAAAATTTCAGCCTCCTGAATAATATTTCCCTGATCATCTGTAAGCTCAGGCCTGAATTGCTGAAAAAAACTGTTATCAAAATCAACATACTGTAAAGAAGCACCCCACGTAAGTTTTACACTTTCGTAATTTATTGTTT
Organism: Chitinophagales bacterium; assembly: GCA_031425315.1. Lineage (GTDB taxonomy): Bacteria > Bacteroidota > Bacteroidia > Chitinophagales > Chitinophagaceae > Pollutibacter. Next base: position 4,619 of record JANPJC010000172.1, read on the forward strand.
GATCGAACCTTAGTTTATTTTCAGTTTCCCTGCTGTTAATACGCAATGTTCTTTCAGCCTCAACCGGATTTTCATTGTCTTCATATTTGTCCGCTGTATTGTCAAGCGTGTTGCGGCTCAATGAAATGTTCCAGTATCCTTTATCGGTTAGTCTGCGTAATGTGGCTCCCACAGTATAACTCCATTGATTGACACTTGGACTACTATTGATTGAATATGTCTTTTCAGGTGTTGATTCTTTTGGCACCGCGAAACTAAATTCATCAATTGCGCCAATTCCAAGTACACTGAGGGTAGTTTTGCTGTTGATTTTAGTTGTCGTCTTAAATTGAAAATCCCAGTAGTTTGGTCTGATGGGCAGATCGAGTGTTTTAAACAGTAATTGCAGATAGCTTCTTCTTGCGCTGGCAATAAAGGTTGTGTTTTTGGAAAGCGGTCCGTCGAAAGTCGCAGCGAGTTCCGTGGCCGACAATCTTACATTTCCCTGCAGGCGATTGGGGTTGCCGTTTTTTTGTCTGAATTGAAATACACTGCTGAGTGTATTATCGTATCGCGCATCAAAAGCAGATGTGCTCAATCGAACATCTTCAATAAAACTCACATTCAATATTCCCTGAGGCCCACCACCGGATCCCTGGGTACTGAAATGATTAATGATGGGAACTTCAATACCATCGAGGTAAAAAACATTTTCCGATGGCGCGCCCCCCCTGATAATAATATCATTTCTAAATCCACCACCACCCACTCCTCCCCCAACACCGGGCAGAGACTGTATCACTTTACTGATATCAAAGTTACCGCCCGGGTTAGCTTTGATGTCTTCTGTAGTCAATCGCTGCACACTGAGTGGACTTTCCAGACTGGCGGCTCTAGCAGTATTCTTCCTTCCACTAATAATGATGGTACCCAATTCCCCCACTGCCCTTTCCATTTGAATGGAAAGGTTACTTTCATTTCCACTGGTAACAACAACATTGTTGAGGATGTTATCTATAAACCCAACTCCGGAAATCCTGATGCGATAGGTACCTGGGATAATGCCCTCAAACCGAAACCGGCCGCTTGAATCAGCAGTACTTGATAATTGACCGGGCTCAAGGGTTACTGTAAGCCCGCCAACTGGCAACAAACTATTTTTATCTGTAATTGCACCTCCAATTCTCCCCGTCCCCTGCGTCAATCCTGATGTAACAATAAAAAGCTGGACGATGAATATTATAGTCATTTTCAGACTGCCAGAGTTTTGCATGTGATAAGTGCTGTAAAATGAATTTTAAGAATTGATTCATTGAACAGAAAACCAATCTGCGCAGAAATGGTTCACACTGCAATTTAAAAGCGGTAAACTTTTTTAAATGTCTACTGATAACAACTAGTGATTTCTCAGCTTACTCAGTTTTGTATCCAGTACTGATTTCATCTTGTCAATAGCCCCTTTAACTGCATAATGCTGGTCGCCTGCGTGGTTGGTCACTGCAACCGGTTGAAATCCTTCGAGCCTTGCTTCCAGCATACACCGGATATCATTGGTGCCCTGTTTGTGACTATTTTCATCACCAAGATGAACTTCAATTCTGGTAATGTATTCGCTGAACCGGCTCAGTTGATCAGCTATTAATTTTTCGAAAGGTTGCATGCGCTCCCTGTTGCCGGAAATTACATTATCGGTATTAAATTGAATCATCATATTAAAGCTGTTTAGTTGTCAGTTTTATAAATCAAATATTTCAGTAATACGAAATCAGGAGTTTCAATATCCAAACGGTATCTTTTGAAAAATCATATATAAAGCTAATGATGTACTTAAAAAATTGAATGTTAATATTTTTAACCGCATTTAATTTCCGGGAACAGTCAATTTAAGAAGTATAACCAATGCGTTTCTATGTTGGAGACGTAAGACCAAAATTTGTTTTCCCCTATCTGATTTGCTTTCGTCTTTTCGTGTATGATCATTCAGGTAATGAATAGTCATGGTGAGAATTCTATCAACTGCCGGAAAGGCGTACCTGCATTTATAATTGAACATTTCATATATTCAAATTATAAAGGCAGGTCAACAAAAAATGTAGTGCCTTCATCCAATCGGCTCTTTACAGAAATTTCTCCCTGATGCACATCCACAATTCTTTTACATATAGCAAGACCAATTCCACTTCCTTCATACTCCGACCTTGAGTGAAGTCTATGAAAGGCTTTGAAGATTGATTGCGTATCAGCTTCGTTCATTCCGATACCATTATCTGCAACTGTAATCAATACCCGCCCGTTGGACAGGGCAGCATCAATGCTAATCACCGGCGGGTGATTAGCAAACTTTAAGGCATTACTGATCAGATTCAGAAATAACTGAGATAAATGTGACTTGTTACCCTTTACTATGGGCAGATTTCCAACGTTAATCACTGCTCTTTTTTCAAGGATTTTTATTTCCAGGTCGTCAATTGCCTCTTGTACAGCATCATTTAAATTCACCTGCATGAAACTGGTGTTGCCGTTGATGGTGGAAAGGGTAAGTACATCATTAATCATGGTTTGCATACGTTGCGTAGAAGATGTAATCTTACCTGCAAGTTCATTGCTTTGCGGGGTAAAAAATTCTTTATTGGTGTCAATAAGCATTGAAGAAAATGTACTAACCTTTCTCAAAGGTTCCTGCAGATCGTGTGAAACAACATAAGCAAAAGATTCAAGCCCCCTATTTGCCTCCTCCAGTTTTTTATTTGTTTCTTCCAATTTTCTTTCGGCTTCAACACGCAACTGAATTTCTCTCTCTAATTCTATATTGGTTTTTTCCTGGAAAGCCTGTGGGAGAATTTTAACCAGGTGGTATAAAGTAGCAAGGCTCACCAATGCAGTTGCAAAACGAACGACTGCATTGAACCTATACATGGGGATCCAGAACATCATCGCATCCAGGAAATGAGTGGCTCCGCAAAGAAGGATAAATGCTGCAAAATATATGTATGCATTGTTGTACCGGAGTTTAGCTTTTTTCCTGTTTAAATAATTCAGTATAACTAATGGAATAAGAAAGTATGCGGTCCAGATTAAAATGTCACTGATGATGTATATCCATCCATGAAAACTGGTCCAGTACCCGCAATTCCAGCGTGCGGGCCATTCACTGGTACTGAACAAACCATTGAAAAACTCATTCACCTGGTTCATACTTTTGATTTTAGGGTTTGTAAGGGACAGGATCCCCTACTGCAAAATTTCAATAAAAAATTTATGGGTTCAAATTATTTAGGCAACAATTGATCATTCTCAATAAACGCAAATGGCTAAAGTTTTTTAAGCTATTATGAATTTCGCTGTATATGCACATAATATTATGCCAACCTCCCTTAAATCAATCATACAAAAGGCATTATTCCGGCAAATACGCAAAATTATACTTAAGTACATGGCATCCAGCAATTTCTATTGAAGTAAAACGTTAGTTTTAAGTATAACGGTTATTTTTACTATTTCATGCCGTTGCACATCATTAAAACCAGGTTTATGCGCCCAACCAGATTAATTTTAGTAGGCATCATAGTACATCAGCTGTTTGTTTCCTGCGATAATGGCGAAAAGCATTCTTTAGTAACCGGGGCAGCGGCTGGAAACATGAGTTTACCTGTTTCTGAAGCTGCTCCACAATCCGTGCAACAAATTACTGCCGGTTCAGGCACTGGTAATGTGCAACTTAATCCAAAACATGGGGAACCCGGACATCGCTGTGAAATTGCAGTTGGAGCGCCTTTAAACAGTACACCTTCGCAGGTTCCAAATTTACAGCCTGGTTCGGTGAACCCTTCAGCCGCCGCCGCTCAGTCTTCCAATTCTTTACTTAGTTTGCCAAATCTCCCGGCTCCAGGAGCATCACCTTCCGGTGGCGGAAATGGCGCACTGAATCCAAAGCACGGTGAACCTGGTCACAGGTGTGATATTGCTGTTGGCGCACCTCTTATTAGTACGCCTTCAACGGCACCTGGCACTGTTTCAGCTCCGGCTCCTTCACCGGCAGCAGTTGTTCCCGCTTTTAATCAGGGTGCTGCAGGTAATGGCAAATTGAATCCCAAACATGGAGAACCAGGTCATAGGTGTGATATTGCAGTTGGAGCTCCGTTAAGTAGTATTCCTAATACAGTTAGTCAGCCGGTTACCAGCTCTGCATCACCCAGTTCTTCAACGCCTATTGGCGCAGCTGCTCTTCCGGCTCTCCAGTTACCAAATACAGGTTCGAACGCAAATTCAAAAACGAATCCCAAACATGGTGAGCCAGGTCATAGATGTGATATTGCTGTAGGTGCCAAATTAAATTAATAACTGACTCTTTAATAAGATAGAAATCCAGGGTAATTGACTCTGGATTTTTTTTGCAACAATACACAATGAGGAATTGCCTGCCGAGCTGCTGACAATTATATGCTTTCAATGTTTTATTCTGGAGATATAGCTTTTGAAATAAAGATATTGAC
>JANPJC010000173.1:0-2553 GCA_031425315.1 Chitinophagales bacterium
TTGTGTATTCAGGGTGGAATGAAACTTTCCGGTTGGCGGCATTACCTCCAAAATATCACCAACTTTTAATTGCTGATTTGCAAAAGTTGAAAACCTGCCGTCCACAACTTGTTTCACCGCTATTCTTAATTCATTTTCTCCCGGCGCACTGCAAATCGAATAATTTCTTCTTACATCTTCGCCATATTCCCATCTTCTCAAAGTGAGGTTTTGTCCTTGAATAAATCTAAATGAAAACTGTAACTCTTCTGGTACATCGAAAGCAATAGAAACACAATCCTGTGTTTCTCTCCGGATATCTTTAACTTTTAGTTGGTGGAAATGAAGAGACATGGAATTAAATGAGTTAACTATGTTTTTTGTAATCCACTAATAAGGTTCATTACCATACTCTCTTCCAGTTCTTCAGCACTGATATTTTTTTTGGTTCGATGCCAGAATTCGATTCCTCTCACCGCACTCATCAAGGTAAGTACTACTGCGTATGCCTGCACTTTTCGAATAATACCTTTTTTTATTCCCAATTCAATAATCGCTTCCAGTCTTTTCACATATATTCTGCGCTCATTCAAAAAAGTTGTGAGATATGGTTCATTAAGGTATTTGCTTTCATTATTGGTCACTAAAACCTCATCAATTCTTTCGATCCACATTCTGATATGAAATCTGATGATTTCTTCAATCTTTTCCAAACTATCAAGTTTTTCATTCAACTCCATATCGTTCAGATGTGTGGTAAAAGTGTTGGCCACCCTAAAACAAATTTCCTGTAGCAACTCTGATTTTGAGCTGATGTGATTGTATAAACTTGCCGCCTCCACGCCTACTTCCACCGCAAGGTCACGCATACCAGTAGCCGAAAACCCCTTTTCCCTGAAAAGCTTTGCCGCTGCCAGCGTTATTACATCTTTACGGGAACCATTTTTTTTACTGCGGATTCGGGCCATTGATCAGTTAAATATATTTCGAGCAAATGTACAAAATCATGCTAACAGTTGTTAGTATTTGCTGATTACCTGCATTCAGCAACGTAACTGAAATAGTTATCCAACTTTATAAGCTATACCAAGGAGAAATTGATTAATATTCCGGCTGATAGTCTTTAAGTAAAACTGCGAGATGAACGCCGGTTTGCTGCTTTTTGCGGGGAATTTTCAGATTGGGACTTAGATCTGGAATGATGGATTTTATTTCTTCGACTGTGCCTGTGTTAGCGTCAGCAAATTTCCATGTTTTTCCTGCATCACTTGAAACGCCTATCAGGTGCGAAACAGAACTAACAGGGTTTCCATTGACGGTTATTTCACTGAACTGCTCCACCAGGCATTGCATGGGTTGAGTGGACGTGACTACCTGCAATACTGTACCTGCTTTCATTTCACTGAATTCAACACCTTTCAGCGCCTTCATTTCATCCTGCAGATATGTGCTGAACTGATTCTCACCACCCATCATTTGTACAAGATTGGGGTTATTGTATTTTACAAAACCTAAAAAATCTTTGTTCTTGAAAGATTGCAACATTTTGTTTGCTGCATCGCGAATAACCGGCGCCAGTTGTGAAGTATCCGATTGAGCAGAAAGAGCAAGATTAAAAAAACAAATCACTAAAACAGAAAAAAAAGTTTTCATCCCGGCTAATTTCAAGGGAAAAATACAATTTCCAGTTACCTTTGCCAAGTTAAAAAAAATTAACATGTCGCTAATCGTAGTAGGTTCAATGGCTTTTGATTCGATAGAAACACCATTTGGTAAGAGTAACCGCATAGTGGGTGGAGCCGCTACATACATAGCGTGGAGTGCTTCAAATTTTGTGCAACCTGTTAAGCAGGTATCTGTTATAGGTGGCGATTTTCCTGATGAAGAAATTGCTGCACTGGTGGAAAGAGGCGTGGATATGGAAGGCGTGCAGGTTAAAAAAAATGAAAAATCTTTTTTCTGGGCAGGCCGGTACGATTTGGATATGAATTCGAGAGAAACGCTCGAAACACAATTGAATGTACTTGGTGATTTTGATCCACAACTTCCCCCAAGTTATCAGGATGGTGAATTTTTGATGTTGGGTAACCTTGCGCCGTCTGTTCAACTAAGCGTGATCAGGCAGATGAATCAGCGACCTAAGCTGATTGTAATGGATACCATGAATTTTTGGATGGATATTGCCATGCCTGAACTTGAATTGGTATTGAAAGAAGTAGACGTTTTGCTGATAAACGATAGTGAGGCCCGTCAGCTCAGCGCTCACTACTCTCTTGTTAAAGCAGCAAGAGAAATTATGAAAATGGGTCCCAAATATCTTGTAATAAAAAAAGGGGAACACGGTGCCTTATTGTTTCATGACGATCAGGTTTTTTATGCACCTGCGCTTCCACTTGAAGATGTATTTGATCCCACTGGAGCTGGTGATACTTTCGCAGGGGGATTTATAGGACATATTGCCCGCACAAAAGATATTTCATTTGAAAACATGAAAACGGCCATTATTGTAGGTTCGGCTATGGCATCTTTCTGTGTTGAAAAATTTGGCCCCACGCGCCTGAAAGAATTGTCGCG
>JANPJC010000174.1:0-153294 GCA_031425315.1 Chitinophagales bacterium
CGGTTTCGTGAAGAAATTCAGGAGAAAATGGAAAGTGACAACCCGCTCCTGGATGTAGTTTATTTTAAATCTGAGGTAAGTGAGTGGCGATTTATTAAGCTTGTAAAAGAAAAGCTCAGGAACGAAAAGTTTGACCTGTTCCTGTTGAATTCCACAGATGGAAAACATTTGATCTGGTACAGTATTTTAAAAAATACGCCCGGTTGTAAGTTTGTTTTTAATATTCATGAAGTTCACAATTTTTTTTATTCCAGATTTCATTTTGGCTTGCGTTCTGTACTACGTCATTCAGGTAAAAAGTTGCTGCTGAAGCGTGCAGACGCCTTTATCGTGAATACAGAGGCCATGAAGTTGTATATGGAACAAAAAAAAGTTACTGCTCTCCCCATTTTTTGGATTCCTGCAGTCGTATTTGAAAGAAACGAATTAGCGCAACGGAAGGAACATTTGAAGTTTACAATTACAATACCGGGAACAATTGATGAGAGAAGAAGGGATTACCACTTTGTATTAGCCGTTTACGAATTATTGTTGTCGAGGATGAATAATACACCCCAATTGATATTCGCCGGTGCACCATATGGCAGTTATGGGATTGAAATCATTGAAAAGGCTGCAACACTTAACATTAAGGGTGCTGATATAATATATTTCAAAGACGAACTTCCGGAGAAAGATTTCACGGCAATCTTGAATGCATCTGATTTGTTGTGGTCTCCACTAAAGATAGCTACATCTATTTTTGATGGTATAAAGGAGGTTTATGGACAAACAAAAAACAGTGGCAATACGCATGATGCTGTACGTTTTGCAAAACCGATGCTTATCCACAAAGAATTGAATACAACAAAAGAAATTGAAAGCAGTATACTTCGATATGACAGCGTGAAATCCTGTTCTGAAATTATTGCAGATTTAGCTGCGGATCAGAGCAGATTAACGCAATTAAAAACATTAGCTACGCAAAATGCGATAGCATTTACTATTGATAAAGTATCAGCAAAATTCCAGGCAATGCTATCCCGGGTTATTTCAGCCCGCGAATAATTTCAACAAAGTCTTCTGCAATCAGTGAAGCGCCTCCAACAAGTCCTCCATCAACATCAGGTTGTGAAAAAATTTCTTTTGCATTGCTGCCTTTAACGCTACCACCATAGAGTATTGATATCTGGTCGGCAACGGGTTGGCCATACTGTTTTGCCAACACTTCGCGTATCCATTTGTGCATATCCTGAGCCTGTTGTGAGGTGGCAGTTTTTCCTGTGCCTATAGCCCAGATTGGTTCATAGGCAATTACGATCCTAAGCATTTGTTCGGGAGTCAGGTGGAACAAACTTTCTTTAAGCTGCAGGGCAACATGATCTTTTTCATTACCTGATTCTCTAACGGGCAAAGATTCGCCACAACAAAAGATGGGTGTAATATTATTTTCAAGAGCAAGATTTATTTTTTCCGCCAGCATGCTATTGCTTTCATTAAAATATTCCCTTCTTTCAGAGTGGCCAATTATAACATGATTAACTCCTATGGAGTGAATCATTTCGGCTGAAACTTCGCCAGTGTAAGCTCCGGATTTTTTATTGGAAATATTTTGCGCGCTAACATTATATTGATCTTTTTCCTTTATTTTTTTTGAGGCCATTTTTAGGTATGGAAACGGAACCGCAAAAACAACTTTACGTCCAGGGCCTGGAAGTGGCTGTTGAGCAATGATGGTATCGATCAATTGTTTGCCTTGTTTATAAGTAAGATTCATTTTCCAGTTTGCAGCAGCTATCTGATTTCTCATCCAGGTTATTTTAAATGTTTTGGTAAATTATTTTGAGCTTATTGATCGATTGTTGTTCAATAGATTTTCCTTTAAATTTCATCCAGGTATCAATATCCTGAATTGCCTTTTCCAGTTCATACTTTACATCGCCTTCTGTTCCCCAGGAAAAATCCGGTATGAATTTAGGCGTTAATTGCTGACCATTAAAAATATTTGTACAAATTCCAGTAACTGTTCCTGTATTGAATGAAGTATTTATAGCAGATTTTGAAAAATCTCCCATAAAGAGTCCACATTTGAAACCTGCATATGCAAATGCTTTTTTATGCATATCCCAAATTTTCACTTTACCACCAGTGTTTTTAACATTAGAACAGGTTGTACCCGCCCCCAGGTTACACCACTCCCCTATCCAGCTATCTCCGATATATCCGTAATGCGCTTTGTTGGAGCAAGCCATAAAAATTGAATTTTTAATTTCTCCACCAAGCGTACAATTATTGCCATAGGTCCCGCCATAAATGGTCGCACCCATTTTAACTATTGTACTTTCTCCAATAAACAATGGCCCCCTAAGCATGGCGCCGTCCATTATAAATGCATTTTTGCTGATATAAACCGGTCCATCTGATGTGTTGATATAACAATGTTCAAAACGAACGCCCTCTTCAATAAATATCTCATTAGCTCCCGAAACTTTCACATGTTCCGGCAATAACGATGAGTTACGATCTTTAACCGCCAGCGGGAAATCATTTTTTATTGCAGCGGCATTCCATTCAACAACTTGCCATGGTCTGTTCAACCATTTGAGTTTTTCGCTCTTCGCAGGCGATAATAAATCAGCATCACTGATATCGGTTAAGCTTACAGGTAATGTACTGGCTGGAATTCTAAATACAGTTTCACCGCTCTTTTCAAGAGCGTCGGCTTCACTTTCAGGAACAATCCGGTATCCCAGTTTTGTCCATCGTTCCCGGAACGAATACAACCCCATCCTGATTTCAGATATAGGGCGCAATAATGAGAAAGGCTGCAAACTGGTTTTACTTTCTTTCTCCTGTAATTGAATAAAAGACATGCTCGCTGTCTGGTTTGTAGTATTTGAAGCAGCTTAAATGTACATCAATACCGAATGTAAAAAGTGTAGAAAACATTTCAATTATTGGGGTTGGATTTAAATCCAGATAAAAGAGAGAAATAAAAAACCCTCTTGGCAGAGGGCTTTTTAGAAGAGTTATTTTTTCTTTTCGTATTTTTTCTTGAATTTATCAATACGACCTGCAGTATCCACCAGCATATTCTGTCCGGTGAAAAACGGATGCGATGTATTGGAAATTTCCATTTTAATCAATGGATATTCGTTGCCGTCTTCCCATTTTACAATTTCTTTCGATGGTGCAGAAGAGCGTGAAATGAATGAATACTGGTTACTCATGTCTTTAAACACAACCAGGCGATAACTATCAGGATGGATACCTTTTTTCATAATTTTGATTTTAAGGCCGCATGGATTTTGCCATGACGATTTTAGAAATGAGCGGCGAAGTTAGCAAATTAGTGCTAAAATCCAAAGAAAATCTTTATCCTCTCATGTTTTCATATTGCAGGGGAAATCCAAGTTCCGCTCCCTTGCATAAACTGATAACTGCCTGAAGATCATCAATCTTTTTCCCTGTAATCCTCACTGTATCGTCCATAATCTGTGCCTGTACTTTTAAACCAGATTCTTTTATCAGTTTAACCAGCTTTTTTGCATCCTCCTGTTTCAGACCGTTTCGAACCGTTACATCCTGTTTTACTGTTTTGCCGCTTTGATAAGGCTTTTTTTCGAGATCAAACGCCTCAGGGGAAATGCCCTGTTTGTGGGCCCGGTTAATCAATACGTCAATTAACTGCCTCATTTTCATGTCGTCTGCAGTTTGAATGGACAAAGCATAATCCTTTTTATTCAGGTCTATGGTTACCGGTGAATCTTTAAAATCAAAGCGATTGGCAATTTCTTTGGTAGTAACATTTACAGCGTTATCGAGTGCCTGAAGATCTACTTTGCTTACAATATCAAATGATGGCATAAAATCGTTTTGGGCAAATGTAAAAGATTTGTAAATGAAAAAAGGATCCCGTTGAGAACAACGCGATCCAGCCTAACGTCATGAGAAATGAAAACCTTTATAAATTAGTTACCACTGTTTCTTTTGATGCGATTTTGCTCATCATCAGCCCCACCCGATTGCTTTCTAGGTTTGGCGTCTTTAATTGGTTTTCCAAATCTGTACACAAATGAAATATTGGCAACCCTTGAATCTCTTACATTGTAAAACTTCGCCATTGTATTTTCAAAATTGATTTCCCCTTTCACCTTCTGCGTATAGAACACATCCCTTACATTGAACTTCAAAGTACCCTTACCCTTCAACACCTGTTTGGAAACCCCCAGCGAAACCTGGCTGAGCGGTTGAATTACTATCTGGCCCTCTATTCCTTTTGAACGGTACCATCCACTCAATTCTGCACTCCAGCCTTTTTCAAATTTGAACTGATTATTTACATTGATAAGGAAATTGGTGGCTTCCACATTCAACATTTCATTATTGATCTCACCGCTGAATTTGCTGTAATTGACATTAGTATACAATATGGCCATCCACCATTTTTTTACAGGAACCTGTGCACTCACCGCTATACCCGCACTATGACGTACACCAATATTTCCCTGACGCACAATTGTAGCATACGACTCTTCCCCATTGGGTGATTTTGCCTGTTCGAAAGTTTCGGTTTGAAAATCAGTCGTATAACTGTAATTCGCCGTTGTAGTCAGGAAGCCTTTGTAGGTATGCGATATTTCACCATTGTTGGTAAACTGCGGACGCATAAATGGATTACCAGATTGATAAGTATAATTATCAAGGAAGAAGAGGAATGGGTTTAAATCCTGGTATGCGGGGCGATCTATTCTCCTTCCATAATTCAGGCCCCACTGATGATTTTTGCTGGCTTTGTAAGAAAGAAATACAGAAGGAAAAAGACTGCCATATGATCTCGAAAATGACGAGTCAGCATTAACAGGATTTCCATACTGCAGCCCTTTGATATTGGTATGTTCATATCTTAAACCAGCCTGCACTCCCAGTTTCTTAAATTGTTTGTTGAAATTGACGTAAACCGCATTAATATTCTCCTTGTATGAGAATTTATTCGTTTTGCTTAGATCCACTGTTTCTCCATTATCCAGCAGATTATAATATAAAGCTGAATTATCGGTCTCAACGTAACTTGACTTTACTCCTGTTTCCAGTTTCATCTCCTTTCCAATGGGCTGAGAATAATCCACTTTTCCAGAATAGATATTGATATTAACCGGAAGATCTCCTCTTAATACTTCTTCATGAAGCTTCCCCCAGCTATTATTGAAAGTGGTGTTTGTGAAATTTTGCTTGCTTTGAGAATTATAGGAAACATAGTCAAGATCAGCAGTAATTTCTTTACCAGTGCTATCAAACTGATGTCTCAGATTAAGGTTAACTGTTCCATTTTTCCACTTGTTTTTATTATTGCTTTCAGCATATACTATAGAGTCAGTCACAGCTGCCGGATTCTGTAAATAGCTCGTGCTCTTGCTTCCGAACTGTTCCGGGTTGACAAATCCTGAAACTACGAAACCCAAAGTGGTCTTTTTACTTAAATAGTAGTCTGTACCTAACTTCAATGTGTAATTGTCAGAAATATTACGCATCATGGTGGTGGACTCAAAAATTGCCGTTAAATCACCAGTTGCCGGATTTTTAAATTTCCTGTTGATATCCAGTTGCTGAAAATTATTCCACTTACTATATCCCCCATTGACAAAAAAATTGAATTTGCCGGTGCGATAATTAAGGTTGAAACTATTATTGGTTTTCCAATATTTACCCTGTCCATAATTTAAAGTCACGCTACCATTAAAACCTCTTTGTTTGTTCTTTTTTGTTCTGATATTTATCACACCTGAATTACCGGCAGCATCGTACTTAGCCGATGGGTTGGTCATTATTTCTATTGTTTCTATTGAGGTGGCGGGCATACTTCTCAACAAATTTGCCAGTTCATTCGGTCCCAGGTAAGTTGGCCGTCCATCCATCATTACCAGCACCTGCTGTTTACCTTTCAATGCAATAGCCCCGTCTTTATCTACAGTTACGCCGGGCGACTTTTCGAGTACTTCGAGTGCGGTAGCGCCAACGTTGGTAACAGCTGCGTCCACATTCACCACCATTTTATCTATCTTCTGTTCTATGAATGGTTTTTTGCTGGTCACGCTTACAGCGTCCAGCTCCTTAATCGTTTCTTTTAGTACAATTGTTCCAAGGCCCCGCAAAGGTTTTCCCTCTTCCAATACAATTGCGTCGGATTTGTATACTGAAAATCCACTACCTGAAACAAGTAAATAATAATTGCCATCGGGTAGTGATGTAATTTCAAATTTTCCGTCTGCATCAGTTAGCGCGGACTTGGCAAGTGCCGAATCCTTTGCATTAAAGAGGCTAATTGTTGCCGATTCTATAGCCTGTTTTGAATTATTTATGACTCTGCCGGAAATTACATGCCCCCTGGATTGTGCCCAGCCTGTGATGCTAACCAAAAATAATGCGCTTAAGAGTAAAATAACTTTCATCTGTTTCATGACAATTGATTCAAAATTTTTCTTAGTACCTTATATTGTATATTACAGTTCAAAATTAAGTACCATGCATTGCATAGTAACTTGTTTTATGTCGAGTGGCTGTTAAATATGATTTCCGGAAGTTTAACGGCATACATGGTACGCCTTTGTTAATGAGAAGTTACAGGCATACCAATCCTAATGGATGAGCGGAGTTAATTGGCAATAAGTGGTAGACTGTTGAATCTTTAAAATAAAACTCAGGCTGGAAGTTTTTTTCGGCCGGCATAAAACCAAAGACCAATGCCACCGATAACGAGAAGAGTACTGATTAATTCAGCCTGTGTGGGATGGAATCCGAAGAGGTTATAGGTTGTATTGACCCTTATCTTTTCAATTAGAAAGCGTTCTATTCCATTTAAAACAAGATAAACGGCAAACAGGCGTCCAGCCACTTTAATCTTTTTGCGGAGATTCCAGATTACAAGAAAAAGTAAAGTGCAGGCAATGATCTCATAAAGTGTGGTGGGAAATACAGGAGGGTTCAACTGGTTACAATAGCTACCTGTACATCCGGCGATAGGAACGCCCACTTCATTTACATTATGAGGGAAATTATAAGCCCAGAACCATTCTGGTAGAAATCCTGGGCCTTTGAAATATATATGGGGAATGTTTTGAAGGCTGCCGAACTCTGCGACCAGGTATTGAGTGAAATTTGAACCGGTTTGAAGGGCATTCTGAAAATGACCGACAGGTACTGTAACGATATCTCCATCAGCTGAAACGGAATATGCACTATTGAATATACCCCAGTCTCCATCGCCGGAAACATGGCAGCCAATTCTTCCAATTGCATACGCAATCATTAAAACAGGAGCAACAGCATCAAGCAAATGCCAAAGATTGATATGTTTCCGGTGGGCAAATGACAAAATGAATATCGACGCCAGAATAAGTCCACCGTAAAAAGTCAGGCCGCTAGGGCTTAACAGATTCGCAATGGGGTTTTCAATAAACCGATCCCAATTTTCGAGATTATCGAAAATTTTGGCACCAATAAATCCTGAAATCGCTCCAATAATGATGATATCACCAACTCTTTCATGTGGCCATATTCTGATTTTGCGTTCTTCAGGTTTGGGCAAAGCCTCTTTCTTTTTTTCCCTGTATTTTACCCAGGCAAAAACTGATGCCAGTAGAATTCCTCCTACCCAACTTCCTTTCAGAGAGAAAATATATTCCTGCGGATTAATATCGGCGGTATTAAAAAATACACCCACAATTTTGTAACCTACAATAAATCCAAAGAGGAAATTGAAAAGCAGATCAGACAATTTTGCGGGTTCGCCAACCACCACCAATTCTTCTTTAGGATGAAGTAAACCCTGGCGTTCTTTCCTCTTTAATTCTGTAGTCAACATCAATGCAGAAACAACAAAGGCTATAGCAACAAAAAATCCAAATGAATTAATGTATTGCGTAAAGTTCCAGGGTGTTATGTTGAATGTTTCCTTAAGAAAGTAGTAAAGGTTGGGATACATGCAGAAGAAAAAATTAAGTGCAATGATAGCGCAAAAAAACGGATAAGCATTAACTTAAATAGTCCCGGATTGGGACTATTTAAGTACTAACTATTTTAATTGCCGTGTGTTAATTACAGTATTCGTCAAACGCCGCAATCAGGTTCTGTGCAATCATTTGAGCTGGCCGCCCCTCTATCTGATGACGTTCGATCATGTGTACCAGCTCTCCATTTTTAAATAAAGCAATGGCTGGAGATGATGGAGGGTAAGGTAACAGATACTCTCTTAATTTCTTAACAGCGTCAAGATCAAAACCCGCGAAACTGGTTGTGAGGTGATCGGGTCGCTTTGGACTATTATGAACTGCCATCAATACGCCGGGTCTTGCGCTTCCCGCAGAACAACCACAAACTGAATTGATCATTACCAAGGTGGTACCATCTTTTTGCATGAACTCATTTACAGATTCGGGTGTCAACAGTTCCTCAAACCCGTTCTCCGTGAGCTCCTCTTTCATCGGTATTACTATCTGTGCTGGATACATATTTTGTTATTTACTTTTTATAACATCAAAATTACTGCAAAAGTTAGAATATATGGTTTGTGTTATAATGGCAGTCGATGACAGCGTAAAGTGACATATCGTCATATAATAACAATTGGAAATGTCAATTTATCCAGAAAAAATGCTCTGGTATTTAGTTTGATCATATAAAATCAAATATTTAAACCTAAAAAATAAAATAATATGACACTCGTAAAATTTAACCAACGTCCATTCGAAAAAACATTCAACACTTTATTTGAAGATTTATTTCATCATTATCCAGCTGCAGCTCAAAAGGATTGGGGCATTGTTCCTGTAAACATTAAGGAAACCAAAGATTCATATCAATTGGATCTGGTAGCGCCAGGAATGGAGAAGGCAGATTTTAAAATCAATATTGAAAACAACCTGCTCACCATTTCAGCTGAAAAGAAAATTGAAAATAACGTTGAAAATGAAAAGCAGATTCGCAAAGAGTTTTCTCACAAAGCAATCAGCAGATCATTCACATTAGATGATGCAATCAATATATCTGATATCTCAGCAAAATATGAAAACGGAATACTTCTTCTGAATCTTCCTAAAAAAGAGGAAGTGAAAGTTGTACCAAAAGAAATTAATGTGCAATAATAATTTTCATAAGTTGGTTTTGGTTAACCCCACCTGATCACAGGTGGGGTTTTTGTTAAATTTAATTTTAAGAATATCGTTACAATGTTTGTTTTAAATTTGCCCCGCATTCAAACCTCTTAAAATAATATCCGAATTGAGAAAGCACATAGTTGTCCCTTTCCTGTTATTCTTTGCCCTAACCTCTGCTGCACAGGAAACGACCAATGATACTATTCCTCTGCAAACCGATACACTTACAGCACCTGTGGTGAACCTGGATTCTAATCTCAGGATCATAAATCTCAATCCATACTTTACACTACATGTAGATTCAGTATTGCAATACGATCTTAAGATAAACAAGCAACCTGAAAATTATTATTGGTACATTAAAAATGGCCCGGTTGGTTTGAAAATAGACAGAAACACGGGGTTACTTTATTTTAAAGCAGACAAGACTTATTTTAAAAGCGGTAAGTTAAGATTCGATGTTCCGTACAAAGTTGAATTTGGTGTTCAGAATCTTTTTATGCCAACGGATCATGTAGATACAAGCTTTAATCTTATGTTTTATAGCACCGAAATAAATTCATCAAAACTGAAGCCAACAGTTAATACAGTGTTATTCAACGAGGAGGGCGATTCGATCCGGTTTAAAATACAATGCGAAGCAGGTACATTTCCTATAGAACAAATTACCATTATCACAAATCTTCCCATTAGTAATTACAAGCCGGTAAAAAATTGTGATGATGAATTCAGCTGGATGATTCCTTTTGATTTCATCAGAGAAAACGATACTGCCAAACAAAAAAATCTGCTGTTACAATTTATCGGATCCGATAAATTTCAGAATAAAGATACCGCGACGGTACGCCTGGTGATACGTCCGGGAATAAATTATCCTCAAAAGTATGAAGAGCATAGTAAAGTGTCGCTGGAAATGGATAAGTATATTAATAATTTAAAGCTCACTTTTTACGCAGTAACAAAAAATATCAAAGGAAATAAAAACACCCGCACAAGCTTTGATATAGCAGGTTCTACAACAGCGTTAGCAGGCACAGTCCTTACTACAGCATCGGATAATGCGTCCACTCAGGATATTGGCAAAATACTTCCCAGTATTGGTTTAACGATGGTGCCGGTAAAAGAAGCTGTGGCGCCCAGTAAAGTCCAGGAGCAAAATACTGCATCTCAGATCCGGGCAACTATCAAAAGGCTGGAATATATTAAATCAGAAAATGTTTTGGTAGGCGAAAGGGATCCGGATATTCTTATCAAAACACGCAAGCTTCGGGAAGAATTAAAACAGGCTCAGTTGCAACTGGTAGATCTGCCAATGGTTGACTTTGATCCCCGATATTCACAGGAAGAAGCAGACAAATACTTCAACAATCCTAAGGTGAATAAAAAATATAAATTGAAAGTCAATTAAAGATTACACGGCGTTTTTCTGCGTGTGTCAATCAGGAAATGGATTTTCCATTCTCCATTGATTCTGATCAGATGAAAGGAATTAACGCCGCAATGACTGAATTGATTCTTATAATAAAATTGATACGGCGTCCAAACGATTGCCAGATCTGCGTCAATTTTAATTGTTTCAAAACTGATTCTCTCATCGGCATCTCCGTTAACTGTAGTATTTACAAACGCTGCAAAATCCTTTACATTCTGGGTTCGTATTACTGTTTGCCCAGTTTTCGAATTCCCGATTGTTTGCAATATTGCACTATCAGAAAATGCCTTCATTACTCCCTGGCCATCACTTGATTTCATTGCAGAGAAAAGGCCTGTTACCACGGCTTTTACTGAATCTTCAGTAGTAGCCTGAGCAAAGCAATTAATCGAGAAAGCGGCTATCAGTGTAAATAAAATAGCTATGACCTTAATATTCATACAAAGTAAATAGAAGTTGATATTATTGAATGCATTATCTTCTTTCTAGATATAGCCCAATAATTTCAGCATGCTTTGCGCGCTTTGTTCTTTGGCATATACCCAATCGACTAATTTCCCGTGTTTGTCTTGCTCAATAATCACATGTTTCGGCGAAGGGATCATGCAATGTTTAATACCTCCATATCCGCTGATCTGATCCTGGTATGCACCTGTATGAAAAAATCCAACATACAAAGGTTCCTGGGTGCTGTCACCATTTAATTTAGGCAGAAACACTTCATTAATATGCTCTTCGGAATCATAATAATCATGACTGTCGCAGGTAATTCCCCCCAGCACTACACGCTGATATTCGTTGCCCCATTTATTTACCGGAAGCATTAAAAACCGTTCACCAATTCCCCAGGTATCAGGCAAAGTGGTAATAAATGATGAATCAATCATGTACCAGATTTCGCGATCGTTCTGCACTTTTTGAGCGATTACGCTATAAATATGTGCCATGCTTTCTCCAACTGTATAGCTACCGAATTCAGTGAAAATATTCGGCATCGGCACCTTGGCCTTTTTACATGTTTTTTTAATGTTGCCTACAATTTCATTGATCATGAATTGATAATCATAGTCGAAACCGAGGGAGTGTTTTATAGGAAAACCGCCACCAATATTGATGCTATCCAATTCGGGGCAAATCTTTTTTAACTGGCAATAAAGGTTTATCACTTTATTCAATTCACTCCAGTAATAGATGTCATCCTTAATGCCTTTATTCAAAAATATATGCAACATCTTAAGCTGAAATTTATTTTCATAACCTTCGATATTGTCAACATAAAATTCGAGAATGTCTTTTGCTCTAAAGCCTAGTCTGGATGTATAAAAAGGAAAGGTTGGTTCCTCCTCAGCTGCCACCCTGATTCCAAGTTTGAAGGGTACCTTCACGCTCTTATACATCTCCAGCTCATCCTTATTATCAAGCACAGGAATTACATTTTTAAATCCTGAATTCAACAGTTTTGAAATTCTGCTGGTATATGACTTTTGTTTAAAACCATTGCAAATGATGAAAATATCTTTATTAATCTTTTTCTTTTCGTAGAGCTTGTTGATAATCTCAATATCATATGCGTAGGAAGTTTCCAGATGAATTTCATGTTTGAGGGCTTCTTCCACGACAAAAGAAAAGTGTGAGCTTTTTGTGCAGTAACAGTAATGATATTTCCCCTCGTATTTATGCTTCTTAAAAGCATTCGCAAACATATCTTTCGCTTTATTGATTTGCATACCAATTTTGGGAAGATAAGAGAGTTTAAGGGGGGTACCATATTTTGCAATAATCGCCCTCAGGTCCAGCCCGTTGTAAAATAAATTACCGTTCTGAGTTTCAAAGCCTTCCTGGGGAAAATAAAAGGTTTGTTTGACAAGGTCAGTGTACGTGTTACTCATTAAAGGACTTCGTTGTTATTAGTTTGCTTGTTTTTGTTGACTGTTTTTGCTAACCGCAGGATTTCAGCACACAAATGTAATTTTTTGATTCATTCAAAACACAAAAAAAACCGGATACTGAAAAGTACCCGGTTTGATAAAAATTTGCTGAATCATTTAACACTTGTAATCAGTGCTTTGAAAGTCGCAGGCTCATTCATTGCGAGGTCAGCCAGCACTTTTCTATCTAATTCGATTCCTTTCTCTTTAAGTTTATTGATAAATACCGAGTAAGTAAGACCTTCTTCCCTTACAGCAGCGTTTATACGAACGATCCAAAGACTACGGTAATCTCTTTTCTTCAACTTGCGGCCAACATACCTGTAGGTTAATCCTTTTTCGAGTACGTTTTTGGCAACGGTGTATACATTTTTCCTTTTACCGTAAAATCCTTTTGCTTGTTTTAATATCTTTTTACGACGTGCCCTGGAGGCAACTGCGTTTACTGAACGTGGCATGAGCTAAATTTTTTAAAATGATAACTTGGGTTAGGCTGATTATCTTAATCTCAGCAGGCGTTTTACAAAGTCGAGATTGGCAGGATGAACCTGCCCTTCAACTCTCAAAGCGCGTTTACGTGCTTTTGATTTTTTTGTCAGAAGATGGCCGCGTGTTGGCTTTCTGTAAGAAATCTTACCTGTACCGGTAATTTTAAAGGTCTTTTTAGCTCTGGAATGAGTTTTAACCTTAGGCATTTGAATACAATTTATCAGTAACCCCTGCTGGTGCCCCCGAACAGACGGAGAACTTTTGGAACCTTTTGGGAATATTCCCCTTCAACTTATTTAAGCAAAGGGAGCGCAAAATTAGGGATAATCCACGACAATTACCAAATTACTACCAGGTGATTATTGATTAGCCCCTTTCCATTCGTTGTTTGCTGCATTAAAATCAGGGAAATCATGATCCGGATCAATTACAACACTGGTGATTTCCTCTTTTGTTCTTAGCAACACTTTGGATTGGGTACTATTTTGCCAGATTTCAACCGGAAGAGTTTTCCTTTCTTTCGTTCCTGATTTCGTGGTATATTCCAAAACTACGGGCATCGCCATTCTGTCAAGGTTCTGGATATAAATAAGAGCTCCATTAGCAGGATTGTTATTCAGATATTCCACTTTTGAAACAGCCTGGTCGAGGCGGAAATTTTCAATAAACATACCTTTCCAGAACCAACCTAAATCTTCACCGAGACTATTTTCCATACTTCTGAAAAAGTCAAATGGCGTCGGATGTTTGTAGGCCCAATCACGCGTATATTTTTGAAAGGCGTAGTCAAACCGTTTCTCACCCACAACATGATTTCTGAGGAGTGACAATCCATAACCTGGTTTCAGGTATAACGCCAGTCCTATATTAGCTTCATTCATTCCATCAGGAGAAAGGTAAACACCCTCAGTAGCGCCGCTAAACATATATTGCGACATCTGATGATAATCAAGTTTTCTTTCTTTGTACTCACCATCATTAAAATCCACAGACGCAATAGAATTAATAAATGTATTGAAACCCTCATCCATCCAACCGAACCGCCTCTCATTGCTTCCAACAATCATCGGGTACCATGAATGACCCAGCTCATGGTCGGTAACTCCCCAAAGATCTCCTTCCTTTGCGTTGGCACTGCAAAACACGATACCCGGATACTCCATGCCGCCAATATTACTGGCTACATTTACCGCAACAGGATAAGGATAAGCCAGCCATCTTTTGCTATAATTTTCAATACTGGCTTTTGCATATTCTGTACTTCTCCCCCATGCTTTCACTCCATCAGAACCTGCAGGGTAAACAGACTGTGCCATGGACTTCTTACCGTCGGGCAAATTTATTTTCGAGGCGTCCCAGATAAAAGAACGGGAACTGGCCCACGCAAAATCGCGAGCATTGGTGATCCTGTATTTCCAGGTCAATTCCGGTTTAGATGGCCTGGATGACTCACTTTTAATTTCATCTTTTGAACGGATAATTACTGTCGCGTCACTTTCTTTCGCCCTATTGTATCGTTTTAATTGTTCCGGTGTAAGTACTTCAGCGGGATTTAACAGTTCTCCTGAGGAAACGACAATATGTTTGGAAGGAGCAGTGATACTCACATCAAAATCTCCATATTCAAGATAGAACTCTCCTGCCCCCAGGTATGGATCAGTATTCCAGCCTCTTACATCATCAAACACACAAATTCTTGGATACCACTGAGCTACTGCATAAATGTCGCCATCAGGTGTGCTTAAACGGCCGGTACGATCGGCTCCATACTGGGGAACGATATACGAGTATTCAATTTTTACCTTAACTCCATCACCGCCCGCAGCAAGCGCTTTTTTTAAGATAATCTGCATACGGGTATCTGTAATGATAGGATCAACTGATGTTTCTGTGGATTTACCACCAGCGGCTGAGATGATCTTTACTGATTTGATTTGATAACCACCTTCAAAAGGATTTTTTGCATCACCGTACCGGCTACGCCTTGTCGGATCTATTTTAGCAAATCCCCTGGATGAAGGGTGGAAAAGATTCTGATCCAGCTGAAACCACAGATAGGGTAAGTTATGAGGACTATTGTTTTTATATGATAATATTACTGTTCCTGTCACCTCATGATTTTGATCATTCAGTTTTGCACTGATTTGATAGTCAGCCTTATTTTGCCAATATTCAGGACCTGGCTCACCATTGGCAGCACGATATGTATTAGGCGTTTGAGGATAATTCATCGGTGTAAAAAGAACATGCGGGTCATATTTTGTTGAAGTAGATACGACTGTTTGAGCTATAACCTGTTGCCCCAAAAAAAATGCAAAAAAGAAGAATGATCCAATTCGTTTATTCATAGTGATGTCAATTTTCAATGCCGAAAAGTAAGAAATAAAAAGTTTGTAAATGAAACAGATGATTACAGGAGTGATTCCAGCATTTTTTTACCCTCGGCCTTGTAAGCCGGGTCGTCCCTGGTTTTAGGTGGAAGTTTCAGCAATTTATTGAGCACATCTATTGATTTATCACTTTGTCCGTTTTCTTTGTAGGCTTTAGCCAGTTCGAGATAGTTGAGAATAAACCAGGGATCCAGCCCTCTTGCTTTTTCGAAATTCAAAATCGCCAGTGGCATGGAAGCGGGAGGCAAACCTCCGTAGAGCACTTTGAGTGCTGTTTTTTCAGCAACATTTAAAGAAGTTACTTCATAGTGCCACTTACCCAATATATGTAATGCCTGGATATGATTCGGATTAAGTTTTAAAGCTTCATCAGCATATTTTTTAATATCTCTTACATATCCAACTTTCTCTTTACCTCCGGTGATGAGCGCCATTCTGCCCAGCGCCATAGCCATCACATAATTTGCATCTGCACTGCTATTGTCTGCTTTCAAGGCCGATTCCGCATATGTTCTTGCAGCAGTAAAGAAATCAATTTTTTTCTTTTTTTCTTTTTCCCTGTTTCCAATAATACTATACATTTCACTGGCGTTCACCAGCGCCTTTACATCGCTTGGCGCAATCTTCAATGCTTCAAGGTATTTCTGCAAGGCTTCATTTTCTTTCATAGCCTTTTCAAGTTCTTCCCCTTCCTTCACCAGATAATCTACATCCTGCGCACTCACAAGCGATGCAGACAAAATCATTACTATTAAAAAATAAATTCTCATCATATTTATTCAAATACTTTATTAAAATGAATACCCGCCTGGCCTTGAAAATTAAGAATCGGAGGCTGAATTTTACTTATGGTAATGTTAATTTCTCTAACAATCGGATAGGCTACTTTTATTTTATTACAGATTTCAATCGCTACTGTTTCCAGGAGTTCACCATTCAGTGAAATTTCAGCCTTAACGATTGCAAACAGATCTACATAGCTTATTGTTTGATTTTCATTTTCAATCTTTCCCTGAATTTCAAAATCGACCTCAATGTCCACAGTCAGCGCGGTTCCTGTAAGATGTTCTTCTTTATAAATACCTCTGCCTACATTAAATTTGAGGTTGTGCAAAAAGACCTTCATCATGTTTTCATGTTTATTGGGAGCTAACCTTCTTTTTATCCAACCAATAACTTACAAAGTCAGCATTCTTTAAATACATGCTGTCTGTTTTTATTTCGTGATTTAACCGAAAGTTGGTGAAGGTTGAATCCTGTAAATTAAAAAGAAAAATTTCCGGTATCCAAACAGTTCCGGATTCATTAGTATTCAACATGCCAATTAAGAAAGAATTATTGTCAATCCAATCGGCAGTTTCTACCATTTGCTGAGTACCATTGTACATCAATTGACGATAGGAATTGTTTTTCTTATCAGCGAGAATAACTTCCTGATCGGGACTGCCGCCTGTTAGATTGTGATTTCCTTTTTCATCAATTTCCATGTTTTGCATATAGCTCCAGAAATCAATAAAACGTGTACTGTCAGGTGAATAAGCCAGAATATTTTTAAAAGCATTTTCGTTAGTGACAGCTGAGGCATTATACATTGAATCAATATGCAGAATGACTCCTGAAGCTTTAAAATTTCCATTTTGAAAACCAGTATCTATCACAGCATAAAACGCTATCCACGCTTTTAAGTTAGCAGGTATATTTTCAACTGCCAGTGTATCATTTTCGTCATATGCGCTTGCCAATGAAGCATTTCTTTTTTCACCCCATTGCGTTTCATTGTCAGCATTATTGCAAGACGTGAAGATCACAATCAAAATGAATAATAAATATGTCCATTGCATCTTCATCTGAAAGTTGTCACCTGTAATCATTTACACTGCTTTAATTCATGTACCAAAAAAAATATACGCTATGGCTATCGCTGAAATAATTCCAACAAGGTCGGCTAATAACATAGTTGAAATTGCATAACGGGTATTTTTAACAGCTACCGATCCGAAATAGACAGCGACTACATAAAATGTGGTATCACTTGATCCCTGAAAAATTGCTGACAATCTTCCCGGGAAAGAATCAGCTCCATACCTTGTCATTGTCTCTACCATCATTCCCCGTGCGCCGCTCCCGCTTAACGGCTTCATTAGCGCTGTTGGTAACGCTTTAACAAATTCGGTATCCATACCCAGTGCGGTAAAAAGATTACTCAGGCCACTTAATAGAAAATCGAATGCACCCGAACTTCTGAATACACTTATAGCGACCAACATAGCCACCAGGTAAGGGATGATTTTAATTGCGATATCAAAACCACCTTTTGCTCCTTCTATGAACGCATCAAATACATTAATCTTTTTCCATAATCCTCCTAAAAGAAAAATAAAAAAAATCAGAATGATCAAACCATTACTGAATACGGTAGAAAATTTTTCTATACCTGCCTGATCAAGGAACGTTTTAAGATACCAGATTAATCCTGCAATTATTGACGAGATGCCCAATATCCATCCCAAAATAACAGGTTGTAACAGATTAATCTTTTGTCTTATAGATACAATTGTAAGCGCGGCCACAGTTGCACAAAAAGTGGCGATCATACAGGGAATAAAGATATCTGTTGGATTAGCCGCCGGAGGTTTTACTGCGGCACGCATAGCTATGATACTTACCGGAATGATTGTTAGGCCGGAAGCGTGCAAAATCAAAAACATTAATTGGGCATTGCTGGCTTTTTCTTTGTCAGGATTTAAATCCTGCAGGCTTTGCATGGCTTTTAGTCCGAATGGCGTCGCAGCATTATCTAACCCGAGTAAATTCGCAGAAAAATTCATCATCATCTGTCCCATAGCAGGATGGTTAGGCGGCACTTCAGGGAAAAGTCTTCCAAAGAAAGGGCCAACCAGGCGGGATAAAAACCTTATAGCGCCAGCTTTTTCACCAATGTTCATAAAACCCAGGAATAAGGTTAGTATGCCAATCAGCTTAAAAGACAAATCCACGCTATCGCCGGCAGATTTGAAAATTCCATCCACAATAGTCTTGAAAATGAGCACATCTCCCGTAATGATCCATTGTACAAAAGCTACTGTAAACGCAATTATGAAAAATGCCATCCAGATGTAACTCAATGCCATAGGCTTACCACTGATTTAAGGTTCAAGATTCACGTTTTTTAGGTATTCACCAAAACTATTCTTAATGGCTCAGTACCACAATACCTATCTTTGCAGCCGCAAAAAATACATTCTTAAAATAATTAAAAACTTATATGGCATTACAAGCCGGCATTGTAGGGTTACCAAACGTTGGAAAATCAACATTATTTAACGCATTGAGTAATGCAAAGGCTCAGGCGGCCAATTTCCCTTTCTGTACGATTGAGCCTAATGTGGGTGTGATTACGGTACCGGACGAAAGGTTGATCATGCTTGAAAAGCTTGTTAAACCTAACAAGGTAGTACCCACCACGGTTGAGATTGTAGATATTGCTGGTTTGGTAAAAGGAGCCAGTAAAGGTGAAGGACTCGGGAACCAGTTCCTTGGTAATATCAGAAGCACTGATGCAATTATTCATGTGTTAAGATGCTTTGACGATGATAATGTAATTCATGTCGACGGGAATGTACAGCCGGTAAGGGATAAAGAAGTAATTGATACAGAATTGCAGCTTAAGGATCTTGACAGTGTTGATAAGAAAATTTCCAAAGTGGAGAAAACCGCAAAAGGTGGTGACCGGGAAATTTTGCATAGTCTCGAGGTGTTAAACAGCATGAAGAAAAATCTTGAGCAGGGTAAGAATGCGAGAGCGTTGGAATTGTCTCCGGAAGATAAAGAGAAATATATTGACGATATGTTTCTCCTTACTATGAAACCAGTTATCTATGTATGTAATGTGGATGAAAAAAGTGTAGTGAAAGGAAATGTTCATACACAGGCCGTGGAGGCTGCGATCAAGGGGGAAAAAGCTGAAATACTTTTTATCAGTGCGGAGATAGAAAGTGAAATTGCAGTGATGGAAAGTTATGATGACCGGCAGATGTTTTTAGAAGATATGGGCCTGACAGAAAGTGGTGTTAACAGGTTGATTAAATCAACATACCGTTTGTTAAACCTTGTAACTTATTTCACTGCCGGTGTACAGGAAGTACGGGCCTGGACCATTACCCGGAATACAATGGCTCCACAGGCTGCCGGAGTTATTCATACTGATTTTGAAAAAGGTTTTATCAGGGCTGAAGTAATCAGGTATGCAGATTTTACAACATTAGGTTCGGAAGCTGCATGTCGTGAGGCCGGGAAGCTGGCAGTTCAGGGCAAAGATTATGTTGTTGAAGATGGAGATATCATGCATTTTAGATTCAATGTTTAGTAGGTAGACAGTAGACGGTATACGGTAGAGAACAGCCAATACAAGTGAGGAGTAAGCTGTGAGCAGTAAGCAGTGAACAGCCACTCACTACGGCTGTTTATTCACGTTTCACGATTCACGTCTCACGAAGCAGACGGCTGTTTATTCACCCATTGACTCATTCACTCATTGACATAAAAAAAACCAGCAGATTTCTGCTGGTTTTTTTATGAGTTGATATTTTTATTGTGGTAAAAGAACCTGGTCTATTTTATGAATGACGCCATTTAGGAAATGCTGATCAGTGCTGCCATTGGGGTCGGGTGTTGGATTGATCAGCAGGTTAGAGGCAGTTGCATTTGCAATTCCTTTTACTGATGCCGCAGTGAAAAACGGAACCCCGGGAGTGGCCTGTAATGCTACGCCAGGATGGCTTGCAATAGCTGAATTTAAAAGTGTTGGATATGATGTTAGCGTAGTGGGAAAATTATTGGTGAAAGCTCTCGACCTGAGTAAATGATAAACAACAATCCCTTTAACAGTTTGAGCGGATAAAGCGCCAAATAAAGCAGGATTCTGAAATACATCAGGTGTTGAGGCCAACTGCTGCGCTAAAGCCAATGCATCCGGCTGTGGTAAGCCCTGACCTAACAGAGCCAGGTAGATCGCTCCGGTAAGTGTAGCTTGAAATGCCGCATCTGTGGGTGCAAATACTGTAAGGTTTGCGCCAATGTTATTTAAAGCTCCGATAAGACTTGCAGCGTTGGTTGGTGCTACCCCGCTATCTGCACGAATGATGGCTGCTTCCAGGTAATCCATATCCGGATCAGCAGCAATCCTGTTCCATAAAAATCTTGCAGGTGGAGTTACTAACGCCGCAACTGTATGAATAACTCCATTTGATGCTTCAATATCAGTACCCTTAATCGGAATGTTGTTAATCCAGGCCCCATTCCTTGTGGTGGGAAAAGTGGTAAGGCGAAGCAGTGCACTCAACGAAGGTGCAGGATTGATAAAAGTAGGATATTGAAAATTTGGAAATGTGCTGGGAATCTGTGCTGCTTTTACTTTTTGTGATATGAGATGATAACGCAGAACTGTATCCAATAATCCTGGTCTCAGCGTACCAATTGCCGCTTCCACCGGAATTCCAGATGCAATAAACGCGGCATTATCAGGTGCAAAAAGTGTCAGCGATTTAGAACTATCCAATAATAAACCCATCAATCCGGCCCGGTTTACTGCGGCCTTTAAAAAACTGAAATTGGGAGTATTGGAAATTATGGTACCGATTGATGATCCGGTTGGCTTCGCAAAAGTATTTGGAACCGGATCGGGAACATCCTTATTACAGGATGAAGCAACAATTACAATCGCACTAATGGCAATTAATTGTTTAAATGTATTTGTGATTAATTTTTTCATTTGTTCTGTGTTTTCCCGGTGATGATTAAAAGATATTGTATCCAAAAGAAACATAGTATAACCCACCAATTGAAGGGTTAGCCATCGCAGTAATATAGTACTGATTGAAAAGATTGTTTGCTCCAATTCTAACCACCGATTTTATATCAGGCAGTTTATAACTTACCTGCGCATCTACTACATGAAATGCCGGTACGGAACCATTGGCCAGATCACTTTCATAGAAGAAACTGTCTTGCCATTTATATGCGACACTGAATCCCATTCTCCGGTTTTTCCCGAATCCATTATTTCCTACTGTAACATTCGTTCTGTATTTAGGTGCGTTAAACCCTGCAATAAATCCGGGGGGAACATCTGAAATGCGATCCGACGTTGCATTCGCGCCTAAGAAAAATCCTGCCTTAAATCTGTATTCCAATCCCAGGCCAAAGCCGTATGTTTTAACCTTCGTTGGTGAGTTCACGGGTACCGATAAGTTGCGGCGCTTCGTGGGATCAGCTATATCGGAGGGTTGGGGATTGCTGGTAGTCGACTGTAATACTATAATCCTGGAAATGAAATCCTGGTATTGTCCATAATAACCATAGGCATCTATCAGCAACTTTTGATTTGCAACCAAACCTCGGTAGCCTAATTCATAAGAAGTAACTGCTTCGGGTTTAAACTCTCCAAAACTTTGCACCTTTAGTTGACCTGTTGAAGATAGCTCGTTGAAGGAGTACACCGGGTTGTTCTGGAAATTATAGAATTGCTTCAACTGCGGTACACCTCCGATCAGGATACCTCCGCCAACGGCAAGATTGATCCACTGTTGTTGCGTGGATGGAAAGCGATAGGCCTGCTGGTAAGAAAAACGAATATTATTGTTGGGTGCAAGCTTAAATAATGCTGTGGCCCTGGGAGTAAAACGACCTTTAAAATTTGAGTTCTTATCATATCTTCCCGATACTGTCAATTTCACCTTGTCATTCAAAATGCCTTTGGTGATCTGTACATATGCACCATATTCATTTATACCAATCGGCCCTGCTGAATCGGCAAATAATGTTCCTTCTGAATTCAGCACAAACCGCCTGAAATTTCCACCTACGAGCACTTCAGCGAAATCTCCGGTAAGGTGAGAAAGATTATACTGTCCTTCTACAGCATATAAGTTTGTCCTGTCAACAAATAAACCACCACCTTCTGAAATGGGTTTTGAACGAACAGAATCATACAGGCGGTTGAACCTCAGACTTCCTGATTCTGGTCTGCCGACATCAGCCTGCGAACGTGCTAGGTTGTGGGCTTCGATATCTGCGATACCATTCATTTTTGCATTCAGGTAAACCTGGCCATATTGTGTATACCAGGTTGGCGATGATTTCCATGATTCATTGAAGAGCCTTGTAGTAATGGTGGTATTATATGATTGGCCGGCATTTTCCTGTGTGGTATAAGCCCTTATCATCCAATTTGTATGGTTCAATTCAAATTTATACTGACCAACTCTCAGGTCGCGAAGAGAATATCTTTCAGATCCGGTATATACCGTATTTCCGGTTCCGAAATATCCCATTAAAACTGCTTCAAGATTATTAGTGAGTTTATAATTCAGCGAGCCTCCCAGTTTAAAATTGATGGTATTGGGATCAGTGACATCTTTTTCACTGTAGCCTGTCCGGGAAACGTTAATAGGACTGCCAGTTAATGTTGAAATATACGGAGCGAGGAAAGGTGCAGCGGCCGCTACTCCATTTAAAACCTGTCGGATATCAGCAGTGGTTTCATCGCCATACATATTTATACCGTCATAGTTGGGGTCAGTTTCCCTTGTGCCCGGGATAATTTCACCACCTGGTTTATTCCTGAGCACATTTCTACGATCGCCTGCAAGCCAGTCTTTTGCCTGAATAAACTCAGACGTAATCTTAAAAGCAAACCTGTCACCGATTTTTTTCGCATAACGAAGGTTCCAGTTATGATAGGCTGACGGCTGACGGTACTTGCCATCCACATGCATTACTCCTTCTTTTATCTGAAACGAAAGACCCTGATATTTAAAAGGACTTTTACTGTTGATCAGCAATGTGCCATTCATCCCGCCGGGACCATACAATGCTGATGAAGCCCCTGGCAGTAACTCCATATTATCCACATCGAGTTCCGAAAGGCCAACCACACTTCCCACTGAGAAGTTTAAACCTGGTGCCTGGTTATCCATTCCATCCACAATCTGATTAAATCTGGTATTACCACTGGCGCCAAAACCGCGGGTAGTCACTGTTTTGAAAGTAAGACTGGATGCAATCATGTCAACACCTTTGAGATTTGCAACCACATCGTAGTAGTTAGCCGCAGGAGCGTTCCGCAATGTGGTGTTGCTGACTCTTTCAATAGAAACAGGAGATTCCAGAATTCGCGTCGGTAGCCTGGTAGCTGATACAACAACTTCGTCGCCAAGCGATGAGCTTTGTTTGAATAACACATCAGGCACTTCTCCCGGGCCTGCAACAGTCACCTCTTTAAATTCATAACCAATTGAAGAAAAGATCAGTGTGAGTGGAAATTTCGTTTCGGATGGAAGATTAATCCTGAAAGTTCCATTTTCATCGGTAAACGTGCCGAGGTTTGTTTCTTTTATTGTAACCGAAACCGCACTTACCAGATCCTTTGTGGATTCATTTTTTACTTTTCCGAAAATAACAGCATTCTGCGCGAAAACCAAAGCAGGAAGCATTACGAGCAGCAAAGCCGCCAAGCCCTTACATTTTTTCATAAGCAATCGTTTTGTAATACTAATTCCCGGACAAATTAAGACTTGTTGAATTTACCGAAAAAAATATTTTAATAATTAAACATATAAGTGTCGTTTGCAGCTATACACTAAAGTTGGCTGTATGATTTTACACACCTATTTTAGCGCAATGAGTACATTTCAGTTTCCCAAACAAACACTTTTCTACAGTGGAAAGGTAAGAGATGTGTATACGATAGCTGATCAGTTCCTGGTAATGGTCGCCAGTGACCGGATTTCAGCTTTTGATGTGATACTGCCTTATCCTATTCCCTTCAAAGGCCAGGTACTCAATCAAATCGCTGCATACATGTTAACACAGTGTGCCGACATTTGTCCAAACTGGCTGATTGATGTGCCGGCAGCGCATGTAAGCATCGGGCGAAAATGCGTTCCGGTTAAACTGGAAATGGTCGTGAGAGGAAACCTGGTGGGTCATGCGTGGAGAACTTATGCATCCGGGAAAAGGGAACTTTGCGGTGTTCAGTTACCTGAAGGGCTAAACGAAAATGATTTTTTTCCGCATCCTATCATTACTCCTTCCACAAAAGCTGATGCCGGACATGATGAGGATATTTCGGAAAAAGAAATACTGGACAGAAAAATTGTTAGTCGTGAAGACTGGGAAAGGTTGCAACAGTATACCCTTGCGCTTTTTGAAAGAGGCAAATCGATTGCAGCAAAAAGAGGTTTAATTCTGGCCGATACCAAATATGAATTTGGTAAAATCGGTGATGAGATAATATTAATGGACGAAATTCATACACCTGATTCGTCACGCTATTTTTTTGCTGAAGGTTTTGCTGAAAGACAACAGAAAAAAGAGAAACAACAACAGCTGAGTAAAGAATTTGTGAGGGAATGGCTGATTGCGAATAATTTTATGGGTAAGGAAGGACAAACGATACCCGAAATGACCGGTGACTGGATAAAAACTATTTCAGGCAGGTATATTGAATTATATGAGAATGTAATCGGGGAAAAATTCAAACCTGAGTCACCATCAAAAGATGAAACGTTTGATCTGGTGGTTGAAAGTTTATCTAAACTTGGTATCAGCTGATCTAACTGTTAAATCAATTTCAGTAAAGTTAGAGATGGGTATGGCGGCGTTACTCAATTATTCTTACTGCCCTCCATCTCTGCGTGATCAGCTTATTGTTCCTGATGCATTTGTTAATAGTTGCGGTACCCGTTAACTTCTAAATTCTTCAAATAATGCTTATGAGTGCCGATCAGATCTTTCAGATATGTAACTCCATTGCCTTCCTCGCGTGGATAATTCTGATAGCATTCCCGTCATGGAACAGATCTGATTTATTTTTAACAGGCGTAATTGTTACTCTTTTCGGAGTAATTTATTCCTGGTTAATTTTTTCAAATTTCAGCTTTAGTGATATGAAGCAGTTTGGAACCGTTGAAGGCATTCAGGAATTATTCAGGAATAAAACCCTTGTAGTTGCAGGGTGGGTTCATTATCTCGCCTTCGATTTAATGACAGGAATATTTATCAGAAAAAATGCTCAGCTGCACGAAATCAATTACTGGTTCACTGTTCCATGTCTGATCTTCACTTTTATGTTAGGCCCCGCTGGGTTATTATTGTACCTGATGATCAGGTGGGCAATTACTCGTCGTTATTTTGCATCAAATTATCAGTGAACCAAAAATTGCAAGCTGTGATTACCAGCTTCAGCTTATATCCGTTCTGTTTACATTGATATTTTTCATCCGTTCGCGCGATTTGTTGAAAACGTTACGGCCTTTATCGATACCTTTTCTGCTTTCTTTTTGCATCTCCGCAGGTAAACTGATGATTTCACTGCACTCTTTACTACAGCAACCTTTAAACTCCTCGTTACAATTTTTACACTGAATAAAAAGAAGGTGGCATCCGCTGTTAGCACAGTTGACATGAGTATCGCTTGGTGATCCGCAGATATGACAACTGGAAAGAATGTCAGGTGTAATCCTCTCTCCCAGCCGCTCATCGAATACGAAATTTTTACCGATGAATTTATTTTTCAGCGCCTTCTCCTTAGTCTGTTTAACGTAATTAATTATTCCACCTTCCAGATGAAATACATTTGAATATCCGTTGTGTAACATATATGCACTGGCTTTTTCACATCGTATTCCGCCGGTACAGTACATGATAATGTTTCTATCTTTATTTCCTTTTAACATATCTGCGGCCATAGGCAACTGATCTCTGAATGTATCGCTCGGTACTTCTACTGCATCCTTAAAATGTCCCACTTCATATTCGTAATGATTACGCATATCTACAATCAGTGTATCCGGCTTTTCTGCCAACACATTGAATTCTTCAGCATTCACATAACGACCTTTATTCCTCATATCAAAAGCAGGGTCTTCAATGCCATCTGCCACAATCTTTTCTCTTACTTTAATATCAAGTACATAAAATGAGTGGCGGTTATCTTCCACTGCTTTATTAAACCGCATACCGTTTAACCCAGGAACAGAGTACAGGAAGATTTTAAAAGCTTCAAAATTTTGGTCTGGTACATTGATTTGTGCGTTAACTCCTTCGTGTGCGATGTAAATTCTGCCAAACACCAAAAGTTTATTCAACTGAACGTACCACTCGTCACGGATCTTTTTTGGATCGTCAAAAGGAGTGTATTGATAGAAAGAATAAGTTGTTCGGGGTGTGGAATCCTGAAGCGCCCGCGCTTTCAATTCTTTACGCGACACGCGATTGTGAAGTACTGCCATAATATTGATTTTAATTCCTTCCGGGCTTATCCCGGAGTTGAAGGAAACCCGGTTGCATGCCGGGCAAAACCTAAAACGGCTACAAAGTTAAGTAACACCTGTAAAAATAAAAACTGATAATCATCAGTAGTCTTCGAATATGCCAGTAAAGGCTTTTATGCCAATCTTAAATCCGTTGGAGAGAAATCCTTTTTCAGTATAACCGATTACATAATCAACCCTGAAGATTTTAAAAATATTATCTATCCCCGCAAAAAACTCATAATACATATTGTTTTTATTCATGAACAGCACATTTGTACCGGTTACCAACCTGAGGTTATATTTTTTTACAAGCGGAATCTTATTGGTTAGAAACCCATTGAATCGATGTTCCAGATGTAAATAAGTGTAGAAATCATCCGTATTGGATTTCAGATAATAAGGCAACAACTGAAAGCTGTTCAGATATGGATTTGCTTTTCCTGTTAAATTACCATTAAAGTGATTGTAATCAGGCGTCTCAACCCTGGACCTGCTCAGGAACCCGCCAATTCCAGTATGATATCTTAATTCGCCAACGGTTTTAAGATTTATATTATCCTGAATTGAAAATTTCCATTTATCAAATTCCACGTCACTGCCAAAAACATTTTTAAATGCGCGGGAATAACTGACAGAGAATAATGGATACTTTGAGCCAATATTAATTTTGCGATCAGGCATTTCAACATATCTCGTTCCCGGCCTGTAAGTAAATGTTACCGTCGCTACCAGTGCTTCATGAGGGGTAATATTACTGCTGGTTATTTCTTGTGGATAGTTAGGCGTATATCGGTTTTTGTATTCCGATTTACCCCAGAAAGTTGACGTATCGGTATTGTTTAGTGGCGATCTTTTCTGATAATTTAATCCAGTTTCAAAAGTAAGCCCCTCGCCAATTCCTTTGGAATATTCAAGATTTAGAAACCGGGCTTCGTAAATTTTCATATAATTGTTGCCGTCAAATAAGCTCGTGAATGTATTCATGATTTGAGGGATGGGATTTGCATTGTTAAATTGCAAAATCCTTTTCCCGCCTGACACTGTAATCTCATTCAAATATTGTGTACCAAAACGATACCTGGCCAATACAAAAGCGTTGAAGTGTTTATTGCCGAATCCATATCTTAAAACAGGCGTGATTTTCAGCGATTCCCTCCCCTTCCAGGATTGATTATATGAACCTGACAGTTGCGCGAACCATCCTTCCACTGTATTAAATCCGACTGAATTCAACAATGGATCATATTCGAATGACCTGTCTTTACTTCGCCGTTGAAATGTTTGACCGTTGAGTATGAAACCAAGAACATTAAACCGGTTTTGTATTCTGTCGAGTGAGTCCATATAGGCCGGGTCGAGCCTTAATTGTTCCAGACTATCTTTTTTCCGGAAATCTGCCAGCTCGTCGTCGAGCAAGGGAACAGGCCGGATAGAATCCCAGTACTGTTTTGTCCTTTTGTTAGAAAGCGAATCATATTTAAGGATGGTTCGATCGAAAAATTTCTTCTTATAATCGGGGTCGATTATGTAATCGGAATATTGAGTTGTAAAAAATCCACCTGCATCAAATCCAAACATTTTAATTTCAGGATACACATTTTGATTCTGCACCATCCAAACGTCATTGCTTACGTTCATGTATAGTTGCTCAATTGTAAGTGCATTGATAAATTCAATTTGTGATGCCTTGGTGAGTTTAAGTTGAACGCTATGAATTCTCCATTCGTTTTCCACAATCTGGATAAATCCGCTGAATGCAGGTTCATATGCCCTTTTGGGTATGACTTCAATTTTATTGATTTGTTTTCCATCCTCAAAAAAAGCACCCCTGTATTTAAACTTATAGTAGTGCATTGCATTGTCAGCAATCGGAGAAATAAAACCGCGTGGATTTAGTCTGCGTGTAAGAGGGACATTGTTTTCATAAAATGATATCATTTCAGGATTGCTGAATCCAAAGCCATTGGACTGACCGCTTACCCTTGTTGAAATAACCTCTACTTTTTGTTTGTCGGGCTCGCTGAATGAATATTTTGCCAGGGTTTCAGACAGAAAAACGATTTTGTTTTTGCTGCTGTCGCCATCTTCCATATCAATTTTTTGCCCCATAAACGATTTGGGAAAATCTTTAAGTCGTATTTGACCTTTTATATAAACATCGCACTGATATGACTTCACCTGCCTGAGATAGTAAGGCCTTTTCTTAATTGCCTGCCTGATGATTTCATAAGCAGGATCTTCTCCACCGGGTTTAATAATTATTTCGTCAAGTGAAAGGTTAACTTCTTTAAGAATAAAATTGAAGAGGATCGGTTCGTTTACTACGGTTAATACTTTTTCCCGCTTTTCAAAATTCACATGCTGACAAATTAGCGTATACTCACCTGGCTCCAGATCAAGCGTATATTCTCCATTGCTGTTTGCAGTGGTACCCTTTGTAGTACCCTTTATCAATATTGATGCAAATGGTAATGGCAGACTTCCACTGGTAAATACTTTTCCGGAAACTCTTGTTGCATAGGAAGACACTCCGGTTAACAACAGTGCTATGGTAAGGAAGTATTTTATCATTAGGTTTATACGGATAAATAAGGTCATTTAATTATTCCTGATAATTCCACGAAGCAAACTGCCTGACAGTGCTGAAAGTCCTGCTAATAAAGCACCTAAGGCTCCTGTGACAATTATAAGCAGAAAAGGATTATCTGTTTTTAGAATTAGCAATGAAATTTTGTGAGCAAGGATGTGATCATTCTTTACACTGATAAACCAGGCCAGAAAACTCCAGAAAATGAATAGTGAAAGAAACCCACTCAGGAATGCATATCCGGGTTTAAGCTGCACAGCCACTGCTACAATAAATGCTGCAATAGCAATACTCCACCATGGCAGGTACAGGCCTAAAGCCAGGCTCAGTAAGATGATCAGTATAATCGAAATGATAAATTTCATAACGGTTGTTTCAATCTTTTAGGGTTTAAAAGTCATTGTCCATTTTATTTTTGCATCATTTGGATCCTGCTTTGAGAGGAACAATGCATCATAGTACTGTCCACCGGTCCAGGCATCAACAAAATTATCGTAGTATTTACTGCCAGGGTTGCCACTTTGCCCACCAGGATATACGACTGTAGCAGTAACAGGAGTAGTTAGTGATACCACCATTCGCCAGCTTGGACCATGGGTACTTTTTGTAGCATTTAAAATTCCATACCCTCCACCGTTCATCAATCCTTTCCGCGCAAATGGACCGGTGGCATCCCTTAATAAATGATTGATGGATGTGTTTTTATATTTTGCCCATTCCAACCTTCCATCTTCTTCAATTTTTCTGATCCCGATTGATGCCTTTCTGAAAGAAGCGGTAACCATGTCACTGAGTGTTTCTACTGCAGTCGTATTTATGTTGTCAGTAAATTTATAAATACTGTCGCGTAGCAATCCTTCCACTAATACTGATGGATCAGGTTGAATGACCGGAATACTTTTCTGATGAAGTTCATCGGAATAGATAAGCACTTCAAGGCTATCCCACCATGCATTGAATATAACAGGAGCTTTTTCCTGCGGATCATTTTTCAGATTCCAGCTGCTTAATATTTTAATATATTCTTTATCATTTTCATCAAGACCATCAGCCATAATATTATTCAATAATATCGGCCTGGCATATTCAGCCATCACATTGTAATTATTGTTCTGCAGCTCCTGCATTTGTTTAACAGTGATCTCCGACATACCAGTCAGTAATTTATTAACTGTTATTCCTCTGTACACATCGTAACTGCCAGGGATGAAATATGGGTAGGTTGAATCAACCGGGCGTTGGTTGGCACTGGCGATAAAACCTTCTGCGGGATTCAGAATATGAGGATTATGTGACTGTGGAATATACCCTTTCCACATATAACTGCTATCCTCACCCGGCATTACAAATAAACCTTGTCCTTTCCAACGCAACGGAAAATCCCCTTGTTGCCATATGGCGATGTCACCTGCTCTATCTGCAAACAATATATTCTGACTGGGTACATTAAGGAATTTCACGGCTTCAAGGTAATCGTTATGATTTTTTGCCCGGTCAAGTAAATACCACATTTTAAGAGGGTTTGCATAATCGTGCGCCACCCATCTTAAAGCATATGCCTCGTTTGTATTGATGCGGTCCTTGTTTGTATGATCATAAATAACCGGTCCGAATACAGTATAAGCCACTGTATCCAGTACGTCTGGCTTATCTTTTACTCTTATAATCTCAATGCGTTGTGATGCATTTTTCCATTCGTTGTTAAATCGATATTGGGTTCTTGTTTCATCACGGAATCGTATCCTGTGATAGTCTTTTACATCTCTGCCCGAATTGGTAAATCCAAATGCAATGTTTTCATTAAAACCGATAACAACTGATGGTATACCCGGAAAAGAAACTCCATAAGCGTTGAATGCAGGCGTAGTGATTTGTAATTCAAACCATATAGAGGGTAACGACAGGTTTAAATGCGGATCATTGGCCAGGATTGGTTTTCCTGTGCGGGTTTTAGATCCGGATACTGCCCAGTTGTTGCTACCGTTTGCCGGATCAGGTTTAAACTCATCAGTAAACCATATTGAATCAGTCCGGTGAAAATACACGGAGTCAGCATCAGGAGGTGGTAAAAATGAGGTATCTGCCACTTCAAAGGTGGTTCCTTTTGGAATAATTGGTGAAAGGGAATCAGCAATTTCAGGGAATAATAACTTGAAGTTTTCTTCACCCAAAACTCTTAATGCATTGGTAAACTCAAAATCCCTGTCGTAACCTGCCAGATCATCTGTCATCGCTTTAACAAAAAGAGCAGTTTTCAGGTTATTCCATTTTTCAGGAACGTACCCGAGGATTTTATATTCGATTGGTAATTCGTTCTCTGTAAGATTTTCTATATATGCATTGATGCCAGATGTGTATGCATCCAAAACAGCCTTGGTTATTGGATCTGCTTCTGTTGCTTTTAAAAGTTGTTCGGCACCAAACACCATACCCTTTCTCCTTTGCGATTTATCATACTGTATAGCCCTGTCTCCGATAATTTCACTGATTCTGCCAGCAGCCGCATGAGTTTGAAATTCCATTTGCCATAAGCGGAATTTTGCATGCAGGTAGCCCTGAACGAAATATGCGTCATTTTCCTGCTCTGCAAAAATGTGCGGCACTAATCGATCATCAAACTGTACAATTACTTTTCCTTTCAGATTACTAAATCGTAACTCGTCGTTGAACGATGCATTCACTGGTTCAGCATTTTGCCAGACTCCCTCTTGAGGGCTCAATAATTTTCCAAGAGGAACCGGAAGCAATTTCCTTGTATCGAGTATAACAGCAAGGGCAACTGTTAGTAATGATGTAATAATGAAAAATATTATTCTGATCATGCCATTCTGCGATTATCTATCGAAAATAACGAAAAAGAAACCTCTATATACAATCCTTTATCAGCTTACTGTTGAAAGAACTGAACTGATACGTTAATTTTACCAATGCCAAAAGAAACATATGGAAGCCAGTGCTGATGTAAGGAATATTTTACGACTTGAATTACCTACTGACCCCCGGTGGGTTGCTTTAACTGCTATTTCCATAGAAGATGTACTGACCGACCATGCCTATTGCGAGCAGAAGGCTGCGACAAGTTGTATTTCACTTATTATAAGGTACCCTGAAAAGGAACTGATGGTGGAAGAACTTTCACCGATTGTAACTGAGGAGTGGGGACATTTCCGCCAGGTATTAGCAGAATTAAAACGAAGGGGATTACCACTTGGCAAACAAAGGAAGGATGAATATGTGAACCAGTTGCTCGACTTCCATCAGAAAGGTGGAAAAGTTGATGATCGGTTTTTAGACAACCTGCTTTTTTGTGCATTAGTTGAAGCCAGAAGTTGCGAACGCTTTAAACGGTTGAGTGAAGGCCTGGAAGATATTTACATGCGAACATTTTATCGCAAATTCATGGAAAGCGAAGCTGGCCACTATACATTGTTTATCAATCTGGCTGACCATTATCTTTCCAAAGAAAAAGTAAGAACCCGATGGAAAGAGTGGTTGGCATTTGAAGCCGAAGTGATGAAAAAGCTTAGTATTCGTGGTGACAGGATTCATTGAGAAAAAATCTCTTCCTCCATTCTGCTTAATTCTTTAAGATATCTGCTAATATATTCATCCAAAGATTTCCTTTTGTATTGCATGATAAATCGAGGATGTGCAAGCGGTATTATCTGTTTAAAATATTTTTCTCGAGCATTAAGTTGCGACAGATATTTATAGTTGGTACCTTCACCTAAGCAGAAGCAGGTATCATAAGCACCCAGTGTATTAATTTGATTTTCGATACAACCGGCGATAAATGTTTCAGCATTTTCTGCAAGAATTTTCTCGTCATAATAATTTAAGTTTTTTCCATTTTTCGTAAATCCAAGTGGACAAACAGCTGTAAAAAAATACCTGTTATAAAAACGTTCGGGGCCTCCGTATGCGTTAATCATTCTGTAAATAAAATCGGCAGACAATTCGGGTTTTTTGGCTAACAGGTTTGGAATGCCGCATTCTATTTCCAGCTTCAGCGGATCTGTAAATGGCACACCGGTGACTCCACTGCCAAGTCGGCCTGGATTTATTCCAAACAGAAATATTCTTTTGTTTGAATCACTGTAATATTTTGAGTAGAATTTCTTAGCGAGGGCAAGACTGTTGTCATATAAATATGGATTCATTATCTCCACTCCGGACGGCAGATTAAATGTCGGAGAAAGGTTGGTAAGGAATGAGATTATCAGTTCACTTTGTAATGCCATTCGAAACACTGTTTGAAAAATAGTTTATTTCGCTGGTGAAGTCGAGGTAAGGACAACGACCTGCAAGCAGATAAGTCAGGGCCAGATGTTTTTGCAGAAATTGTTGATGAAGAGAAGATTCAGGATGTTGTGGTTTATGCTGGCACGCAGCTCTGATCTGCATGATCTCTTTCATAATTTCTCTGGAACTTTCGTGGATACATGATACTGCAAATTTCTCCCAAACATAGTTTGTTGCCTGATAGTTAGGGTGGACCATATCTTCTGCGTAAAATCTATAATCTCTGAGATCATCGATCACTAACTCATAGGCAGGGAAATAAAATAGTTTGTCATATTTTTCAACCATATGGTGTACAGCCTGAATGAGTACAGATTTGCTTCGGTTATTTTCTATCAATCCATCTTTTACATGTCGAACCGGGCTGATTGTAAATATGATTTTTAATGAAGGATTAAATACCGAAAGCTTATAAAAAAGCATATCCATTGCTGCCAGTACTTCATCCACGGTTAGCAGTCTTTTCTTAAATTCTCTTGCCGGGACTTTGTGGCAATTTGCAACGATTTCTCCGTTGGTAAGCTGATACACAAACGATGACCCTAGTGTTATTATCAGCCACTTTGATTCTTTTAATATTTCAGAAGCGCCATTGATTGACGAGTTCATTCCGTCAACCGCAATTTGTTTGTCTGCATTTGAAAACCTGCTGTGGAAATTCCAATGTGCCCACAAGCCATGGTCTTCAAAAAGATCCTCCATTCTATACTCCCTTTTTTCCATTGCGTCATTGAAGGACTGGCAGATACTTATTGGATTAAAAAGAATGCCATGTGGATTTTCGAATACTGAAAACTTATTCTCCGCCAGTTTTTTAGTGATGTGTTCTGTAAAACACGAGCCGGAAAGGAAAATCTTTTCCCTTAGCTGAATTTTTTCAGCGAGTTTTGGCGGATCCAGGTTGAGATGAAATTCCATTTTATATCTACCTTAGTCTTTTAATTTTATTAAGCGCATCAGGCGAAAATATCTCCCGCAATCTGCAACGATTCTTTCAGTCTCGTGAAGTCAATCCCTGTTTTTAACCCGTTTCCTTCAAAATATTTAATCATCCACTCCGTATCCATATTGCCTACGAGTTCGTTTCCCGCCATTGGGCAGCCTCCGATTCCTTTTAAAGCGCCATCAAACCTCACGCATCCTGCATTTAATGCTGCTTCAAGTTTTGCAATTCTGTTCTGGCTCGTTGAATGCAGGTGCACACCAATTTCTAAGTTCGGCAACTCACTGATCATTAACCCGGTTATCCTGTTTACCTGTTCGGGGGTGGCTACGCCTACAGTATCAGCAAGAGAGATGGTTTTAATTCCTTCTGCTGCCATAGTCCTGCCCCATTTATGCACTTCCTCTTCATTATAAGGATCCCCATATGGATTGCCGAAGGCCATAGAAAGATAAACCACCAGTTCTTTCTGATGAAGCATGCAAAGGGCCTGCATCTGTTTGACTCTTTCCAATGACTCTGCCATGGAGCTGTTGGTGTTTCTCAACTGAAATGTAGGAGAAACAGAAAAAGGAAATCCCAAAAACTGTAAATTTGGAAAGGCGCAAGCATTCTCTGCTCCTTTGAAATTTGCAACGATTGCCAGTAATTTGGTTTGGGTAGTATTTTCCAACTCACCTAACACTTCAGCTGAATCTGCCATTTGAGGTATTGCTTTGGGTGAAACAAAACTTCCGCAATCCAATGTATGAAAACCACAGGCACGCAGTGAACGCAAATACCTAATTTTATCTGTCGTAGCAATGAAACGAGGCCAGCCCTGCATCGCGTCTCTCGGACATTCAACGATCTTTAGTTCTCCCACCATATGATTTAGTTAGACGCAAATTACGGCAAAGCTTCCACAGCGTGAATGGGTCAATTGGTGAATGGGTCAATAGGGGATTCTAAAATAAAAGAGTGGACATTGATAATGCGGCCTATAAACTATTGATTGATTGGTTCTGACTCCTGACAAATTTCATCGATTCCCTTGCCCCCGAAAGTTGCGAAAATAAATCCGTCACCGTTTGTAACAGATTCTCTGCTTTTGCTGTCATTTAGTTCACCGGACTCACCCGGTTATTCTTTTAGAATGATTAAATAAGGCTGTGGCAGGTAGAAAAGGAGAAGAATTATGAGTATAAAATCAGATTTCAGGTACAAAACAAGTTTCACGTTTATCAAAACATTTGTTTTAATAATGCTGCTACCATTTTTTCTAAGCTTTGATCCGGCAGCGCAGACACAGGTGTTAACTTACGATGTACTCCGGAATAACAAAGTTATAGGGATTATAAAAGCAGTTAAAAGAGTTCATTTAAATGTTACTGAATTTAAAGTGGAATCAGATGTGAATTTTGATTTGCTGATTGAGTATCACATTTATTCCATTATGCAGGCCGCATTTAATGGAGAGCATTTAAACAAAAGCAGTTTATTGCGTAAAGTGAACGGAAAAGAAAAAACCAATATGAATATCGTTTGGCAACAAGACAAATATCTGATAAAAGATAAGTCTACAACAGCGACACTTGGAGAAAAAATAAAATTCAGTACAGCATGCCTCATGAACATCGAGCCTTTAAATAAAACTAAAATATTTTCCGAAAACTTCAAACAGTTTATTCCGGTGAAACAGGTGAAACCTCATGAATATGAGCTTCGGCTTCCGGATGGAAACCGTAATGTTTACAAATATGAAAATGGCATTTGTGTTTGGGCAACAGTAGAAACATCTTTATCCGATGCTCAGTTCAGGCTAAAACGATAGCTATTTCATTCTTTGTTTAAGGGCCTCAAATAAAATAATTCCAGTCGCAACGCTTACGTTGAGAGAATCAAATTTCCCTTTCATGGGAATAGTAAATCGAACATCAGAAGCTTTTGTAAGATATGATTGAATTCCTTTTTCTTCATTGCCAACAATGATACAGGTCGGTTCTGTGAAATCTGCATCGTATACTTTTACGGGAGCATCCAACTCACTGCAGAAAATTTTAAATCCGTTCAAATGCAGACTGTCGACCGCTTTCAGCAAACTTGTTACCCTGCAAATATGAATTTGTTCGAGTGCTCCCGCCGAAGCTTTCACTGCTTCTTCATTTAACGCGCCAACGCCGCGGTCGGGAATAATGATCGCCTGCACACCACATACTAATGCTGAACGTGCAATCCCTCCAATATTGCGAACGTCGGTAACACCATCAAGCATCAGGAATAAAGGGATTTCACCTTTTTCAGTACACAAGTCTATCACCTGCTGCAACTCGAAATATTGCACAAGACTGCTGATGCCTATTATTCCCTGGTGATTACTTCTCGATAAACTGTTCAATTTTTCAGACGGCACCACGTTTATGGGTACCTGAAGGTCTGCAGCATACTTTTTTATCTCACTTATAATTTCACCGACGG
This sequence comes from Chitinophagales bacterium, assembly GCA_031425315.1. Classification (GTDB taxonomy): domain Bacteria; phylum Bacteroidota; class Bacteroidia; order Chitinophagales; family Chitinophagaceae; genus Pollutibacter. The sequence goes on from JANPJC010000174.1 coordinate 36,975, forward strand.
TGTTTTTCTGCAGAAAAATTCTTTCGAGTTGTTTACCTTCCTTCAGCGCTTCCAAAATCGGTTGCCTGCCAGTTATTAAAGAAGACTGTTTTTGAAATGAAGCCACGTTATTTTTTATTATTGAATTTTATTTTCAAGAAGCATTAATTGAACCCTCAATATTCCAGCTACACTCATCGAATCCGTGATTTCACCATTGAGTACCATGTCGTAGGCCTTTGATAATGAAACCTTTTTCACCTGCAATTTCTCAGTGTCTTCAGGATCAGATTCTCCGGCCGTTAGTCCGGTAGCCAGATAAATATATCCAAACTCATCTGAAACAGAATTGGAAAGATGAAATTTTAATATTTCACGCCAATGGATTGCCGTAAGTCCTGTTTCTTCTTTGAGTTCCCTTTTTGCCGATTCAAGGGGTGCAACATTAAATGCTCCTCCCCCTTCAGGAATCTCCCAACTGTATTGATCCAACGTAAATCTGTATTGACCCACCAGGTAAATATTTCCTTCATTATCCATAGGAATGATTCCTAATGCAATATTTTTAAAATGCACTTTTCCATAGATCCCTTCACCACCAGATGGCTTTAGAACATTGTATTCAGTTACATTTATCCAGGGATTGTCATACACCTGTTTTTCATCCAGTATTGTCCAGGGGTTTGCTGTACCGTCCATATTATGAAAATAAAAAACCTCCCGGTTTACGGGAGGTTTAGTCAAAAAATGAAGCTATTTAATTTTGAACGTTTTCTTTACTTTATCCACATAATCCAGTTTTTCCCAGGTAAAAAGTTCAACTGTTACTTTTTTCGATTTTCCATCAGCAGAATAAAATGTTTTGTCTACCACTTCATTTTTTCTGCCCATATGGCCGTAAGCGGCGGTTTCGGAATAAATCGGATTCCTCAGTTTTAATCTTGTTTCGATAGCATACGGCCTCATATCAAAAAGCGCCTCTACCTTTTTAGCTATTTCGCCATCAGTGAGATCTACTTTGCTGGTACCATATGTATCTACAAAGATTCCCATTGGTTTTGCCACACCAATTGCATAAGAAACCTGAACCAGAATTTCATCAGCAACACCGGCAGCCACAAGGTTTTTCGCAATGTGCCTGGATGCATATGCAGCACTCCTGTCTACTTTGGAAGGATCTTTTCCACTAAATGCGCCACCACCATGAGCACCTTTTCCTCCGTAAGTATCCACGATAATTTTCCTTCCCGTAAGTCCTGTATCACCATGGGGGCCACCAATTACGAATTTGCCGGTGGGGTTAATATGATATTTGATGTTATCATTGAAAAGTTTCTGTACTTCTTTTTTACATTTCGATTTTACACGTGGGATTACTATTTCACGAATGTCTTTATTGATTTTCGCGAGCATTTTGTTATCTGTATCAAAATCGTCGTGCTGTGTAGATACAACAATTGCGTCTATACGCAGAGGTTTGTCATTATCGTCATATTCAATGGTTACCTGGCTCTTTGCATCAGGACGCAGATAGGGTAATTTAGAATTCTTCTCCCTGCGGATAGTTGAAAGTTCCTGTAAAATTTTATGCGCCAGGTCAAGTGCCAGAGGCATGTAGTTCTCAGTTTCGTTTGTAGCATAACCAAACATCATTCCCTGATCGCCTGCACCCTGCTCTTCCTTTTTTTTTCTTTCCACACCCTGGTTGATATCGGCCGATTGTTCATGTATAGCAGAAAGAATACCGCACGAATTCGCTTCGAACATGTATTCACTTTTTGTATAGCCTATCCTGGCGATTACTTCACGGGCAATCTTTTGAACATCCAGATAAGTATTTGATTTTACTTCACCTGCCAATACCACCTGACCGGTAGTTACCAGGGTTTCACACGCTACTTTAGAGTTGGGATCCCAGGCGAGGAAATTATCAATTAATGCGTCAGAAATCTGATCAGCTACTTTGTCAGGATGCCCTTCTGAAACACTTTCAGAAGTAAATAGATAAGGCATAGAATTTTGGGTTTGGTTTATTAATAGGTTTAAAGATAATCCAGGATCATATTTTAGAGTAAACTAATCTTAGTTTCATCTTCCTGGTGGCGTTGGAACCACCTCCAAGTTTCACTCTTCCGTTAGCCAGATTATTTACTCCAAATGCAATAAACAAGTCGGGGTACCTTGCGACAAAAGGCGAGTAAAGGTATATAGGAAAGTTAGGATTATTACGGGTAATAATGCCCTGAACATGTCTTGTAATAAAAAATCTGTATTCAGCAATCTGTACACCATTGGATGTTTGCGGTAACCTGGTACCACCAAACAAAAGTGGCGAATAAGTTCCAGTGATAAATGCGTCGTTTACAAAAGGAACCTGCCGGTTCAGAATAGTATCTCTATAGTCCAGATAAAGTGCAGCTGGTGGGGTAAGTATACTGTTCATACTTGAAGGGCCTTCGGGGATCTGGCTCATATTCAGTTCAGCAAGATGCACCATCACATTTCCTTTAAGCGCTTTAAAATCGAGCAACTCAGGTATTCTGATCTTTGCATATGACCCGGGTGCAGTCTGCATATAGATCAGGCTATCTCCATTAGGGCTGCCTGGAATAAACTGGGCAAACTCTGAACCGGTATAGTTCCGCTCTATCTTATTGACATGACCACTTCTGGTGTTATTGTCGAATGTGAAATTTCTTGCAGTAGTATCAGTTACACCATTTTTCGTATACCTGTAATACAAACGTAAATGCGTACTGGTATCTCCTATCGAAAAATAATTTAAAGCATTAGCGTTAGCCCCGGCCCCCGAAACTTCGGGCACTACAGCAAATCCTTTAAAGAAAACTCTGAATAAGCTGTCGTTATTGTAAGGCTCACCCGCGGAGCTGTCCTGAGCAAGCAATAGATTTCCGAATTCATCATTTAACCTGATCCTGAGCTGGTTCTTCAGCGATTGGCCCAGAGGGAAAATCGAATCATTTAACTCTTTCGGCGCAAAGGTTTTAGTACCCAGCATCTGTCCGTAAGCAACATTGGTGTTTGTTCCATAAGCAGTATCATTTCTTATAGTCTGTGTTACCTCGTACACATTCACCTGCTGAACAGCATTTGTATCACCCCAGGTATTGATGTACTTCATGCATAGTACCACAGAATCAAGTTGAAGGCTATCTCCAACATTTTCGAAAGAGTATTTATAAAAGGGAGGTTTTAATTCAAGGTAAATTGAAGCGTTGGTGGTGCCGAATTGAGGATCATTAGACACATAACCCAATACATGTGCAGAGGGCTGATTATTATTATCTCTTCCCATAAAAGGAACGGCGGAATCCCCAAATAAGAAATTGGTCGACACCACTTCTATGGACGTATCAAAAGTGTTGATATTATCCACGGCAGGAATCAGATCAGTTCCAATATCTGTAACCTTGATTTTTGTGCAATTAGCGAAGAAGAAGACCGTGACTAGAACCGCTACAATTCCTTTCGAAAGATTTTTACAATTCACCTACAGATGATTTTTACAGGGTTAGTTATGCCTCACTTGTTCGCAAGGTCGTTATACAATTGTAAATACTCTGTTAAATCAGAATCAGCATTATATGGTATAACTTTTTTGCCTCTTACTTTCCCAAACTCATCCAGCAGCGTGGGTTCCACCTGTTCGTCGCCAAATGAAATGGCATCGGCAAATGTTGCACCACCTTTAAACAATGCAGTGTTATTTGCTTCTTTGTAGGCGTCGAGATCTTTTTCTTTTATACTGGCGTGAATGATTGAACGCTTGACAAAATCTGCAGAAAGTTTTTCCTTAAATGTATTCTGACCGATGGTGTAAATTATTTTACTGTTTCCGAATACCGGTTCTTTTTTATAAGCTGTTTTGATATAGAATGGTATCAATCCTGTCATCCAGCCGCTGCAATGAATAATATCAGGAGGCCATCCGAATTTCTTAACGGTTTCTAAAGCGCCTTTACAGAAGAATATGGTACGAAGCCAGTTATCATCAAACCACTTTTCATTTTCATCCTGGAAAATGAACTTTCTTTTAAACATATCTTCATTATCCAGAAAATAGACCTGGAGTCGTGCATTAGGTAAAGAAGCCACTTTGATCTGTAATGGATAATCATCATTATCAATAGAAACATTGATACCAGAAAGTCTTACCACTTCGTGTAAACGGTGACGGCGTTCATTAATAACCCCAAACCGGGGCATAATACATCTCACTTCGAAACCACTGTCGTTCGCCTTAATAGCCAGCTTATTCACGATTTCCGAGAACTCAGTTACCTCAAGATAAGGTGACATCTCATTGGCTATAAATAAAATTCTTTTCTTTGTTACCATTCGGAGGCTGGTTAATTTTTTTTAAGGGTAAAAAAGGTTTGCAAAGGTAAGGATATTTGGGCTAAATGCATTTTTGATGCATTAATAGCCATTAATTTATCTCATATGATCATACATCAACTCGCAAAACGGCTGCAAAACTATCTTGATGAACAACGGAGTAAGGGTCAGAAAATCAGTTTTGTTCCAACCATGGGAGCGTTACATGAGGGCCATATTTCATTGATAAAGGCTGCCATTGCCAGCAGCGACATGGTGGTTTGCAGCATTTTTGTAAACCCGACTCAATTTAATGATCCAAAAGATTTTTCAAAATATCCGATAACGCTGGGAAATGACCTTGAAATGCTTTACGAAGCAGGGGTTGCGGCTGTTTTTGTCCCATCGGTCGAAGAAATTTATCCCAACGGTCCAAATATCGAAAACAGTTTTGAATTAAATGGACTCGACAAAAGGATTGAAGGAAAATATCGGCCGGGGCATTTTCAGGGTGTATGCCAGGTGGTGAACCGGTTGCTCGAGATCGTTCAGCCTGGAGCAATATTTATGGGTCAGAAAGATTATCAGCAATGTATGGTAATCAGAAAAATGCTGGAGGTTAAAGACATTCCCACGCAGTTGGAAATCTGCCCGACAATCAGGGAAAACAGCGGATTAGCCATGAGCAGCCGAAATTCAAGACTTTCCGTTCCCCAAAGAGAACGGGCTGCATTGATTTACAAGGTTTTAAGTGCAATCAGAGCGGGAGTTTCTTCAGGGAAATATTCGGAGCTGAAAAATGAAGCGGTTGCTACCTTAGTTCGGGAAGGCTTTATTGTTGATTATGTAGAAATAGTGAACGCGATGGATCTCTCTGAAGTAAAGGATGGAGAAGTTGAAATCCCACTGGTAGCACTTGCCGCGGTATTTATAGGAGATGTAAGATTAATTGATAATCTGGTGCTCAGGTAATTTTTGAATAAATGGCCAATTATAAATCTAATAGAAAGACTTATTACGCCGGCATAAACAACGCAACGAATCCCATTAATTATCGTTTATGCATCAACTTTTGAAGAATAAACGAGTGCGCTAATACTTAACTTCGCTGATATGTTGATAGAAGTATTAAAATCGAAAATTCACAGAGTAACAATTACAGAAGCTAACCTTAATTATGTTGGCAGCATAACCGTAGACGAAGATCTGATGGATGCCAGCAACATTATTGAGAATGAAAAAGTACAGGTTGTAAACGTGAATAATGGTAACCGTATTGAAACCTATGTGATAAAAGGAAAAAGGGGATCTGGAGTATGTTGCCTCAATGGCCCTGCGGCCCGAAAGGCAGCTGTTGGTGATATTGTTATTATTCTCAGTTATGCAACCATGTTGTTTGAAGAAGCAAAAACTTTTAAACCCTGGATAGTTTTTCCAAAGGATGGAAACCGCCTTTAATGAACTATCTTTTCGGAAGACTTAATAAATGAAAAAGATCCTCGTAACCGCAGCACAGTATATTTTTTTTCTGGGTCTGGGAATATTGTTGTTGTGGTGGACAACAAAAAATCTTACTGCAGATGAAGTGAGACAATTGAAGGATGCATTGAAGGATGCAAACTATCTTTTGGTAATTCCAGCAATGATTTTATTGTTGCTCAGCCATTTCAGCCGGGCCTTGCGTTGGAAGATTTTGATGGAGCCACTGAATTTTCAGCCCTCAACGCTCAACACCTTTTTCGCAGTGATGTTAAGTTATTTTTTCAATCTGCTTGTACCGAGGCTTGGTGAAGTAATGAAATGTACAATTCTGGCCCGGTATGAAAAAACGCCAGTGGATAAATTAATAGGTACAATGGTGGCAGAAAGGGCAATTGATGTCATCTGTTTGCTACTCGTCATCTTTCTGACTATCGTTCTGCAGCTTGACATCGTGGGTGAATTCGCATTGACGGAATTCAGAAAAGCTTATGGTACAAAGGCAGGCGGAATAAACGTTACATCGATTGTAGTGGGCATAGCCATATTTTTAATTGTAGTAGTGGGAATTGTATGGCTGATGAAAAGGTATAATCATGTAGGTATCATTGGCAAAATAAATAAGGGAGTAAGAGGAATCTGGATGGGTTTAACAAGCATCAGGTTTGTAAAAAGAAAATGGACATTTGTGTTCCATACAATTTTTATCTGGGCAATGTATCTCATGAGTATAAGGTTGGGATTTTATGCTATGGAATCTGTTAATCATCTTGGCATAAAACCTTCATTTACCATATTGTCATTTGGAAGTCTGGCTATGATCATAACGCAGGGGGGAATAGGTGCTTATCAACTTGCGGTTCAAAAAACGCTTACTTTATATGGAATAAGTGAAGTCAATGGTCTTGCTTTCGGATGGTTATTATGGGCTGTGCAAACACTGCTGGTATTGATAGTTGGGTTTTTATGTTTAATGTTATTACCAGTATTTAACAAAAAGAAAAATGAAACTCTCCTCAAAAATCAAGGATAAGATTTTTACTGCAGAAGAATCAAAACGTCAGGTAGCGCGATGGCATTTACTTCAAAAGAAAGTGGTGTTTACCAATGGATGTTTTGATATTCTTCATAAGGGACACATAGAGTTATTAAGCCATGCCGCTTCTTTAGGTGATTTTCTAATTGTAGGTGTCAATGCTGATCTCTCTGTCAAAAAATTAAAGGGTGAAGATCGACCTGTAAATGATGAAGCCTTCCGTTCACTGATGCTTGCATCATTGGCAATTGTTGATGCTGTAGTGGTATTTCCGGAAGATACTCCGCTGGAGATCATTACATCAATTGAACCAGATATTATTGTAAAAGGCGGCGACTATCAGGCTGACCAGGTTGTTGGAGCAGAAGAGGTAATGAAGAATGGAGGCGAAGTGGTGATTGTTCCTCTCGTTAATGGCTACTCGACAACAGGATTGATTGCCAAAATCCGGGAATTATAGAAAAACTTAATATCAGTTCCCAACTCACTACTTTATATTTATTGCTATTTTAAATTCATGACAAAAGCACCCCGTAAAACGATTGAAAGGGACATCAGCTGGTTGGCATTTAATGCCAGAGTATTACAGGAAGCTGCAGACGTTTCAGTTCCGCTTAAAGAAAAGATTAAATTTTTGGGCATTTTTTCAAACAATCTGGATGAATTTTTCAGAGTGCGTGTAGCCGCGCTGAAAAGAATGATCCGATATGGCAAAAGTGCGCGAATGCATCTTGAAGAATCACCTCAACAAATTCTGGATGCCATTCAACTGATTGTGCTGGAGCAGCAGGCTGAGTTCAACAGGATCTGGAACAGCATTTTGCTCGAAATGAAGAAGCAGAAGATCTTTCTGAAAACTGAAAAACAATTAAACAGGGAGCAGAAAAAATTTGTTGCTAATTTTTTTGAGGAAGAGGTAAGGTCAAATGTTATTCCTTTAATGATTGAGAGTATTAATGAGTTTCCGTACTTAAGGGAGAAGTCGATATATCTCGCGGTGGTATTGTCGCGTAAAAATTCTGCTTTCAAACGAAAGTACTCACTTATAGAGGTGCCGACACGTGCTGTGTCCCGATTTATATTATTACCCAGTTCAAAACCTGAAGAACATCACATCATTTTATTGGAGGACATCATTCGTTTTAACCTTCCAACCATATTTGCGTTTTTCGGTTATGAAAAGTTTTCTGCTCATGTTATCAAAGTAACAAAAGATGCAGAATTTGACATCGACTATGATGAATCATTGTCTTATACTGATAAGATTGAAAAAGGGATAAAGAATCGAAGACGCGGCAAACCTGTAAGGTTTATCTATGATAAAGAAATTGATCCGGCTTTGCTGGAATACCTGATACGGCGTACCGGTCTAACTAAAAAAGATCATGTAATCCCCGGTGGCCGCATTCATAATTTCAGGCACTTTATGGAGTTCCCTGATAACATTTTTAAAGTGACTTCTAATAGGCACAAAACATTTACTCATCCAGATTTTAACGGAATTCAACGGGTCACAGATATCATTTTGCAAAAAGATGTTATGCTGAATTTTCCGTATCATTCTTTTGGGTCATTAATTGATTTGCTGAGGGAAGCAGCTATAGATCCTGAAGTCACCACAATAAAAATTACTGCATATCGCCTGGCAAAACAGTCGAAAGTGGTTAATGCATTAATTAATGCAGCACGAAACGGAAAACAAGTGGTGGTGGTACTGGAGTTAAGGGCGAGGTTTGATGAAGAGAATAATCTTGAATGGAAGAAAGTTCTTGAAGAAGAAGGAGTCAAAGTTTTAGTTGGTGTGCCTGAACTCAAAGTGCACGCTAAAATTTGCCTGATCAGAAAAAGAAAAAATAACCGCAATATTCATTATGGTTTTGTGAGCACAGGAAATTTAAACGAAAGTACTGCCAGGTTTTACGGTGATCATTGTTTGCTTACTGCAAACAAGGCGATAATGAACGACGTTAACCGCATCTTCAACTATTTGGAAAATTACAAAACTGGAGCGCGCCATCTTAAAATGTGTAAGACATTGCTCATCAGCCCGGTTAGTATGCGCCGTGAATTATTGAAAATGATCCAGGGGGAAATCAAATCAGCCCAATCCGGTAAACCTGCTTCAATTATCCTCAAACTAAATTCACTCTCTGATGAAATATTGATTCAGAAAATTTACGAAGCAGCGACAGCGGGTGTAGAAGTTAAAATGATAATCCGGGGAATTTGTTGCGCATATACCGAGAACAAAAAATTCAAAATCCCGATTTATGCCGTAAGTATAGTTGATGAATATCTTGAACATGCAAGGGTTTTTGTGTTTCACAATAGTGGCAAAGAAAAGGTCATCATTTCTTCTTCCGACTGGATGGTTCGAAACCTGGATCACCGTATAGAAGCTGCAGCTGTTATTACAGAACCCTCTATTGCCAATGAGTTAAAAGGAATTCTTGAGATTCAGCTGAAAGATAATGTGAAGGCAAGGGTACTGGATAATGAACTTAATAATAATTATGTTGACACCAAAGGACGGAAAATTCGTGCCCAGATTGAGACCTATAATTTTCTCCAAAAGAAGTTATCACCCCCGACCACAGTTTAATTGCTTTTGAGGCTGGTATTATTTGTGGATTACTTGCTGTGCCGCGGTTATGCGGATAACTTTAACTTGCGAACAAATCTTTTGAATTGCGACTTGCAGCCATCGACATAGGAAGTAATGCAGCCCGATTATTAATCAGCGAAGTGTTGATTAATAATGAGGGTGAACCATCTTTCATCAAGTTAAACCTGGTAAGAGTACCGCTAAGGCTTGGTTTCGATGTATTCGAAACCGGAGAAATTTCGAAAGAAAAAATCGGAATGATTCTTCAAACCATGAGGGCGTACAAACACCTTATGAGTGCTTATGGTGTTAAGTCGGTTAAAGCATGTGCCACATCCGCTATGCGCGATGCAAGTAATGCAGAAGATATTATAAGAAAAGTAAGGCTTGAGACAGGAATTTCTATTGAAGTTATTTCGGGAGATGCAGAAGCAACTTTGATTTATGAGAACCATATTGCTGAAACCATGGATAAAAGCCGTTCATATCTCTATATAGACGTTGGCGGCGGTAGTACCGAATTAACTTTTTTCAGCGAAGGAAAATTGGTCGTCAAAGAATCGTTTAACATTGGCACGATCAGATTATTAAAGAATATGGTAAATGACGAGCAGTGGAATAAGATGAAAGAGTTTTTGAAAACAAAAGTTCGCGGCCACAAAAACGTTACTGCTATTGGTTCGGGAGGTAATATCAACAAAATATTCTCTCTATCAAAAAGGAAAGAAGGAAAGCCATTACCACTCGAATTGCTTCGCGATTATCACAAAGAGCTCAGCAACTTCTCCATTGAAGAAAGAATCCAGGTTTATAAATTAAGAGAAGACAGGGCCGATGTAATCGTTCCAGCACTGTTGATTTTTATTAATGTGATGCGATGGATAGACTGTGAAGAAATTTATGTACCCAAAATCGGCCTCGCTGATGGCCTGATCCACCATTTATATGATGAAGTAATACGGTTCTGATCCATTAGAATAATACCCGATATTCGTAGATAACTGAATAGTGAATGGGATAATCATCAGCAGTTTCCTTCGTGAAGTTGATACGTGAATGCAGGTGGTCGAGTGAATGTGATCGAGTGAATGTGATCGAGTGAATGTGTGAATAGGGCAATGGGAGAATGAACAGCCTGCTACTCCGTGAATCGTGAATCGTCAAACGTGAATGCACGCGGTTGAATAAATGAGATCGAGTGAATGGGTCAATGGGAGAATGAACAGCCTGCTACTTCGTGAAGTGTGAATCGTCAAACGTGAATGCACGCGGTTGAGTGAATGAGATCGAGTGAATAGGTCAATGGGATAATCAACAGCAGTTTCCTTCGTGAAGCGTGAATCGTCAAACGTGAATGCACGCGGTTGAGTGAATAAGATCGAGTGAATGGGATAATCAACAGCTGTTTCCTTCGTGAATCGTGAATCGTCAAACGTGAATGAAGGCGGTTGAGTGAATGAGATCGAGTGAATGTGTGAATGGGTCAATGGGATAATCAACATCCATATGATAATTAACAGCCTGTTGTTCACTGCTTACTGCTGACTGTTCACTGCTCACTGCTCACTGCTAACTTGTCATTGAGTGAATGAGTCAATGTATCATTATCAGCCGGCTAGCTTCTGTAAATGTTATCGGAACTGAATAAAATCAAATTGTAAATCCTGCATATGAGTGTAAATGCTGATGTAAAGAGAATCACTACGCATACTCTGGTTAAAATGAAAACAAATGGAGAAAAAATTTCTATGCTTACGGCATATGATTTTTCATTTGCGAAAATCATCGATGAAGCAGGTATTGAAATCATCCTTGTTGGGGATTCTGCCAGTAATGTTATGGCAGGCCATGAAACTACATTGCCCATCACGCTGGATCAAATGATTTATCATGCGCAATCTGTTGTACGAGGAATAAAAAGATGTTTAATAGTTGTAGATCTTCCCTTCGGATCTTATCAGGGAAATTCAAAAGAGGCACTTCATTCAACGATCCGGATAATGAAGGAAACTGGTGCGCATGCTATCAAGCTGGAAGGCGGAGAAGAAGTATTGGAAAGTATAAAAAGAATTATATCAAGTGGAGTACCTGTAATGGGGCACCTTGGTTTGACACCTCAAAGTATTTATAAATTTGGAACCTACCAGGTAAGAGCCCGGGAAGAACAGGAAGCTGCCAAACTAAAATCAGATGCGAAACTTTTGGAGGAAGCAGGTTGTTTTGCCATTGTTCTGGAAAAAATCCCGGCATTGCTGGCAAAAGAAGTTTCCGAAAGCATTTCCATTCCAACAATTGGTATAGGCGCCGGTAAACATTGCGATGGCCAGGTTTTGGTGATGCATGATATGCTTGGTATCAACCACGAATTTAAACCCAGGTTTTTACGCCAATATTTAAATCTTAATGAACTCGTTACAGGTGCCGTTAAGAATTATATCCACGATGTTAAGCAAAACGATTTCCCCAGCGATCAGGAACAATATTAACCATCAGCCTATTTTATTGGCCATGCCACCCAGATCATTGCAATTGCTGTGACAATCTGTTTAATTTTACATTTCTCTTCAATTTAATTTTCTACAACTATTGAACAATGGAATTTCTGAGTACGTTAAATATTGAGTCATTTAATCAGGCGTTTTCAACAGGATCTCACTGGATGGGATCATCAGGAGAGATCATTCCCTCCCACTCTCCCGTTGATGGGAAACTGATAGCCAATGTTTTCACAGCAGACAAGGAAGGATATGAGGCTGTGGTGCAAAAAGCATCAGACGCATTTAAGAGTTGGAGTAATTGGCCGGCGCCAAAACGAGGCGAAGTCGTCAGGGAAATTGGCGAGGAACTCAGAAAACATAAACATGCGCTTGGCCAGCTTGTTTCATACGAAATGGGTAAGAGTTTACAGGAAGGATTAGGTGAGGTACAGGAAATGATTGATATCTGTGATTTCGCGGTTGGACTTTCCAGGCAGCTGTACGGATTGACGATGCATAGTGAACGTCCGGGGCATCGGATGTACGAACAGTGGCATCCGTTGGGAATAACAGGTATCATTTCTGCTTTTAATTTCCCTGTGGCGGTTTGGAGCTGGAACGCAATGCTGGCATGGGTCTGTGGCAATGTATGTATCTGGAAGCCGTCAGAAAAAGTACCGCTCTGCAGTATTGCATGTCAAAAACTTGTGGCCACTGTATTTGAAAAATTGAATGTTCCTGATGGCGTGAGTAATCTTGTTGTAGGTGGCAGGGAAACGGGTGAATGGATGGCTGCTGATACACGTATCCCTTTAATTTCTGCAACAGGTTCCACAAGGATGGGAAAGGCAGTCGGTTCAATTGTGGCTGGGCGTCTAGGCAGAAGTCTTCTTGAACTGGGTGGTAATAATGCAATCATCATTTCACAGGAGGCTGATCTTGAAATTGCGCTGGTAGGAGCTGTTTTTGGAGCCGTCGGCACTGCCGGTCAACGGTGCACCACCACCCGCCGGTTGATCATACATTCATCGATTTATGATAAAGTGAAAGATCGGCTTGTTAAAGCTTATGGACAACTGAAAATTGGCAACCCCCTTGACGAAAAAAATCATGTGGGTCCATTAATTGACCAGGATGCGGTTAAGATGTATCTCGATGCCATCTCAAAATGTGAAGCTGAAGGTGGGAAATTTATAGTCGAAGGAGGAGTGATAAATCCTGAAGGATTTGAAAGCGGATGTTATGTAAAGCCTTGCATTGCTGAGGTAAAGCCCGGTTTTGAAATTGTACGGTACGAAACCTTCGCACCGATACTTTATATTATGCCCTACGACAACATTGAAGAAGCGATCAACATTCAAAATGAAGTTCCGCAAGGACTGTCATCGTCAATTATGACTTTAAACCTGCGTGAAGCAGAACTTTTTTTATCATCGGCTGGGAGTGATTGTGGCATTGCAAATGTTAATATCGGTACCAGCGGAGCAGAAATTGGCGGGGCATTTGGAGGTGAAAAGGAAACCGGTGGCGGAAGGGAAAGTGGAAGTGATTCATGGAAAGCGTATATGCGCAGGCAAACCAACACCATAAACTATTCAACAAAGCTGCCATTGGCGCAGGGAATTAAGTTTGACTTGTAATCTTATGCAAAAAATGACAACCGGCTACTAAAGGCTCAATGTTCTGATTAATTTTATAAACTCAAACGTAGCACGAAGATGTATAAACTGTATCCGTATGTAATTGCTGGACTATTGGGTTGTATGCCATTTGGAATATCCTTTGCCCAGAATGCTGTTGTAAAAGAAACACCTAAGGCATGGCATATGCTTGATTATCAGACAGATGGTTTTTATGGTATAAGTATTGAAAAGGCGTATCAAACAATTTTGAAAGATAGAAAACCTAAACAGGTTATTGTTGTCGCTGTAATTGATTCAGGTGTGGATACCACCCACGAAGATCTTAAACCTGTTTTGTGGCGAAACCCGGGGGAAATTCCGGGTAACAATATTGATGATGATAAAAATGGATATGTCGACGATATCTACGGCTGGAATTTTTTAGGTGGGAAAGACGGCAGGAATGTAACAAAAGACAGTTATGAAGCTGCGAGGGTTTATTACCGGTACAAAAAGAAATATAACCAGATAGCAGATGAATCGAAGTTGACGCCTGATGAAAAAATTGAGTTCAAAAACTTTACCAGGGCGAAGGGTCAAATTGAAAGTCAGGCTAAGGAAGCATCGATGTATGTATTGTTCCTGAAAACCATCGTTGAAAAATTACCTGCGATGGATAGCATTATTATGGAAGCAACCGGCCAGAAATTATATACTGGAGATGAATTGCTGAAATTTAAACCTGAAACAGCAAATCAGTCAAAAGCCAGGAATACCATTTTAGGTTTGTTCCAGCAAACAGAACAAATGGAAAAAAATAACCGTCAGATGATTGACGGCATTACTACATTCTATGAAGGTGAAAAGTCCAAGGTAGATGCAGCAGAAAAAGGGCCTGAAGATTACCGTGGTTCAATCGTGAAGGACAACTATGAGGATGTAAACGACAGGTTTTATGGCAACAATGATGTGATGGCAACATCATCTATGCATGGAACGATTGTATCCGGCATAATTGCTGCATCCCGCACAAATGATATTGGTGCAGATGGTATAGCAGATAATGTTCAGATTATGGCACTGCGGGCTGTTCCGGAAGGTGATGAGCATGATAAGGATATTGCAAACGCCATCAGGTATGCAGTAGAAAATGGTGCCAAGGTGATCAACATGAGTTTTGGTAAAAGCTTTTCACCGAATAAGAACTGGGTGGATGATGCCGTTAAATTCGCTGAATCCAGGGGCGTTTTGTTAGTTCACGCAGCAGGCAATGATTCTAAAAATATCGATGCCATCGAGGTATTTCCAAATCCGAATTTGCAAAACACTTCGCAGGGTAAGGCAACGAATTGGATTAGTGTTGGTGCAAGCGGGCCCACGCCCCAGGAAGTAGTTGCCTATTTTTCCAACTATGGTAAAACGCAGGTGGATGTGTTTGCTCCGGGTGTTGATATCTTTTCGACTTTGCCTGGAGGGAATGTTTATGGAAGCGAAAGCGGAACCAGTTTTGCCAGTCCCGTTACCGCAGGACTTGCAGCACTCATTCTGAGTTATTTTCCCGATCTGACGCCACAACAGGTAAAGTTTGCAATCGAAAAGAGTGTAACCCCATTTGCAACTTTCAAGGTTACACGCCCGGGTGGGGAGGAACAGGTTGATTTTAAAGATTTGTCTAAAAGCGGAGGTTTGGTTAACGCTTACGAAGCAATAAAACTCGCAGCTACCCTCAAAGGTGAGAGGAAGATAGAAGAGCCGAAGGTGTTGCCCAAACCTAAACTTAAAAAAACTCCCCAGGGATAAACAATATAGTAAAACGAAAAGCGCCATGTTTGGCGCTTTTTTTTATTTTTAATTAAAATACGATGATGGCAAGACCTGTTGTTAATGATTTTCCCCCATATTTTGAACGATACATTTCACTAGTGCCCGAAGAGGATATTCTTCAATTGATAGCCACATCAATGCAGGAATTAAAACTTCAGTTATCAGCTATATCTAATGAAAACGCTGCATTTGCATATGCTCAGGATAAATGGACGGTGAAACAGTTATTACAACATGTAATAGATGCAGAAAGGATTTTTACCTATCGCGCACTTTGTATTGCCAGGGGCGAACAGGAGTCGCTGTTGTCCTTTGATGAAAATGCTTATGCCGTTAATGCTGACGCATCTGGCCGTCATCTTAAAGATATAAAGGAAGAAATGATGATTGTGAGGCAATCTACAATGTACTTATTCCAAAGCTTCACTCCTGAAATGCTCTCCCGAAAAGGACTTTCCAGCAATAACCCGATAACAACATTAGCGCTGGGTTATATTCTGATCGGTCACTGGCGCCATCATGCCAGTATTCTTAAAAGCCGCTACGGTATTTCAATATAATCAAGCAGATAATCAATAAAAAAAGCAACTGTGACCAGTTGCTTTTTTTATTGTAAAATTTCAAAAGAGATTATTTCAAGGCAAAATTTTCGGGATATAATGAGCCTTTAACGTAATTATTCAAATCAAGAAATTTGACTGCTGCATTTTTTATGTCATCAACAGTAATGGAATTAACGCTTGATTCATAATTTAAATACCACTCAGGGTCTTCATTATTAATCCAATCATTACTTAATATACTTAACCAATACTCGTTTTGTTTGGCTTGTTCTTTATATTGATTTTTCCAGGTTTCCTTTACTTTATCCAGCTCTTTTGCATCACAACCTTTTGTTCTTAATTCTTCGTAGATGGAAAATACTGCCTTTGTGAGTTTATCCACGTTATCAGGACCGCAAGGGAAAGAGGTGGTCAAAGTATAATATTCATATGGTCGCTTGGAAATATTTCCATTAGCACCACCTCCATAAATACCACCCATCGTTTCTCTCAGCTGTTCAATTATTCTGATAGTGATAATTTCAGTGAGTGCTTTCAATTTTAGTGATTCGTCTTTGCTGTATTTTGTTTCACCACTGAATAATATATTTACAAGGCTTTTTTGATCCATCCCTCTTTTGATTTTCACATCAACCACTCCTTTTACCGGCCTTAAACCTACATCTGTAGTTTTAATTTCTTTAGGTGAAGCCGGAAGCGACGCGATATATTTTTCAAGTAAAGGCTTCAAGGTTTTTTCATCAATATTGCCTACAAAAGTGAAATGCATACCAAAAGCATTTCCAAATATTCCTTTATAAATTCCCATCAGTTTGTCAAGATTCAACTGATCAAATTCTGATGGCTTTTCTGTTACCTGCATCCAGGGATGATTATTATACCTGATACGGGTTAATGTATCCTGGAAGTAACTGAAAGGATCTGCCATCATGTTCTGCACCAGCGATTTTTGATTGTTGACCGAAGTTTTAAACAAGGCCTCATCTTTACGCGGTGCAGTAAAATACAAATGAATCAATTGAAAAAATGTTTCCAGATCTTTTACGCTGCTGTTTCCTTCAATTCCTTCATCGTTTAAAGAAACATAAGGAAAAACGGAAATGGTTTTACCAGCCAGGAATTTTTCGAGATCAACCGGCGAAAGGTCTTTTACTCCCATTTGATTTACCATTACCGCAGCGTTTTCAGCATTCATTTTATCAGCAAGCGAGAAATTCGAATAACCACCGCGTCTCCACGCATCCATCTGAATCTCATCGTTCTTAAATTCTGTACTCTTTAAAGTAACCGTGATGCCATTGCTTAACGTAAAATCAGCAGTACCCAGTTTGCTATTTTTGGTTTCAGCAGTTATTTTACCAGAAGTAGCTATATTTTCAATCAGGTTTTTACCAACAGTTTTTTCCGTGTAAGCAATAACCGGGATTTTTTTAGCATCATCCATCATCGCCAATAAATTCTTCGGCTCAGGAAGTGTTGCTTTGCTATTTTCAGGTCCCATGAGTATGGCGAATTGACCTGCTACTTCTTCCTCCTTTGCAAGCTTATTCACTTCTTCAAGTGTTATGCCCGGCATATAAGATTTCATAAATGCATACCGGTCATCTATAGACGCAATCTGGGTTCCGTTAAGGTAGTTACTGATATAGTCCTGTACAAAACGTGCAGATTCAGTTTTATCTTTATCTATTTTCGACCGCTCTGTTTGCGTCAACAGACTGCTTTTTGCACGATCCAGTTCCGACTGTAAAAAGCCAAACTTCCTGATAGATTCATTAGTGGTGGTGAGCGCTGCAATTGCTTTGTCTACAGGTTTATCACCTAATAGTGCAAATGATGCAGAAGCTTTGTAACCCCGCAGAAAGTTGATACTTCCGGCACCGCCAAAAACAAATGGTGGTTCCTTGCTCTGACTCAGCTCAGACAAGCGCTGGTTCAGCATGCTGGAATACAAAGCTTCGATCACACTTTTTCTGTAATCCTTCCAGGTTTTAACCTGTTCCATTTTTTTAAATGAGTGTAGTATCTGCAATATTTTTTGCTGTTGCTCTTTATCGGTCAATACAACTGCTTCATTTTTCTTCCTTTCCTTGATCGGAATCATCGCAGGCCTCTCACGTGGTTTGACGGGTTTTTTAATACCGCTAAAATGTTTGATAATTTGTTTTTCTGCCTCTGCCGGATCAATATCGCCAACAACAACAACTGCCATTAAATCGGGACGGTACCAATCCTTGTAGAACCTTTGTAAAACTTCAGGTTTGAAATTGGCCAAAATACTATCGCTACCTATCGGCAACCGATCAGAATATTTCGATCCATTAAAAAGCAACGGTAGGTATATTTTACCCATGCGTTCACTTGCGCCTTTCCCAAGTCTCGATTCTTCCAGCACCACTCCCCTTTCCTTTTCAATCTCTTCTGGATCCAGACTTGCACCACTAGCCCAATCTTCTAATACGGTAAATCCTTTTTCGATTTTTGTGGGATCATCTGTAGGGATAGGAAGAATATATATGGTTTCATCAAAACTGG
Source organism: Chitinophagales bacterium (assembly GCA_031425315.1). Taxonomy (GTDB): domain Bacteria; phylum Bacteroidota; class Bacteroidia; order Chitinophagales; family Chitinophagaceae; genus Pollutibacter. Next base: position 55,433 of record JANPJC010000174.1, read on the forward strand.
TAGACGCATTAAGATCGGCACCAAACTTTACCCCAATGGACTGCAGATAGTTTACCAATTCGTTTTTAGGGAAATTTTTACTGCCATTAAAATTCATGTGCTCCATAAAATGCGCCAGCCCCTGCTGATCAGCATCTTCCAAAACGGAACCTGTATTTACCACCAGCCTGAGCTGAGCCTTCTTTTCCGGTTTTACATTTTTTCGGATATAGTAAGTCAGGCCATTGGGTAATTTACCCACTTTCACATCTGAATCAACAGGTAATTTATCCTCCAGCTTGATCTGGGTATTCCCGGTTTGCGACTGAACCGCAACACAGAAAAACAGACCGATAAGTAACATTAGTTTCTGCATAATAACATAGGTTTTTACAAAAATAGATTTAAGGGCACAAAAAAAGCCATCCTGTAAAGATGACTTTTCCCGCTTATAATAAATTATATATTATTTGTTTTTTACAAGAGCGCTCTGCCTGATCATATCATTCAGCACCTGAACGGTCTCGTTAACATAAATATCCTTGGTAAGGCTCTTGTTCCATGCTTTCCTACGCTCAAGTTTAGACGAATCCGCTGAAAGGCGCTTTTCGTCCTCTGGCAGCATTTCCAATACAAGTTCCTGTTGCTGTTTATTGAGTTCTTCAATCTTCTTAGAAACGGCTCTGATCTTCTTTTGTTCTTCCCTGTATTTAGTGATATTCAGTGAATATTCTTTGTCGTTAGTTTTTTCTAACCATTGAATACTTTCGTTGATAGCATTAAAAGTCGGGCTGTTTTTAATTCTCTCCAAACTGGCAGTTTTCACAGCGCTCAAATCATATCCCGGATTCACTGGTGTATAGGCTGCCTGTTGAATCTCATCCCATGGTAAAGCTTCAGGATTATCTTTTTCCCTGTACTTCAGATATTCATAAGTATCGGGAATTACGATATTTGGAGTAACGCCCTTCAGTTGGGTTGAACCACCATTGATCCTGTAAAACTTCTGTAAAGTCAATTTCAATGTACCAAGATCACTGCTACCCGTTGCCGACATTGAAGATTCTTTTTCCAGTCCGATATTACGCTGAACAGTACCCTTGCCATAAGTTGAAGTACTACCAATTACAATTCCACGGTTATAGTCCTGAATAGCTGCGGCAAAAATTTCAGAAGCCGACGCACTGAATTCATTTACCATTACTGCTAAAGGTCCATCATATAATACTGACTTATCGCGGTCTCTTAAAATGTTGGGCTTTCCTTCGCGGTCTTTCACCTGTACAATCGGACCATCAGGAATAAAAAATCCAGCAATTTGTACAACATCATATAAAGATCCACCGCCATTATTACGCAGATCCATAATGATGCCCTGAACTTCCTGTTCTTTTAATTTAATTATTTCCGCCCTAACGTCCTGCGCACTACGGGCACCATTTGGCCTTTCCCAGTCAGCATAAAACTCCGGTAAAAATATATAACCTATTTTTTTGCCTTCCTGTTCTATAATTACACTACGGGCAAATGTTTCTTCTAACACGATTTCATCTCTATCCAGGGCAATAATCTGAATTGAGCCATCTGCTTTCTTTAAAGTGAGTTTAACCTGGGTGCCTTTTTTACCCCTGATCAGTTTAACTGCGTCTTCAACTTCATAACCGGAAATATCAACAGGTTCTTCATTACCCTGTCCAACTTTCATTACCTGATCGCCAACCTGCACTTTACCTGATTTCCATGCCGGACTTCCTGTTACCAAGGTGGCAATTTTAATTCCACCTTCATCAGGACGAAGCGAGGCCCCAATACCAAAAAACCTTCCGCTCATTTGTTCATCAAATGATCTCTTTTCGAGTGGCGGGAAAAATGTGGTATGGGGGTCCATTAAACCGGTAATGGTATTAACCAGCATATTAAATCTCTCCTCTTCTGTAAACTTAACACGGAGCCTTTCGAAATTCTTTTCAAGTACCACAGCAACTTTCTGTCTCGACTCTCTTTCAATTGTACTATCTGCTTTAACAACAAAATCTTTTTTACCTGCACTTTGTTCTTTCTCCTCTAACTGCCCCGTATACCTGTCGAGTGTCATATACTTTAAGCGTTTTCTCCAAAGTTCCTTACGCGCCGCTTCATTAGCCGGGAAGTCAAGTTTATCTGCGTCAATAATGACTGTTTCGTCAACATTGAAATTAAACGGCTGAGCAAGCAAAGAAGGAAAAATGGCAGAAGCTTCTTTAATTCTTTTCTGATATATGGTATTGGCTGCATAGAAAAACTGAATGGGTGAACCATGTAATTCGTCATCAATCTTGGTCTCAAACTTCTTGAGTTCTTTTATATCACTCTGGACGAAAACATTTTTGTCAGGATCAAGACTTGAAAGATATTTTTTGAAAACATCTTTTGAAAACTGATCGTCTATTTTGCGGGGACTGAAATGTGCGTCTTCCAGCATTTCTGATATCTGGCCAAAGATTTTCTGATATTTTTCTTCTGGCGTATCAGCTTTTTTGTTTCCAGAGGTGCCAAAAGCAATAAGTATGGCGGAAAACAGAAAAAACAAAAGGAAAGGAACAGATTTTTTGCTGAACATATTTTTTAGGTATTTAACGGCCATCTCCAAAATTAACGGTTTTTCATAACCATTGTTGTTGCTGAAAAATCAAATTGACAAAGGATTTGTTAAGATATAGAGGGCTGTTTATCAAACAAAAAAAGACTCCTGTTCACAGGAGTCTTTACTATGGGAGGATAATGGGGCTCGAACCCACGACTTTCAGAACCACAATCTGACGCTCTAACCACCTGAGCTATACCCTCCGTATTCAAAATAGGAACGCGAAATTAATCAAACTTGTCTTTTGATCAAAATCAGATTTTGAAGGTCAAATAGCAATTCTTTTATTTGTACTAATATCTATCGTCATGAGTGTTTGGTTACTGTTAATCCCTGCCTTTTGTGCATTTTTAGGATGGCTACTCAATAAGTCCCTGGTATATTACCTGGTTGGAACAGCCAAAAGTGGAAAACCAGGCGATGCACCATCAACATTTTTGCGGGAAAAACAGAACAGGATTGCAGAGACTCTTCCAGATGAACTTGTTAACCGGTTTGTATCTCCTGAAAAAATCACTGCTTTATTATTAAAAAATGACCATTTCGCTAATGTAAAACCTTTCATTGAGGAGCATATGGATGACTTTCTGCGAAATCGCTTAAAGGTTGTTTTCCCGGTGATAGGGATGTTTATAGGTGATAAAACCATTAATGAACTTAAAGGTCATTTTATGGTGGAATTGGAACAGTTGTTTCCTGTTGTGATGAATAAATATGCTGGGGCTGTTATCAATCCACCGGAAATTAGTCAGTTAATTAAAAAAGAAATCCAAGATGCTCACATTAGTTACCTCATTCATCAGCGTTTTTCGAAAGAGGTGGGGATGATATCTCTCTGGGGGGCACTGTCAGGGTTCATAATTGGCTTATTAGTTTTATTGTTTTTATTTTTTCTGATGTAGTGCTGTTTTCCACCTGAACCTATTCATATCAAGGAAATTTATAATTATTTCCATTCTTCATCTATTGATGCCAATTCTAATTTATAAATAGAAGTCCCGAAAGTTTTTTTAATTAATGCGCATCTAAGAGTCAAATTTCCGCAATGCGATATCGATTATTGGTGATTGTCAGCTTACTCTCTTTGGTTACTTATGCACAACGCCCACAAGGTCAGGCGGGCGGCCGCCCCGGGGGACAGAATATGAATATGGGACGTTTTTATGGACGTATTCTTGATAAAAATACGAACAAAGGAGTTGATGCGGCTTCTGTGCAATTAATACAAAACAAGTTTGATTCAGTTTCTAAACAGCGAAAAGATGTAGTCATCGCCGGTCAGCTTACAAGAGCAAATGGCGATTTCAATCTCGAAAGCTTACCTGTAATGGGACAGTTTAAATTGCGCGTTTCAGGCATTGGTTATGTTTTATATGAACAGCCAGTAAAATTTGATATGAAAATGGGTGCTGGCGGCGATATGAACCAGATGATTAATAAAATTGATGTTGATTTAGGAGATATCAAACTTACCGTCGATTCAAAATTGATGGACGAAGTAAAAATAGTGGGTACCAAGCCATTTATGCAGATGGGTGTTGACAGGAGAATATTTAATGTAGAGAAAAGTCTGGTATCTACCGGTCAAACTGCCACTGAACTGATGCGTAATATTCCAGGTATCGATGTTGATATCGATGGAAATGTAAGTTTACGCAATGCACCGCCAACAATATTTGTTGACGGAAGGCCAACCACTTTAACGCTGGACCAGATTCCTTCTGATGCAATACAAAGTGTTGAATTGATTACTAATCCTTCTGCTAAATTTGATGCATCAGGCGGTTCGGCAGGAATTTTAAATATCGTATTAAAGAAAAACAGAAAAGCTGGTTATAACGGAAATATTCGTGCAGGTATTGATTCGCGTGCAAGGTTTAATCTTGGTGGTGACATTAACGTTAAACAGGATAAGGTCAACATATTCGCCAATGCTATGGTGAATCAACGTAAATCCATAGGCGAAGGAACCACTTACAGGCAGGACCTGTTCACTACTCCAAATATTCTATTTAATCAGACGAACAATACAGTTAACAAAGGTTTGTTTATGTTCACCAGGCTTGGACTGGATTATTTTATCAACAATAGAAACACAATAACTTTTTCAGGCAGTTTTGTGCGTGGCAAATTTGATAATACGGATGTGATTGGAATTAAAACCGATTCGCTGTATAATGGCTTTATAAGGACTGATAATGGTGAACGAACTTCCACAGGAGGTTTTGTGTTTAGAAATGCGGGTGGAGCCGTTGGCTACAAAAAATTGTTTAAGAAATCAGGTATGGAATTGACATCAGATTTCAATTTCAACTACAGCAAAAACAGCCGCGAAAGTGATTTTAATACACAGTATTTCGATCTCGACAATAACCCCAAAGGTTTGCCGATTCAACAGCGTCAAACGGGAACCGGCGACAATGCATTTTATACTTTCCAGGTTGATTTTGTCAATCCATTGACTGAAAAATCGAAAATGGAGTTAGGTGTCCGTGCCGCTATCCGTGATGTGCAAAGTGAAAACCTGAATTATATCTATGATGAGTTTACTGGCGGATATATTCCCATTGTAGCCATCAATGCAAATTATAAATTCACTGATCGGGTACTCGCTGCTTATGGTACTTACAGTAATATGATTGGAAAGAATTTTTCCTATCAGTTAGGTATGCGGGTAGAAAGTTCAAAGTATGAAGGAACACTGCTTACCAATAATGAAGCATTTAGCAATTCATTCCCATTCAGCATGTTTCCAAGTGTGTTTCTGACGCAAAAATTAAAGAATGATCAGGATCTTCAGTTCAGCTATTCCCGCAGAATTAACCGCCCTAACTTCTTCCAGTTACTACCTTTTATTGATTATACCGATTCATTAAATATCAGCAGGGGAAATCCGGCACTGGTTCCTGAGTTCACTAATTCCTTTGAACTTGGCTATCAAAAATCATTTAAAAAGAGTCATAGTTTGTTAGCATCAGTTTATTTGAAGATGACGGATGATCTGATCACCCGTTACCAGGTAAAAGAAGCCAGTCCGATTCCGGGCAGGGATGTTATCATCAATACTTATGTAAATGCCAACAGCAGTATGGCCTATGGTTTTGAGGTGACTTCAAAAAACCCTTTGGCCAAATGGATTGAATTAACTACCAATCTTAACCTGTATAATTCCAGTATCAACGGAGACAATCTTACTGGTGATTTTGATTCTGAAATCTGGAGTTTTTTTGGCAAGATGAATGCAGCCATCAAGTTGCCTAAAAACTATGTGGTACAGTTAAGCGGAGATTACAGAAGTAAAAGCATCCTCCCACAGGGCGGCGGCGGAGGTGGTGGTGGTCGTGGTGGCGGCGGCGGAGGTGGTGGATTTGGTGGCGGCGGATTCGGCGGCGGTGCACAAACCACTTCACAGGGATATATCAATCCCAACTACGGTGTCGACATAGCAATACGTAAAGATTTTGGAAAAGATAAAGCTGGCTCGATTACACTTAGTGTGAATGATATTTTTAAAACAAGAGTATACAGTACTTTTTCTGAATCTGAATTCTTTATCCAGGAAACATCAAGACGCCGTGACTGGCAGGTATTCAGATTAAATTTCAACTGGAGATTCGGCAAATTCGACGCTTCACTTTTCAAGAGGAAAAATACAAGAAGTGGTATGGATGGTATGCAGGAAGGAAACCAGATGCAGCAGTAATTTGAATAAAGTTTTAGGCTATAGTTATAAAGTCTCCCCCCTTTTCAGACATGGGAGTACGTAAAGGTCCCGGAGAAGAAATTTTCCGGGATTTTATTTTAGTTGTTTTTTCCCTCCATCATAGGAACAAAAGAAAACAGGTCGAATTTTTCTTCATTAACGGAACCATCGGCCTGTTTAGTAAGCCGGAGCATCCTTTGAAGATCACCTTCATTTACAGGTATCACCATTACACCTCCCGTTTTTAGTTGTTGTATCAACTTCTCAGGAATGTATGGTGCTGCCGCAGTAACGAGAACTTTATCAAAAGGGCCATAAGTATGTAACCCTTCATAGCCATCGCCATAAAACAGTTTAATCGAGGGATATTGCTTCAATAGAGGAAACAGTTTATTCTGATCAAAAAGTTTGCGTTGCCTTTCAATTGTGTAGACTTTGGTGCCCATTTCTGCTAAAACACATGCCTGGTAAGCGCTGCCAGTTCCGATTTCAAGCACCTTTTCAAAAGGTTTTACATCTAGCAGTTGAGTCTGATATGCTACAGTATATGGTTGGGAAATAGTTTGTCCTTCGCCGATAGGGAAAGCCCTGTCTTCGTATGCAAGACCTGTAAATGCTGAGTCAAGGAAAAAATGACGGGGAACAGTCTGAATGGCGGCAAGCACTTTTTCATTTGTGATACCTTTCTTCCGAACAATTTCTACAAGTGATTTTCTGAGTCCCTTGTGGAGATAACTATCCTCAATTGGTCGCATGAGGCAAAACTACGTTTTAGGCACTTATTTTGAAAGTAAACATTTGACACTGTGGGTATCTTTCTTTTGTTCTTTACCCCAATCGCATTACCTTAATTTTAAAATCTTAGTATTATGATTCACAAATTGTTAAGTAAACCAATGTTGAGCATCGTCTTGATTCTGTCCCTGCTGGTTACTTCATGCAAACCCAGCGATGCCAATATTGCTGAAAGTGCAAAAGAAAAAGTTACTTCCATCAGTCCATCAGTAACTGTAGATGTAAAGGATGGAGTAGTTACGCTTGGTGGCGAAGTTTCTGATGAAGCAACTAAAACCGCAGCAGAAAGTGCACTGGCGGGATTAAAAGGCGTTAAATCTGTCCAGAACAATATAACTGTTCCCCCACCTCCACCGCCTCCGGTTCAGATTAACCCTGACGATGTACTGCGTCAAACTGTTGATTCTGTATTTGCAGCAAAAGGCATTACAGGTGTTACAGCAACTGTTAACGACGGTGTAGTTACATTAACCGGTAGCGTTAAAAAAGCAGATAGAATAAAAGCAATGCAGGTAATCAACGAAGCCAAACCAAAGCAGGTTGTTAACCAGATTAAAGACATTAAATAACATTAAAGAAATTTACCACTATGGCATTACAGGACAAATACCAGGAACTGATTGACTATGCAAATGCAAATGGCGCCACTGACCTTTCAGTTGTTGATCAGGAAAATATATTGTACATAACTGCAACTGTTCCGGGAGAACATATTAAACAGCAGCTATGGAATTTGTATGAAAAAGTTGATCCGGGTATGACATCTGCTGACCTGGTTTTGAATGTTACTGCAACTTCTGCAGGTCAAACGTATGAAGTGAAATCGGGCGATAATTTATCCAAAATCGCCGGCAAATTTAGCGGCATCACATGGAAAGATATCTTTGAAGCCAATAAAGATAAAATCAGCGATCCTGATAAAATTTTCCCTGGTCAGGTTTTGAATATACCTGCGTAACACGCACCAACAATAAAAGCCGTCTGCCCAATGGGCAGACGGCTTTTATTATTATCAGATTTCCACAATCAGAGTTGCAGATCCGCTATAATTGTTTTTATTTTTGTATCAAGCAGTGCATTAACTTTTGCGTAATCTCCAGCAGAAGTTAATTTTTCGTTGACGCTGAAATAGAATTTTATTTTTGGTTCGGTGCCTGATGGTCTTGCACTGATTTTACTACCATCTGCAAGAATAAATTGCAGCACATTGCTTTTTGGTAAAGCAATAGGTTCTGTTGTACCACTTGCAATATCCTTAGCCTGCCTGAGTTCATAATCGAGCAAACTCACTACCGGAGAGCCATTCAATAATTTCGGCGGATCCTGTCTGAATTTTTCCATCATCAGCGCGATCTGTTGCTGGCCGTCCATTCCTTTTTTGGTGATCGAGATAAGGTGTTCTTTATAGAAGCCATATTTTACATACAGGTCAAGCATTTTTTCGTAGAGACTATTGCCTTTATCTTTTTCATATGCTGCCATTTCGCAAAGGAAAGCAACCGCACTGATAGCATCTTTATCTCTTAGCTGATCACCAACCATTAAACCATATGACTCCTCTCCGCCAATAACATAATTTTCTTTACCCTCTTTTTCTTTTATCAGTTCCGCAATCCATTTGAATCCTGTGAGCACATCGTAACAATTGATATCATTCTGCCGGGCAATTTCATTAATCATATCGGTGGTCACAATTGTTTTGATCACCATATCATTTGGCCTGGCTAATCCTTTTACTTTCCTGGCTTCTATCAGGTAATTGAAAGCAAGTACTGCTGTTTGGTTGCCATTCATTAATATCCAGTTTCCCTTATCATCCTTAACGCCAATGCCTACCCTATCTGCATCAGGATCTGTTCCAAGTAAAATATCTGCATCTATCTCTTTCGCTTTTTTAAGGCCGATACTCATTGCCTCGCTTTCTTCAGGATTAGGATATACTACTGTTGGAAAGTTGCCATTCGGTTCACTCTGTTCTTCAACAATGGCTACGTTATTAAATCCAAACTTTTTTAATATTTCAGGAACCAGTGTAATTCCTGTACCATGAATAGGGGTAAAAACAATTTTAAGATCTTGCTGACGCTCAATCACTTCAGGATATACGCTCAGCCCTTTCACCATTTCCAGATAGGCGTCGTCGATTTCTTTTCCAATTAAAACAATATTGTCCTCCCCGCCACTCCATTTCACCTCATCTACAGAAGCAATTTTTTCCACTTCGGTTATTACATTTTTATCGTGAGGCGGTACAAGTTGTCCGCCATCACTCCAATAGGCTTTATAACCATTATATTCCTTGGGATTATGTGAAGCCGTACAAACAACTCCTGCATTGCATTTCAGATACCTGATAGCAAATGAAAGTTCAGGTGTTGGTCTGAGTTTTTCGAAAAGGTAAACTTTGATGCCGTTTGCAGCCATTACATTGGCTGTTATTTCTGCAAAATAGCGACTGTTGTTCCTGCTGTCGTGAGCAATTGCCATACTGATCTGTTCACCGGGCAAACTGCTTTTGAGGTAGTTGGCAAATCCCTGTGTTGCCATTCCAATGGTATACTTATTGATTCTATTCGTTCCTACGCCCATAATTCCTCTCAGGCCGCCGGTACCGAATTCAAGGCTGCGGTAAAACGCATCCGCAAGTTCTTTTGGATTTTCTGCCTGTAATTTTTCTATTTCCGATTTAGTTGTTGAATCGTAGTTCCCGGTCAGCCAGGTATTTACTTTTTCAATAATGACAGCGTCCATAAGCATTGTTGATTTGAAAATTGGTTCAGTAATTTAAAGTATTCGTGTTGTACTCTCCAGTCGGGAGGAGCAGTGTTGAGCTGAAGATATTAAAGTTAATCCTAAGATACTTCCAAAACAGATATGTAATTTTGGCGTTTAAGAAATTAATCTGTTGAGATTATTATCAAGCTGAAACCCAATATCATCCGATCTGTAATCTTCCTATGTGTGTTGCTGCCCATTTTTGCATCAGCACAGTTAAAGGCAGCCACACCCATAAACGTCGCTGGCAGTCAAACATTATATGTTGATTCCAATCTGAACAATAATTCCAACGCTGATAAAAAGAAAGTTTGGCTGGTCGGCGCATTGCAGGGCGGTCTTTGGGTTGGATCTTTTATTGCCCTTAACAGTGCTTGGTACGATGGGTACGAGAAACAAAATTTCCATTTTTTTAATGATTGGCCCGAATGGCAGCAGATGGATAAAGCTGGCCATGTATGGACTTCATACCAGCTGAGCCGATTTTCAACTGAAATGTGGCGGTGGTCGGGCATTAAAAATAAAAACGCTTTGTTGTTGGGAGGCCTCAGCAGCATTGCATATATGAGCATTATAGAAATTCAGGATGGATTTTCAGAGAAATGGGGATTTAGCACTGGTGATATGATAATGAATTTAGCTGGAACCGGCATCTATATCGCTCAGGAATTGGCCTGGAGAGAACAACGATTTCAAATTAAATTTAGTTACGTGCCTAATTCTTATCCTGATAATCTTGATGAACGTGTTGATCAGTTATTTGGTAAAAGTCATGTTGAACGCATTTTAAAAGATTATAACGGCCAAACCTACTGGCTAAGCGCAAATCTCCGCTCATTTTTCCCTGACAGCAATATTCCCAAATGGCTGAATATTTCGCTTGGATATGGTGCTGAAACCATGCTCGGTGGAACAGAGAATATTTGGACGAATGAAGATGGATCAGTTACTGACAGGACAGATGTGGAACGTTATAGAAAATTTCTATTATCTATAGACCTTGACCTGACTAAAATACCGGTAAAAAAGAAGTGGTTAAAGTCTGTATTTTTTACTTTAAACATGATTAAAATACCTGCGCCCGCAATAGAATATAATACGCAGGGCAAGTTCAGGTTACACGGTTTTTACTTTTAATTACAGCAGGTAAGCTCCTTTCACCTTATTATCTCCCACCTCAACATAAATATGTTCCTGCAATGTTGTTGAAAGACTAATGCCGACATAGTCTGGATGAACCGGGTAAGTTTTATGACTTCTTTCCACCAGAACAGCTGTTTGGATTTTTCTTGGGTAAAATTGTATGAATGGTTTAAGTGCGTATAGCAAAGCCTTTCCACTGTTGGCAACATCATCAATCAGAATGATTACTTTATCATTGAAATCAATGTTTTTACTTAACGTAATTTCTGCAGGCAGTTTCTTGTCAAAAGAAACAGCAATCAAATCGGTTGAGATGGAACTGATTTCTTTTAATATTTCCTGTATCTGTGCCGCAACAATCAGCCCATTGTCTTTAATGCCAGCCAAAATCAGTTCCTTTTCGTTGGGATTGTTCTCGAGGATCTCATAAGCCATTCTGGTAAGTTTCATCGTCGCCACCTGTTCAGAAAGAATATATTTTTTTTCCATTTTCAATTAATCTTCAACAATGATAGGGGTTTGTATAACAACCTGTAAATTTACGAATGTAAATCAACCGTATGCAATTAATTCCACAGGTATTGTTTTCCATTTTATTGTTGGTCTCACTGTTATGGTTTGCCCTAAGTGTAAAAGCAATACGCAGGAATATCCTGTTGGGCCAGGATGAAGATTTGACAGATAATAAAGCTGAGCGTTGGAAAAATCTTTTGCTATTGGCCTTTGGTCAGAAAAAGATGTTCAGAAAACCATTGGTTGCTGTCATGCACTTTGTTATTTATGCAGGTTTTATTATTATCAATATTGAAGTCGCAGAAATCGTATTGGATGGCATTTTGGGTACACATCGTTTGTTTGCACCCGCCTTAGGACGTCTTTATCCTGTACTTATCAATATTTTCGAATTACTGGCATTTGGAGTACTCTTTGTTTGTGTGATATTTCTATTCAGGCGAAATGTTGTTTATGTAAAAAGATTATGGAGCAAAGAACTGAATGGCTGGCCCAAAACCGATGCGAACTTTATCTTAATAACAGAAATCGTTTTGATGATGTTATTTCTCACCATGAATGCAAGTGACACATTGCTTCAGCAACGTGGTTCGGCTGATTATGCTTCTCACAATACCGGAAATTTCTGGGTGTCGTCATTTCTTCATCCTGTATTAAATGGATTGAGTGATCAGTCATTAATTGTGCTGGAAAGAATATGCTGGTGGCTGCATATTGCCGGCATTTTTGCATTTTTGAATTATCTGCCTTTGTCAAAACATCTGCATATTCTCCTGGCCTTTCCAAATGCTTATTACACACGGTTAGAATCCAAAGGCAAAATGAAAAATATGCCTGAAATTCAAATGGAAGTTTTGTATGCTATGGCGCCGGAAACAGCACCTGCCGCCGGCTCAACTGATGCACCCCCAAAGAAATTCGGGGCGCGGGATATTGGTGATCTTACCTGGAAAAACTTACTCGATGCATACAGCTGTACAGAATGCGGGAGATGTACCGCAGCCTGTCCGGCCAATCAAACGGGAAAACTTTTATCGCCCCGAAAAATTATGATGGATACCCGCGACAGAATGGAGCTGGTGGGAAAAAAAATTGACGCAAAAGAAGAGTCGGCATCCGATGAAAAAGTTCTGCTGAGAGGATATATCAGCGAAGAAGAGTTGAGAGCCTGCACCACCTGCCAGGCTTGTGTTGAAGAATGCCCCGTTGGAATAGATCCGCTGGACATCATTTTTCAGTTAAGAAGGTATATGGTAATGGAAGAAAGCAGTGCACCGCAGGAATGGAATATGATGTTCAGCAATGTTGAAAATAATTTTGCTCCCTGGAAGTTTTCTCCAGACGCAAGAGATCAGTGGGTAGATGAGATGCCCCCTAAATAGTTATTTTCCTGCATCCATGGTTGAAATGGCGTCCTTATGTTTTAACATTTTCCAGAATTGAATAATCGCGGTGATGCCAAATACCGAACCAACAATATATTGAATCAATTGCTGATTGGTATTGAGTCTGTCCACCAGCAATTTTCCGCCAAAAATAAAAATTGCATTTCCTATCAGGGTTCCCGTTCCAATCCCTGCAATGTATGTATTAAAGTGAGTGTTGATGGGTAATAAAACTTTTCTTGTAAAAAGGACGGTACTCCATCCAAACCAAAATGGTATCTGCACCGGATTTAATGCACTCATGATTGTACCCAACCAGAACCGATGGATGGTATTAGACAAAATAGGATTTTTTGTAACCGATGAATGAGTGGCGGTGTAAAAACTAGCAATCGTCAGCGCCACAATCATTAGCAATGTAACCCACTCAAGTACAAGGAATAATCTTTTTTGATGTCGTACCCAATCCATTGCAACGAGTGAAAGGCGCACATATATCATCTCCACCCATAATACACCCAGCGCAAAATAAAATGCGGGCAGCAGTCCGTCGCTCACCGATATCTGCATAGCAGAAATGTTGAGCGTTCCGAGCGGTAAGGTGCCGAGAAAACTAATAAACAGACCGGTAAAATATATTCTTGTCAGCCGCATGATAAGAGTGACCTTCTACTTTTTTCAAATCTATAAAGCACCCGTGAATTTAAAAGAAAAATTTATCGGGGGATTTCTGCCAGCTTCTTTGACAATTCATTATTACGTTTGAGCATAGCGTTTCCCTGCCTGAAGCTAAGATAAGGCACACCCTTTTGGCGATTTATAATGCTGATTGTAGTCATTACCCACCAATGCCTTATAATTTCTTTCCATGCAAAGAATAATGAATGTTTTGGATCATACATATGGGTGGGTTCAGCGCCTGCGCCATTTAATTCAATGATCTTAAAATCCTTACCTTCTTTAAAAGTATCCCAGTCTCTAAACCTGATATCTAATCTGCCAAAATAGAAACCCGGAATTTGTGAAGCAATTTCATCCATTGAATGCGATAACTTTTCGTCAGCCAGGTGCGTGTCATCAATAAACAAAGAGCCTCTTGCATGGTTCCCGTATGGCGATACTATCACTCTCTGATGGTTACCGGGAATTTCAAAAATCTGATCACCCATCAATTCCTTGATCTGATCCAGGTACATTATTCCTCTACGATCCTGTTGTAAAAGTTCGTGGTAGGAATTCTTTCCATTTCCCGTAACCGATAAAAATTCTTTTCTCACAATTCCTGATACTTCTCCTTTTTCATGTCCTGGGTATCTGAAATAAAATATTCCTACTTCATTTTCGAAAGGTACGAGCTCCTGGATATGAAAATCCATGGTTGCATTTTTTACATATTCGGCTAACTCAATATCGGTATGAATTTTTTTTACTCCCCTTCCCCTTCCTCCAATATCCGGTTTTGCAAAAAGAGGATAATGCATTCCGGCGGATTGTAATGCCACACTAATCCGGCTTAGCTTCTCATCACTCGAAAAATGAATGGTCTTTGGATATAAATGGTCCGGAATAATGTCGTGGATATCCTTTTTAGATTCGTTAAGCATTCCGCCATTTTCGATAGAGGGATTACTTGCATTAAAGAAGAAAAAGGATTTTGCACGGGCACTCAGCACTAACCAAAACGGTAATATCGGCGAATACACTGCAGCAAATGGCCAATATTCCCAATTAAAAAGCCTGATGAAGAAAGGTTTGTGAAACAGGCGGTGAAAGTAATTCATCAATGGACTGGAGTGGTTTTGCCAATAGACAGAACCTGTTTATGTTGATTTTTATTCTGGAGATCAAGATAATACATGACTCCCGTTCCTTCTTTAATTTCAATCGATGTAATACTAACCGTAAAAACATGTCCGTTCCTGTTCATCAGCAGATCATTGTGACTGTCTCCATCGCCTGTAAACTGATGGAAATGAAGAATGTCGTTTACCTCAGGCGAATTATTTTTCTGCATATCCAGCCACTGTCTAAACCATAATTTTCGCCTTTCTATCACTTCAGGCTCGTAAAGTGTTGACGACGACCAGATATGAGGGGTTAAAGGGTTTTTCTTAGCAACGTGTTTAATACTGCCATCCCAAACACATTCTGTCAAGGTTCCATTTTCAAAAATTACTGCAGTAAACGGCTCTATTTTAAAAAGAGGCATGCTTTCAAATTCATTAACCGGCGATTCACTATTCATCAGTTCCAATAAAACCAAACCCCTGCTCTTTCTGTAAGGTGGATGAGAAATATGATTAGTGAAACCACCATTCAAAAGTATAATGGACCTCCCGTTTTCGTGAAGTGCAGCCCATGTTCCGCCTGCATCACGGTCTTTGGGAAAAAGAATTTTGCCGTTGGGGAAATTATAAATTACCGGAGGAAGTGCATGACTTCTATGCCGCCGTTCATCGCGGTTTGATGTAAAAAAAACTTTTTCCCCTTCCGGGATATATGTTACTGTGCACATGTTTGCTTATGCTTGACTGTTGCAGGTGCCACACCAAATGATTCCGGAAGTTGTTGAATATTTAACTCCCTTAATCCCACCCTGATCAATGCCATATGATGAATAGTATGTTCAAGATTATAAACCACCTCTCTATTATAATTTGTGTTGAACTGCATCTTTACAGTCGATTGGTCACTATAGGCACCTTCGAGTAAAAGCGATTTATCAGGTTTGTCAAGTGAACCAATAATTTCATCCAGCAGATTAGCAGCAACCGTTTTATTGGTTTCAATAACATGGTCGCGCCGGCGATTTTCATAATTAACAATACCTGATTCATACCCCTCATTGAGACATACGAACATCTCAATCACGTGGCGCGTGTGTTGTCCAATAGTGGAATTGTTCAAATGCACACAGGGATTACAATACTCCCTATCAGAAAGCTTTTCAATCGATTGCTTCAGTTGTAGAAAAACACTGTTTACAGCTTCCTGTAATTGCATTGTATAAATTTATAATAGATAAATTAGGCTATTCCTATTGCTTTGCTAAAACCGCTAAAGTTACTGTCAAATTATCACTCAGTGAAATACTTGAACCACCAACATTAAAATCTCTCCTGTTTAAAGGGAAAGTTCCCTTAAATAGATAGCCCTGACCCTTAGCGGTGACATTAAATGGAAAGCTAATCTCTTTTTTTATACCCTTGATAACCACTGTTCCATTAAAGATATATCCGTCTTTTACAGCTCCGTCTTTTTTTACGGAAGAACTGGTCAACCTGATCAAAGGGTATTTTTCTGCATGAAAGTATTTTTCTTTTTTAAGATCTGTGTCTCTCATTTTTATACCGGAGTTGATGGAATTGACATCTATAGTTACGTCAAATACTGAATTCTCGATTTTGTCAGTGTCAAACACAATCCTGCCTGCCAATCCTTTAAACGATCCCGTTACATTGCCGCCAAAATTTTTAATCGCGAACCGAACTGTTGACCCCTCGTCAAAAGGCCTTAAATTAATAACGGCTTGTATTAAAATTGGGAAAATAATTATCGAAATCAACATTCTAAACATTTTGAATTGGGTTTAAATCTCATGATCCTTACAACTTTATAGTAATTTGCCAATTTATTGATTTCACTTTATCGGCCTACTCCGAACGCTTATTTACTTAACCGGATATGGTGCATTCCCTGTAAAAATATGTTTTCTCAGTATCACCAGTAAAACTGTACAACAAACAAAAGCAACCAATGCCATTGTGAATAAACCGTAATCTCCATCGAATTTTATGCCGACTTCATTTAAATGAAAATACAACGCTCCACTCATCAGGCCAATGCCCATCAATGCACCCAGTGCACTGAATCGGGGTATTAATAATAACAGTGAGGCAATGAGTTCTGCGACACCTGTACCAATTCTTCCCCAGGGCTCCATACCAATGGCCGTAAATAATTTAACCGATTGCGGATGAGCAGTGAATTTAAAAAACAAAGTCTGCAAAAAAATTACAGCAGGTACAATTCTTAATACCCATAACGGCAAATTGCGAAAGTTCATTCTTATAAGTTTTATAAAGTTATATAGCCAGATAATTAGCCATATCAAAACTATAAGTAACCATTTGCTTGTTTTGTCTATTCCACGACATTTGCCTCCAGCTGCAGTTTTTTAAGATCGGGGATAAAAATCAATTGGCGGTTGACCTTTATTAATCCTTCGCTTTCCATTGTACCAATCATCGTTGTGACTGTTTGCCTTGAAGTGCCCGTCAGACGAGCAATTTCGTCGTGGGTGAGAAAATTTTCAATTGACAATGATGCTGTATTTTCAGCAGGAAGGTGTTGCAAAGCGAGCTGATAAAAAAAGCCTGCAAGGCGGGTTCTTACATCTTTATTTAAAAGATTTAACAATCTATTTTCGGCTAATCGTAGCTTTTGCCCCACTTGTTTGCTGTATTGTATCGCCAGCATCGGTTTATCCTGAAGCAACCTTTCAAAATCGTGGATATTGAAAGCACATAAGCTAACATCGTCTTTGTGAGCTAAAGCAAATTCGCCGTGGAGGTTGCCAGGTTGAAGCGTGTACTGTCCAAATATCTCGCCCCGGTGTATAATTTCTTTGATTATCTCTTCCCCGTTTTCATTAATGTAGCCAATCTTAATCATCCCCTTTTTAATGAAAAATAATTTGTTGAGGTGGTGGCTTTCAAAATAGAGGTAATCGCCTTTTTTCGCTTCAACGAAGTTGTGGATGATTTGTAAACTGTCATACTCATGATCACTGAGCTGGGAAAACAGATCATAGTTGCGGATCAATATTAATTTCTCTGAAGTAATCATTAATGGTAAATCTCTTACAATTTACATATACTTAGTGTTCTGACTTATATTTGAGTGATTATATAATGCTTTAATTTTTGACACAAATGCCGATACCAGTAATGTCCGAACTCTTTGCTGCAGGTGAAAAACCTGAAGTTTTGTTTTGGGTGGGATGTGCAGGAAGTTTCGACCAACGTGCCCAAAAAATCACGAAGGCTTTTGTTACCATCCTTGAGAAAATTGGTGTCAGATATGCAATTTTGGGTAAGGAAGAAATGTGTACAGGCGACCCTGTCCGCCGGGCCGGAAATGAATTTATGTTTCAGATGATGGCTTATCAAAATATCCAGATTCTGAATCAATATGAGATAAAGAAAATTGTAACAGCCTGTCCGCATTGTTTCAATACCATCAGGAACGAGTATTCGGTGCTGGGAGGTAACTACGAAGTCGTTCACCACTCGGTTTTCCTTCAGCAGCTGATTGACTCTGGAAAAATTGTAATGCAGGAAAGTGGAGAATTTAAAGGTAAGAAAATTACCTACCATGATTCCTGCTACCTTGGAAGGGCAAATAACATTTATGAAGCTCCCCGGAAAGTACTGGAAGCACTGGATGCAGAGCTGATTGAGATGAAGAGATGTAAAAGCAATGGATTGTGTTGCGGAGCCGGCGGCGCGCAAATGTTTAAAGAAGAGGAAAAAGGTGATATCCGCATCAACAGGGAACGTACAAATGAGGCTTTGGCAACAGGAGCATCGGTAATTGCAGCAGCCTGCCCTTTTTGTAATACAATGCTTTCTGACGGAGTAAAAGAAAATAATAAAGAAGAAACTGTACAGGTATTGGACATTGCTGAGTTAATCGCAATGTCTTTATGATTTTGATATGTTGAAAACTATCTGCTATGCACTAATTTTGTCAGCATGAACCTGGAATATAAAAGTTTGCTACCCGAAAGCTTTTCTGATCAGTCAAGAGTGTGGATTTTTCAGTCAGGACGCCTTTTAAGTATTACAGAAGCATTGCAAGTGGAAGAAATGCTGGAGTCATTTGTAAACTCATGGACTTCTCATGGTGACAAAGTAAAAGGGTTTGCCTCCCTGTTTTTCGGGAGATTTATTGTGCTGATGGCCGATGAGTCAGCAACTGGTGTAAGTGGGTGCAGTACTGACGGTGCAATCCGGCTGGTAAAAGAATTGGAACAAAAATTTGGCATTTCACTCTTTGACCGCAATATGCTGGCATTTTTAGTAAAAGATAAAGTTGAAATCCTTCCATTAAACCAGCTTAAATATGCCAGCGAGAACGGCTTTATTAATGCAGATACATTATACTTCAACAACCTCGTTGCCAACAAAGAAGCTTTAATGCAAAACTGGATTACTCCAGTTAAAGACAGCTGGTTGGCTAACCGCCTGCCTGCACTTAAAAGTGCCGGATATATCGCCTGATCTGATTTCCTTGTTTTGAGGAAAGCTGGTATTAAGGCTAAATAATCCTTGAATTGCTCTGCCAAACTGTCACTTTCCTCAGTTATTTTATTACTTTTGCACTTCAAAATTATCTTTTGATCATGTTGGATTCACTTACAAATACGGTGCATAATGAAGCCCGACAAGGTGAAGCGTATGCGCCGGCTCCTGGTTTATTCAATGATTTTAATAAAAAATTTTATATAGAGAGTTATGGGTGCCAGATGAATTTCAGCGACAGTGAAATTGTTGCAGCTATTTTAAATGAACAGGGCTATGGAGCTACCCGTAATGTTGCCGACGCCGATTTGATTTTACTCAATACCTGTTCTATCAGAGAAAAAGCGGAACAAACAATTCGTAAAAGGCTTACAGAATTCAGGTCGCTCAAGAAATCCAGACCTGGAATGCTGGTAGGCGTATTAGGATGCATGGCTGAACGGTTAAAAGGCAAATTGCTGGAAGAAGAGAAACTGGTGGATTTGGTAGTTGGTCCCGACGCATACAGAACTTTACCAGGATTAATTGAAGAAGCCGCTGATGGACAAAAGGCGGTAAATGTTTTATTGAGCAGGGATGAAACCTATGCTGATATTGCTCCTGTTAGATTAAATAGCAACGGGGTTACAGCATTTGTAAGCATAATGAGAGGATGTAACAACATGTGCACTTTTTGTGTGGTGCCTTTCACGAGAGGTCGGGAGAGAAGTCGTGATGCTAATTCAATTGTTGCTGAGTGTATCGCCCTTTTCGAACAGGGTTTTCGTGAAGTGACGCTACTCGGACAAAATGTAGACAGTTATTATTGGGTGGATGAAGAAAAAAGAGAGGATATCACTTTTGCGAAATTGCTGGAAAAATGTGCACTGATCAGCAGCGAATTGCGCATCAGATTCAGTACATCGCACCCGAAAGATATTACGGATCCGGTGTTATATACTATGGCGAAATATGAAAATATCTGTAAATATATTCACCTGCCATTGCAAAGCGGTTCTACAAGAGTTTTGCAATTAATGAATAGAACCTATACCCGCGAATGGTACATGGCCAAGGTAAAAAGAATTAAAGAAATAATGCCGGATTGCAGTATCAGTTCTGATATCATTGCGGGTTTTTGTACAGAATCGGAAGAGGACCACAGAGACACATTGGACGTTATGGAAAAAAGCGGATACGACTTTTCTTACATGTTCATTTATTCTGAAAGACCCGGCACTCTTGCTGCAAGAAGATATATAGATGATATTCCGGATAATATTAAAAAAGAGCGACTTACGCAGATTGTGAGCTTGCAGAACAGGATGTCACTGGAGAGTAATAAGAAGGATATCGGGAAAATATTTACGGTTTTAATTGAAGGAAATTCAAAGCGAAGTGAAGATTACTGGATGGGAAGAACGAGTCAGAACAAGGTGATGGTTTTTCCGAAAGTAAATTCAATTGATTATGCTCCCGGCAAATATGCTGACGTGATGGTGCAGGATTGTACACAGGGTACGTTGATAGGAGTTCAGGTGGAAAAACCATCTGCATAAAATCATTTGGTATGGAAATTCAGAGTATAAAAAACAGGTTTGGAATTATCGGAAATTCTCCGGCATTAAACTATGCACTTACTGTCGCCGGACAGGTTGCTAATACCGAACTAACGGTATTGATCAATGGAGAAAGCGGTGTGGGTAAAGAAGTATTTTCACAAATTATTCATGCATTATCTGCCAGAAAACATAATCCATTTATCGCAGTAAACTGCGGAGCAATTCCTGAAGGAACTATCGATTCCGAATTATTCGGACATGAGAAGGGTTCGTTCACAGGTGCGGTTGATGCGCGCAAAGGTTATTTTGAAACGGTGAATGGCGGTACGTTGTTCATGGATGAAATTGGTGAAATGCCATTGGGTACACAGGCGAGATTATTAAGGGTGCTTGAAGCAGGTGAATACATCCGCGTAGGTTCTTCTAAAGTAATGAAAACAGATGTGAGGGTGATAGCGGCAACCAACAGGGATCTGCTTGAAGCCACACAAAATGGAAGGTTCAGGGAAGATTTGTATTACCGGTTAAATACTGTTCCAATCAGGGTGCCTGCCTTAAGAGAGAGAAAAGAAGATATCATTTTATTGTTCAGAAAATTTTCTGTTGACTTTGCAGAAAAATATAAAGCTGCACCCATTCAATTGGATGAGGAGGCTAAAAATGTGTTAATCAATTACCCCTGGCCCGGTAATGTGAGGGAATTGAAGAATATTGCCGAGCAAATATCGGTTTTGTCGGAAGATAAAATGATTACCGGCAATGATATTCGCCGATTTCTCCCTCAACATTCAGAGAATAGATTGCCGATGCTTGTCAATGGTCATTCATCAGGCGGCCATGCTGATTTTATGAATGAAAGGGACATTTTGTACAAGCTTTTTTTTGACATGAAAAAAGATGTGACGGAATTAAAAAAGATGTTTCTCGATATCCTTCAAAACCCAGGAACTTCTTCCGCTGCCACATCCAGAGTAAATGATGCATATATGCATGATCTGGCAGTGATGAGGGATGCTGAACCTACAGCAGCCAAACCAATGATACCGGCCACATCTCAGCCAATGATCATTTCTGATAATACAATTCATGACCATACTGAGGTGGACGAATCTTTGAACATCATGGATAAAGAAAAGGAATTGATTATTAAGGCGCTAAAAAAACATCGGGGAAAAAGAAAAGACGCGGCATCTGATCTTGGTATTAGTGAAAGAACTCTATACAGGAAGCTAAAGGAATATTACATAGAAGAATAATCAATGCCTAAAAAAATCTGGTTTATCTGGCTATTGGCTGTCATGGGCATTCAGGGTACCTGCAGGTTATCCCTGAAGGATGTTTCTATTCCGCCTGAGGTAAAAACAGTTAAGGTTAATTTTATTGAAAATAAAGCGAGGTATATCAATCCGCAATTAAGTCCACGGTTGACAGATAAGCTCCGGCAGAAAATTGTGAACCAGACGCGGCTTTCGCAGGTAAGCGGCGAAGCGGACTACGAAATTTCCGGTGTGATAACTGATTATTCAGTGAGTACATCAGGTATTTCAAATCAGCAGGTTTCTAGTAACAATCTAAATGTGAGCGTTCGTATAAAATTTGTAAATCGTCTTGATGAAAAGAAAAATCAGGAAACAAGTATAACCCGTAACTTTCCATTTTCGTCCTCTTTGTCGCTTAGCCAGGCTGAAACCCAATTGAACGAGCAAATTATTTCTAACCTAACCGACGAAATTTTTAATAAGATATTTTCGACCTGGTAAATTACTTTTATACCATTGATGCAAGCCGATTTTAAAAATATGGTTAAGGAGATTTTTGGGTATGAGCGAATCAGGGATATTCCTGAAGAAGAGCTTATGCATCTTACAAAAACGTATGGTTATTCACCTTTACTTCAGTTTTTACATTCAAGATATCTGAAAGAAAAGAATGACAGGCACTATCCTATGTCGGTTGCCCGGACGGCAATTTACTTCAGTAACCCTCATTGGTTGCATCATCAACTACAAAAGAATCACCTGGACTGGATTGAGGATCAGGAGCCGGTTGTGACGCATATTCCAACGGAACATTCATTTATTGATGAAGATCAGCATGAAGAAGGCAAAATTTATGCGAGTGAACCTGAAATAGATGAAAATATTGATATTCAGCCGGTTGGATCTGATGAGCCAACATTAGAAAATGTTGAAAAAGAAGAGGTGGCAATCGGGCAGGAAATTGAATCCGACAATATGATAGCAGCAGCTGATGTTGACGAAGAGGAGCGGATTATAGTAGAAAGCATACCGGAGGAGACTGCTGCCCGATCAGAAGACATATATACCCATACCTTACTCGACGAATCGGAAATGTCGCGTGAAAATGAAGAAAGCACAAATAAATATATTGAGGAATCTGAAGTAGAGGATAATATTGATATTCAGCCTGTTGAATTAGAAGAACCAACACAGGCTAATGTTGAAGATGAAAAGATGGCAGCCGAACCTGAAATTCCATCAGTCGCTTTGCTGGTGGCAGCTGATGTTGACGAAGTGGGGCAGATTATCGCAGAAAGCATTCCGGAAGAAACAGCTACCAGATCGGAAGACATTTACACCCATACCTTACTCGGCGAATCCGAAATTTCCCGTGAAGCTGAAATGCCACCTTCTGAGTTTCATAAAAAAGATTCAATCCTTGCGGAAGAGCAGATTGAGGTGGCCGAAATGAAAGAAGTGGATGCGATAACTGAGATAGAGAGTGAAAAAGAGGCTCCAGCGGTAGCGGAAGAACGGGAACCTGAGCAATTTACGACAACCGTTTACCCTGAATTTGATACCATTCATGACACTTCTCCAATTTTGGACGCAGATACCGGATTTGATGAAGGTGGGTACAACGGTCAGGTTGGCGAAGTACTTCCGCCGGCTGTGGAGGACCCTGAGCCAGTGGAGGTTTTTTTACCTCAGTCAGTTCATAATGAGCAGGAATACGTCGAATCTGACGCTGATAACACCGACGGTGAAGAAACAGAAAGAGATTTGCCAGCGCCTGCTTTCAGGCCGATCAGTTTTCCCGTCGAAACCAATGCAGCGACAACTCTCGGCTTTGAACCATTGTATGCGGTGGATTATTTTGCCAGTCAGGGCGTTAAGTTGTCTTTAGAAGATGAAAGCCGTGACCAGCTTACAACCAAACTGAAAAGTTTCACTGAATGGCTCAAATCGATGAAAAGAATTCATCCTGAAAAACTTTCACATGAACTGGATGAAAAAACAGAACTCACAATTAAAACGGTTGCTGAGCATTCAAATGAAAAAGGCGAAATACTTACAGAGACTATGGCCGAAATATTCATGAAACAGGGCCTTGTTGAAAAGTCCATGGAAGTATATGAAAAATTAAGTTTGCTTTATCCCTCGAAAAGTGATTACTTTGCAGCCAAAATTTCCGAACTTAAAGCAATTGGAACATGACAATATTATTTCTGATACTTATAATTTTAGCTTCGGCGCTGCTTGGATTGATTGTGTTGATTCAAAATCCAAAAGGCGGTGGTCTTGCCGGTAATATAGCAGGATTTAGTAATCAATTCATGGGAGTCAAACAAACCAACGACGTGCTTGAAAAAGGCACCTGGATACTTGCAGGATTTGTTGCGATCCTTTGCCTTGTTTCTTCATTACTGATCAAAGACGGGACCGGTGTGAACGATGATTTTATAAAAGGTATAAATCCTAATAGCAACAATACGGCACCGGCTCAGCCATCTCAGGCTCCAGTGCAGGCTCCGGATACCTCAAAATAATTTACCATATCTTTTTTTATAAACCCTGCTAACTTAGCGGGGTTTTATTTTATAACGAAAGCAAGAATTAATCCTATGTTTAAAAAAATCCTGCTAGTCGTTTTTCTTTTAGTGATTGCAGCCGCAGGTGGTGCGTACTTTATGTTTTTCAGCGCTGCCACTGCATTTTCTGAAAAATCACGCTTCTTTTATATACCCTCTGAAGGAGCAAACCAATCATTAGTTGTTCAGACCTTAAAAGACAGTTCAATTACCAACCGCATTAGTTCATTTGAATTGATGGCCGACCAGGTGGACTACTGGGCTTCAATAAAACCAGGCAGATACCAGATCGAAAAAGGAATGAGTATTTTTAAGATGGTGAGGCTGCTAAAAAGTGGAAAGCAAACGCCGGTTAAATTAGTCATCAATAAGTTGAGGACCATGGAAGATGTTGCCCGCCGGTCAGCACAATTACTGGAGCCAGATTCTTTGGCCTTCATTCAGTTTCTTCATTCACCAGACTCACTCAGGCAATTTGGGCTTGATACGAATACTGCAGTGACTATGATTATCCCCAATACCTATTCGTTTTTCTGGAACACTTCCGCAAGTAAATATTTCAGAAGAATGCACCAGGAATCGCTCACTTTCTGGAATGAACAGCGATTAAAAAAAGCCGCTGCGTTAAATTTAACCAAAGAACAGGTTTATACTTTGGCTTCTATCGTTGAAGAGGAAACTAATAAAAATGATGAAAAGCCTGTAATTGCCAGTGTATATTTAAACAGACTGCGCAAACCTATGCGATTAGGGGCCGACCCAACTGTAAAGTTCGCATTGAAAAATTTTGGATTGAAAAGAATTCTGTTCAAGCATATCAATGAGTCAGCAGCTTCACCTTACAACACCTACAGAAATTACGGACTACCGCCAGGACCAATTTGTACTCCTTCGGTAAAAACAATAGATGCAGTATTAGATGCAGCGCAAACGGAGTATATATTTTTTTGTGCAAAGGCAGATTTTTCGGGGTATCATGCATTCGCATCAAACGAAAAAGATCACTATGCCAATGCGCGTGCTTACCAGAAAGCCCTGGATAGCTTAAGGATAAAATAGTACATTCAATTCTGGATGATTAAGCTGCAGCGCATCATACTCACTTCACCGCCGGTTAGTTTTGTTATCCGGAAATCCAAACAGATTGTGCTGCCAGGATTTGAAGGTATTCCCTTATATGATGTAGCAAAATTTTTTCTGCAACAAACAGGTCAGATTGGATTAAATGAGAGAGCTGCGGCAATATCATTTAATTTCCTGATGGCTATTCCGCCTCTCTGTATTTTCATATTTACTTTACTTTCCAACCTGCCCTGGTCGCGTAAATTATATGGAGAGGCTATCAGTTTGATCAGGCAGATTTCACCAGACGAGTCGACATTTAAAATATTGAGTTCAATAATGGATGATTTTTTTAAACCCGGAAGTGGATTAATTTCCGTGGGGTTAATTTTAGCAGTCTATTTTTCTTCTAACGCGATGATTACTATCATGCGTACGTTCAATAAATCAATTTTACATATAGAAACGGAAAGCAGAAATTTCCTGGAATTGAGATGGGAAGCTATCAAGCTTACTGTATTGATTGTAATTTTGATCATTGCTACGTTACTGGTCCTGTTTACCCAGGGAGCGTTAATGGGAATCATTCGTGAATGGCTGGATGTAAAAGACAGTTCTATTAACTGGCTGGTTCAGTTAATACGTTTTACCATTACATTTTTTCTTGTATTTTTTTCCATTGCCCTTATTTACCGGTTTGCTCCTGCTATTCAAAAAAAATGGAAATTAAATTCTCCCGGGGCAATTTTTGCCACCTGTCTTATTATAGCTTTTACTTATTTGTTTTCTTATTGGGTAAATAACATTGCTTCGTACAACAAGGTTTATGGTTCAATAGGAAGCATTGTAATTCTCATGTTGCTGATATTCGTCAATTCTCTGGTGTTGCTGGTGGGCTTCGAATTAAATGTAAGTATCAAATCTTTGAAAAGCCTTGCCATGAGGCGTAAGGTTGAAGAAGCCCAGGCCTTGCAGGTGAAATGATTTTGCAAATACAATATCTACTCTGTAATCTTCCACTTCTCACTTAAATTATTGAATTGATCTTCACTGATTTTTGGGGAATTATAATGGCCAGCCATAGACTTTTGCCGCAGGGCTTCATACAAGGATACAGCGCAGGAAACCGATACATTTAAAGACGGAATGATGCCGACTTGCGGAATAACATAATTATCATCTGCATGCAACATCAGTTCTGCACTGATTCCATGTGCTTCATTTCCAAATGCAATAGCGAGGTTTGATGTAAAGTCAATATCAAAAACTGTTTTGGATCCAGCCACCAGCGAAGTGGTTATAATTTTTTGGTGTCGCAATCTCACTTCTTTGATACAGCTGTACACATCTGTGAACTGATGAATCGTCATCCAACCAGCGGCTCCCGCATTTGATCGCCGGCCCCAGAATTTTTGCGGGGCCTCTGTTGTAGTGATAATAAAAATATCCTGAATACCCACTGCATCACAGGTACGCATAATCGCAGAAATATTATGTGGGTTATGGACATTTTCAAGAATGACGGTAATGTCATTCTGCCGTTTGTCGAGTACCTGTTGAATTCTATTTTTTCGCTCCGGCGTCATATTGCATAACTATTAATCTTATGAAGGTACTGAAATGACTGCCGTCTCAAAGTACAGTTCATAAATTGATTTCAATAGTTAAAAGAGCAACAGAGTCCTTAACTTTATAATAAAAAAGATGACTTCCATCCGGCACCATTTGCTAGCTGAAACCAATTGGAAAACGGTGAAAGAAACGGCATATGAAGCTGCAGTGTTACCATGGGGTGCCACCGAAGCGCATAATTATCATTTACCTTACGCTACCGACAATTACCAGGTGGAATATGTGGCGGAGAAAGCAGCTGCATTGGCCTGGCATCGTGGTGCCAAAGTAATAGTGTTACCTGCAATTCCTTTTGGCGTTAATACTGGCCAGCTGGATATCAGTTTATGCATGAACTTGATGCCATCCACTCAAATGGCAATTCTCAATGATATTTGTGATGTTTTGCAACGACACAATATCCCTAAGTTAGTTATCATGAACGGGCATGGAGGGAACAACTTTGTTAGTATTATCAGAGAGATAAATCCGATGTTTCCCAATTTATTTATTTGTGCCGTTAACTGGTACCAGGCTGCGTCTAAAGATGGTATAATCGAAAAACCCGGCGACCATGCAGATGAAATGGAAACCAGTGTGATGATGCATATTGCACCGCAACTCATATTACCATTAGATCAGGCGGGCAATGGCGCAGAGAAAAAATATCATCTAAAAGGGTTCAAAGAAAAATGGGCATGGGCACCAAGGCCATGGACAAAAATTTCGAATGATACGGGAACAGGTGATCCATCATTATCAACATCAGAAAAAGGCCAAAAATTTCTGGATGCAACAATTGGGAACATCGCAGAATTTTTATTTGATATAAGTAAGTCTGATAGTGATGATTTACTAAAGTGAAGATCAGAATGAATTTACTTTGATACCAAGTCCAGCTTCATCCGTCGTTATGATCTTGCCGTAATCATAGGTAATGCCGGTGGCAATATCTTCACTTAACAACAATGGCCCATCTGCATCGAGGTAATCAACCAATGGACCGAGATGAGCAATTGCTGCAGTTCCAATTGTTGATTCATTCATACAACCAATCATTACAGACAGTCCCAGCTCCCGCGCCTGAATGATCATACGCCTTGCAGGTGTAATACCACTGCATTTGGTAAGTTTGATATTGATGCCATGGAAATGATGAAGGCAGTTAGCCACGTCTTGTTCTTTAACACAGGATTCGTCTGCAAAAAGAGGTAATGCTGAAAATGTTTTCAGCGTTTTCATGTCAGTCAAATTATCTTTTGCAAGGGGTTGTTCAACTAATTCCACACCAAGTTCTTTCAGTACAGGAATTTTTGTTGTAGCCTCATCCAGTGTCCAGCCGGCATTTGCATCCACTCTTAATATTGCATTAGTATGTTTTCTCAATTCAATTAATCTCTCTATATCCCCTTCGGTGCCTACTTTCACTTTGTACACCGGCCAGGGTAATTCCTGCATTTTGGCAATCATCTTTAAAGTGGTATCAATGCCGATTGTAAAATCAGTTACAGGCCTTTTAGAAATATCGGCTTTAAAAATTTCGGAAAGTGTTTTGCCGTGAATTTTCCCGTAAAGATCCCATGCAGCAATATCCAAAGCGCAAACTAAAAATGGATTGGCTGGAAATAAATGGTGCAAATAATGCCAGTACCTGTCGGGTATGGTGAATGCGAATTTTTCGGCAAATGCTTTTTTACTTTCGAGATCGCTTGCCATTTTTTCTGCCGGAATATTGTAGTAGGCAATTTCAGGTGCCTCACCATATCCTTTGATTCCATTCCATTCCAACTCCACCTGGAAAATGGTTTGATGAGTTTTGGTTCCCTTTGAAATCGTAAATGGATGCCTGAAAGGCAGACTGATTATCCGGTGGCGTATTTTCAATTGATCAGGAATTTGAGCGTCCGCTGGCTGCAACAAAACGCATAATATTATCGCTGAATTCGTTTTGCTTCAATAAATCCTCCAGAAAAATATTCATCCTGTATCGCCAATAGTGTTTAGGGATCGCAGGAATATTTATTCGTTCTTCATGTGGATCATGCCCCCTGAGTTTTTCATCCATTCCCAAAATATCCTGCAATTGAAATATGCACCATTGGGCTGGTGAATAAAGATGTTGAATAACTATTTCTTTATTAATCCATGCTTCACAGGTTGGCGGCGCAATGCCATACTGGCCAAGCACTTCGTTATAAAAACGTTGAATTTTTTCTCTGTCTTCTTCCCACCAACCGCGTATCGTACTCATATCATGTGTTGAAGGTGTCACAACAGAAAGGTATGGTGCATGTGCAGGGTGGAAGAATAAAGTTCCTGTGTCTTTTGGCATGCGTTGAATTTCCAGGCTTAGTAATCCCAATTGCTTCATTACATCCGGTACACAATGAGGAACAAGACCGAGATCTTCCCCACAAATCAACATTTGGGTTGCCCGTTTCAGTGCAGGTAATTTTTCCATCGCTTCCAACCGCCAAAATTCATCCTGCCTTCTGAAGAAATAATCAACATAAAGATCCTTAAGTTGTTGCTGTGTATTCCATTCCAGGTGACGTAAAGAAGTTGTACTCTCAATATTAAACCTGAAATGAAACTTACCGGATGATGGACTACTCTCTTCAAACAAAATCACATTTGAAATAAGGTCAAAAAGGCCTTGACGAATATGAAAATTCTCATCTGTAGCTTCAAGATTTTTAAAGTAGTCCTCAACTTGTTTTTGTGTACGGAATCCTGGCTTGAGATTATATGAAAAATCAGGTTGTTGATCAAGAAAAATTTTAAACTTTTTTTCGTTGGGACCGAACAGTTCCCAAAGGACATTATCGTTGATAAAAGGATTACAGTATCGATGATGATCAAACCAGATCCCCCTTTCAAAAAACTCATTTTTATAAACCGGGATGGCAGGTACAAAATAACCCATAATGCCTTCTACTGCATGAATAGGAATTGACCAAATCCGAAAGAAACCAAGAATATGATCGATCCTGAAGGCGTCAAAGTAGAGACTCATTTGCTCGAAACGTTTCTTCCACCAGAGGAATCCATCTTCGGCCATTTTCTCCCAGTTGTAAGTTGGGAATCCCCAATTTTGTCCTTTAATAGCAAAATCATCGGGCGGTGCACCTGCCTGTACATTCATATCGTACAATGCCGGTTCTGTCCAGGCATCAACACCATGCCGGTTAATGCCGATCGGAATATCACCCTTCAAAATAATTTTATGCTGGTTGGCGTAGTCATGCGCTTCTTTGAGTTGCAGATGCAACTGGTACTGGGTGAAATAATGAAAACCAATTTTATTGAAATGCTTCTGCGATTTTGAAGATAGTTTTTTGATAACTGCACTGTCAAAATCTTTATGCTGTTTCCAAAGGGATGCATCGGCGGTTTTGTATTTATCCCTCAAATAACTGAATGCAGCATATGGTACCAGCCAAAATTCATTTTTTTTGTAAAACTTTTTGTAGTCCTCACTTTCGAAAACTTTGTCTTTCATCAAATCATACAAAGAAACAATAATATTGAGTTTAGTTTTTAAGACTGATTCGTAATCAACATGTGGCAAGCTGTTTAATCGCTTTTGTATATTCCTGTAAGGTTTTAAAACCGCAGCATGTTCTTTGCCCGCCACTTTTTCAGCATTAATGTATAATGGATGTAACGCAAAGGCTGAAATTGCGGAATAGGGATAAGAATCAACCCAGGTATAGGTGGAGATAGTATCATTAACCGGAAGCAGTTGAATAAGACGCATTCCTACCTTATCAGCCCAATCTACCAGCAATTTTAAATCGCTGAACTCTCCCACTCCAAAACTCCTATGGCTTCTTAAACTGAAAACAGGAATGGCAACTCCGGCACCTTTCCATGTATTATTTGGAAGCTGGCAGAATCCATCGTGAATGATATTGATTCTTTTTTTGTTGGCAGGCTTATAAAATATCCTGTTTTCGCCACCTTCATATCTAATAAATTTCCCTGATCTGCGATTAATAACCGCATATTTATAAAGAATAGGGAAATCTGATTTGGAAAGATTCAATGAACTTATCCACCAGTCACCTTCCTTCTCCATAAAAACAGGAGCTGCGATACTCCACTTGCTTAGTGCTGAAGTATTTCCTAAAATACATAAGGCTTCATCTTTTTCCAGCAAGGGGGCTTTTACTTTAAAGATGTGTGTGGCCGATTTTGATACTTTGCTGGCAGTAACCTGCTTCTTATCTTTCAAAAGCACATCTCTGAATGGCGACGTAAAAAACACATTTTCATATTCGCCTGCATGATTCCAAAAATCCACCAGTTGTATTTCCGGTGTGTGAATATCTGACAGCCTGATGAATCGATCAACTGTCCACTCTATGATATCTTCTGCATTTTCCTGAGAAAATATGTACCGGTAATCGATTTTCTCATCGACTGAAAGTTCCTCTTCTGGAATTTCCAATTGCAAGTGCCAGAACTGGTCATTTAAATAATTCAGTTTCACTGCTTTGCTGAAATCACCTGCTCCCAATTGTGGTAATGAGCCTGAAATTTTAAGGTGTTGACCCGGTTTGGTGTGAAAATGTATAAGAAAGTAAATCTTCATATGATCAGCAGTTCAGTTTGGGGTAATAAATATAGTATAATCACTCAATTAAGTGTAGTTTTTACATCTTGTAATCAGTGGGTCGGATAAACTCTTCTATTAGACATCTCGGCATATTAAATAATTCGAACAGTAAATTGCTCTCATCCCATGTAAGTAAAAAACTGTTGCTGGCGATAATTTTTTTATTAAAAGTTGAAGGTTATCTTCGTGAAAATTTTTAAATCATGTCTAAGGGATCAAGAAACATGTATTGGTTACTCTTCTTTGCTTCTCTTGTTTTAGCTGTATTGGTTTACCTGTTTATACCTTCACTTACTTCCGTCACACTTGTTCCGATTCTCACAACATTTGTCAAAGCGCTGGACCTTATCTGAATTAAAATGTCTTAATTGATTTTGGGCTGCGTTCTCAGATGGCAATTTTATTTTGTCCTCGGCATAATTATTTACCTAGTCGGCACCCGATCAGGAATATATGGCTCTCCCCCGCGAACACTACATTTGCCAGTTAGAGCGAAGATTCTGGCGTGCGTGAAGAACCCATTTACGCCCCTTAAATTTCAAAACATAATATTCCTAAAGCCGGTGTATCACTAATATAGTAATCACTTCGCCTATCCTTCATTGACACCATTCATCAGATGGTTGCATCCTTAAACACATGTAAGGACATAGTTAACATTTCATTTGTAACAAAATATCAAATCTGCCGTCTATTATGTGTAGGATGAATAACGAGTTCTTTGAAAATTGTTTAGGATATGGGAGTATTACGAAGTGATTTCACGAAATGCAACGATAAATTCAGGTAATATTAGATAGATTTTAAAAAACCTTAACATTAGTACTTGCAAAAATGAAATGTTATTTGTAGTTTTGCATCGCCATCATGAAATAATTCAACCGCTCGCCAGATCAGCATGCATTAAGCTGGTATTACAATTTTTCAGTAAGCGGATATTCAACACATCAACATACTTGACCATTCATAACGATTATAGACCAAGCATAGTATTATGCATAACAAGGTAGTGGATAAAATACATATCTTTGTTATGCAATCAAGAAAGAGAAACAGTAAACAATAGATAGTATATGAAACGCAAGATCGAAAGAGTGACTCCAAAGGTAGGAACACTTAAACAGGTTAACCAGGTAATGAGGAAAGGAATGAGTATTTCCGGAAAAGTAAGTGCCTTTACCCTCCTGTTAACCATGGCTTTTTCAACAATGTCCTTCGTGCAGGATGATGACACCTTAAACACCGGGTCTTCAGTAAGCACCAGCATTTCAGCAGACAAAGCTGATTCGTGCTGCTCATCCAAAACAGCTGTAAGTGCTGGCAGGAAAATGATGAAGCTTTATGATATCCCTACCGCAGAAATGCTGAGGAAATCAGATTATGAAGCCTTTAGCAACCTGAAAAATTCTTTAACTGAAAACAAACTTAAAGCATTGCAGAAATGGTTAATCCTTTCTGACCATGCCGTACAGAATGAATTCAGAAAGGAAACCAGTGTAGAGATGAACGGATTTTTAAACAGTGTTGCCGGTGATGAAATGATCAATGATTATTTCAGTGCAGAAAATCTCATCATGAGCAATTCCTACGCACATGTTTCAGACATTGATGTGAACGATTTGTTCATAGCTGAACATGTTGGAATTGAAAGCACCTACAACAACATTGTAGTAAGTGATGCTTCAATCAACAAAAGTTTTGAGATTGCTACAGTCAGGATCGCAACTCCAGGCGCTGAAATGTTCAGCAAAGCAGACGCTGAAATTCACAACAACCTGATGATTGAGATCAGCAGTTTATCGCTTGCAAAAGCCAAAAAATAAATGTGTGGCTGAACTGGTTTTGGTAAAACCCGTATGAATTAAAAAGAAAGAGCTCCTGGCAGGAGCTTTTCTTTTTAATATTATAAACTACAAACCTGTAAGCCGGATTCTGTTTTACCTTTCGATAATGGCCATCATTTATCTGTTCCCAAAATTACTTAAGGGAATCAATCTGCCTACCCATCCCCGGTTTCCCTGAGGAAAATGTACCGAGTCAATACACATGAAGTGGTTTCCCACTCATACAGGGACTTATGTGGCATTTCAGCACGCAAGGTTTACCCCTTTTCATCATTACTGATAAAAATCAGGAGCGCTTACCTCCTATTTTCACCCTTACCCTATTTGTTCGATGACGAACAAACACCGGCGGTTATTTTCTGTGGCACTGTCTGTTCCCAGGTTAATGGGACCCGGCTCTTCACCGGTGCGATGCTCTATGCTGTCCGGACTTTCCTCCCTGCATTGTTGCAGAGCGATGACCCGGTTTGTAGTTTACAATTAATACTGAAAATAAATTTCAGTTGCTCCATATCCGAATGAAGGATGATATTGATTTACGAATGACTTCACGTCTTTTTTTAATCTCAGGATATCATGTATTTCATCTCTTAATTTGCCTGTTCCCACTCCATGAACTACAATTAGCTGTGATTGGTGATGAGCCAGTGAAAGTTCATAATACTTCTCAAAAGTTTTCAATTGCAAATCTAAGATAGCATACGGGCTAAGACTTTTCCAGTTGTCAGCAAGCTTTTCAATATGGAGATCAATAACAGTCCGTGGACTTTCAAGGTGCGATCTTATTTTTCCGGCATCATATACTCTGAAGCCGGATTTACTTAACCCTGATAAATCCATACCCGGATCTTCAACTCTATCAGGATACGTGGTATAAAGTTCGTATGAAAAGTGAGCCAATTGCTTCTTCTTGATTTCTTCCACCTTTTGAAAAATCTGCTTCGGTTTCGCTTTTACTATAGCTTCAAAATGAGTTGCACGCTTTTTATCCTGAATTTTTAAGGAAAAATCGAATTCAAATCTCGGGCTGTCATTTACGTTCTCAAATGGTATATCATGTATATAAAAATCTGCAAAAGGTAGTATCTCATTCTTCAAACTGAAATCCGATTCGCCTGCATACTTTAATGAATACTCGAAACTTAAATGGTCCTGTGTTTGATTAACCAGGTATATTTTAAAGTTTTCGACCACATCATCATCGAAAATATCTTTATCGAATACCGGAAGAAAAATCAGCCATACACCAATATCTACTCCATATTTTGCTGAAGGTTTCTCTTTTTTTAAATTCTCAATCCGAACCGGTGCTTTCTTTTCAGGCTTTGATTTTTGAGAGAATCTTTTAAAATATGGAAAATCGATCTGATCGATATGAACAGGAAATTTTACACCATTTACATCAATGGTCACCATCTTATCATTAATAAAATCAATGATCTCACCTTCTTCATCAGAATGCAACATTATTACCCTGTCACCCAATTGATATTTCATTAACCACGTTCAATTTAAAATTTGAGAAGCAAATACAAATTTAATTCATTTAGAGTGGTATTTAAAGTTGCCAAAGAAAAAGCACCTGTGAAGACGGTGCTTTTGGATAAAATTTAGCAGACAGACTATTTCTTCAACACGCCACCGTCTTTTTCGGTGTGTTTGTCCATATAGTTGTCTACTGATATTGGTCCACTGCCTTCAACCAGAAAAAAGCCGAGTAACAGTAATACAATGATTGTCATCCAGATTTCGGTAAATGGTGTGAGGATGCCTCCACCCCTGATATTAATAAAGATTAATGCGCCGAGTAAAACAGGGATTTGAATGAGGCAGGCAAAACGTGTGAGTAGACCAAATGCTATTAAAATACCGCCAATAATGTGTGCGAAAACAATGTAGTGTGCCAGTACACCAGTAGACATTGCAGCTAAAAAACTATTTGAACTTACAATCGAAGTAAGCTTGTCCATATTGTTTACAAATTCCAATCCCTTCAGGAACAGAAAAATGCCGAGCACAATACGGATGAAATCGAGCCATTTGGGATGATGGGTATCGCCCCATTTTTCGAGACGTTGAATAATGTTCATATGGCGAAGTTTTAAAGTGAAAGAACTATTTCTAATTTAAGGAATTTGAGTGTCTTTTACAAAAAATCCTTGATTTTCAAGCACTTTCACTACTGCACCTTAGATTTTATTTTTCCGCAAGCCTGCTTTTTTTATATCCATAGAAGAAGTAGATAGCCAGACCCAAAGCCATCCAGCCAAAAAATACAAGCCAGCTTTTTGCAGGAATTTCAATCATCAGATACATGCAACATAAAACGCCTAATACCGGAATGATGGAAAAATTCTTAACAAATGTCAGGATACTTCCAATGCCTGCTAAAAAGATAAAAAGTATAAAAAGCAATTCCTGGTAACCTTCATTCGCAATTTTCCCCAGGTCTTCGGCAATGCGGTCTTTATTCAACAGAACAAAGAGAATATACAGTATTGGAATAATCCATTTACCATTGATATAAGGCAAACTAAATTTTCCTGCCTGCTTTTTAATACGGGGTAAAATTAATACTCCGCCGCTCACCAATACAAATGCAAATAAGGTCCCGATACTGGTCAGGTCTGTCATTAATCCATCATCAGAAAACAACACAAGAATGGCCACGGCACCGCCTGATAGTAATGTGGCAAATGACGGGGTCCTGTACCTGCTATGAATTTTTGCAAACTTTTTTGGCAACAATCCATCACGGCTCATTGCCATCCAGATTCTGGGTTGTCCCAATTGAAAAACCAATAATACACTGGTAGCGGCCACCACCGCGCTAACTGAAATAATAAATCCAATCTTTTGCATATTGATTTTTTCAAACACATACGCAAGCGGATCGGCAACTCCGTTGAATTCTTTATAATTCACCATACCGGTTATTACCAAGGCAGTTACAATATAGATGACAGTGCAAATTATGAGCGAATAAATCATACTTCGCGGCAGATCGCGTTGAGGGTTTTTACATTCTTCTGCTGTTGTTGACACCGCATCAAATCCGATATAGGCAAAAAATACAGCCGAAACGCCTTTTAATATGCCTGAAAATTCATTCGGGAAAAATGGTGTCCAGTTGCCAACTGTATCTTCAGAGAAGATGTACCAGAATCCCAGGATGGCAATCACAATCAATACGACGATTTTCAACATCACCATCATGTTTGCCGTTCTCTTGCTTTCCTGGATTCCTATGTAAGCAAGCATCGTAACCAATACTACAATTATAAATGCCGGGAGATTGATGATGAATCTGAAACCTGCAATTAACGGTGCTGTATTATATAATAAATTATCAGCAGGCAGGTTAGCAGCCAATGCTTCGTTATAAGCCATTTTTGCTGATTGATAGCCTGTCGTCAGATAATCAGGAAGGTTAATTCCAATTGCTTTCAGAATATTATTGAAATACGCACTCCAGGAAATGGCCACCACAATATTACCAATTGCATATTCAAGGATTAAAGCCCATCCAATAATCCATGCAACAACTTCTCCAAATGTTACATACGAGTATGTATATGCGCTTCCCGATACCGGAACCCGTGATGCAAATTCTGCATAACATAAAGCGGTAAATCCGCAGGTGACTGCTGTAATAATGAAAAGAAAAATAACACCCGGACCACCGTTATATGCTGCAGATCCTATAGTAGAAAAAATTCCCGCTCCTATTACTGCCGCCACACCCATGAAAGTAAGATCGCGTACAGTCAGTATCCTGTGCATCTTTTCGTGATGATCCGCTGTAGCTTCTTTTATCGCTGCATCATTCAATAACTTCTCAATCGACTTTTTCCGGAATATATTATTGGCCATGCGGGGGATTTGCGCTTAAGATAACAATTAATTATCATTCAAATATTGCATGCAAAAGCTGAAGTGAAAGTAAATTTTTATATATGGATGAGTGAATCAATTACCTGAATGGCCCTGTAATTATTTGTCTCTTTGCACCAGGTAATCAGAAAGTTCAGTGAGGGAATTTTTTCTCCCGGAAACAACTGCAATATCGTCCAGGTGCTTCATCGCAAGCTGAACGTATTTCTCTTTAAGATTTCGTGCCCATGAGTCGATTCCGCAGGCTCTGAAAACGTTCAGTACTTTTTCTACTTTTCCTTCTTCTTTTGTGCTTAACAATCGGAGAAGTTCTGCTTTGTTTTTTTCATCAGCAGTTTCCAAAGCATGAATCAATAAAAAAGTTTTCTTGTTGGCGATGATATCGCCACCAACCTGTTTCCCAAATTTCTGCGGATCGCCAAATGCGTCTAAATAGTCATCCTGAATTTGAAACGCTATGCCAAGGTTTTTGCCAAACTCATATAAATGTTGCTGGTTATTTTCACCCGCGCCTCCGAGTACCGCTCCCATCGTTAAACTTGCAGCCAGCAGTACCGAAGTTTTCAGGCCGATCATATGAAT
Source organism: Chitinophagales bacterium (assembly GCA_031425315.1). Taxonomy (GTDB): domain Bacteria; phylum Bacteroidota; class Bacteroidia; order Chitinophagales; family Chitinophagaceae; genus Pollutibacter. The sequence continues at coordinate 93,641 of JANPJC010000174.1, forward strand.
ATATTCATCGAGTCTGACATGTTCCTTTTTCTCAAAGTCCATATCTAACTGTTGGCCTTCACAAACTTCTCTGGCCGTTCTGTTAAAAATCTGGATGATTTTTTTCTGGTATTTTGAATCAATCTGATTCAAATAATCGTACGCAACAACCAGCATAACATCACCGCCTAGTAACGCAGTGGGTTCGCCATAAGCGGCATGTACAGTAGGCTTTCCTCTTCTCAGTGGCGCTTTATCCATGATGTCATCATGAATTAAAGTAAAGTTATGGAAGAGCTCAACGGCTGCAGCTAATGGATACGCATCAGTCGATATTGCGTCAAAAAGTTCATTTCCCATTAAACACATTACAGGCCTTATTCTCTTACCCCCGATACCCAGAAATTCCTGCGCAGGGTCGTATAAAGTTGAAGGCGATATTGGAAAATGCCTCCGATCAAAGTATGATTCAAATTTTTCAACTAATTGTCCAAACTGATGCATCAGAATATTTTTTGACTGCCAGTGAGTTTACTTTTTCTTTTTCTTTTTGGGTTCTGCTGTTGCTTCTGCGTTCAGTACCCATTCGTAATCCAATTGTCTTTTGGTAAGATTCGCTGCCACTATTCTTATCCGTACTTTGTCGCCCATTCTAAATGTCCTTCCGCTTCTTCTACCAGCCAGACAGTATTCTGATTCAATATGGCGGAAATCGTCGTAGTCCTGTAAGCTGAAGACACTCACCAGCCCTTCACATTTATGTTCAACCGTTTCGGCCCAAAAACCAAAACTGGAAACTCCACTGATTACCGCATCAAATTCATCACCCACATAATCACTCATAAATTCTACCTGCTTATACTTATTGGCCGCTCTTTCAGTTTCCATCGCGGCTCTTTCTCTTTCACTACAATGTTTACATTTTTCTTCCATCTTTTTATCAATCTTCACTTTTTCAGCGAGTACTTCAGTCAATATGCGATGAACCATTATGTCGGGATAACGCCTGATTGGTGATGTGAAATGGCAATAATGTTCAAATCCCAAGCCGTAGTGACCAATGTTTTCTCCGGTGTAAACAGCCTTTGCCATTGTACGGATACCGAGTTGTTCGAGCACATGTTGCTCAGGTAATCCTTTTACACTCTGCAACATTTTATTGAACGATGAAGCGATAGCCTCAGGTGTGCTGATATCAAATTTATGGCCATACTTTTTTGCAAATTCAATAAACGGTGTAAGCTTTTCTTCATCCGGTTGATTATGCACCCGATAAGGAAAAGGGATTGACTTTTTATTGACTCTTATTTTGCCAACGTTTTCTGCAACGGTACGATTCGCCAACAGCATAAATTCTTCAATCAACTGATGCGCTTCTTTACTCTCCTTGATAACGATTCCTATAGGTTTGTTATTTTCATCCAGTTTAAAACGTACTTCCTGAGAAGAGAAATTTATTGCCCCATTCTTAAACCTGGCCTTCCGAAAGCGCTGTGCAAGATCATTCAGTACCAGTATTTCTGTCGTATACATTCCTGCTTTGGTTTCAATGATATCCTGTACTTCTTCATAAGTGAACCGGTAGTTGGAATGTATTACCGTGCGACCTATCCAGTATTGTTTGATTTCTCCTTTTGAGCTGAGTTGGAAAACGCAGGAGTATGTGAGTTTATCTTCATTAGGTCTGAGAGAGCACAGGCCATTAGAAATGTGCTCAGGCAACATGGGTACTACCCTGTCAGGTAAATAAACTGACGTAGCTCTTTCGTAAGCAGATTTATCCAATGCGGTATCCGGTTCTACAAAATAACTAACATCGGCAATATGCACCCCAATTTCATATTCCCCTTTTTTCAACACTCTGAAACTGATGGCGTCATCAAAATCTTTTGCATCAGCCGGATCAATAGTAATGGTAAGAATTTCGCGCATATCCCTTCTCCCTTCTATGTCTGCAGTGCCGATCACATCAGGCAACCTTTCGGATTCTTCCGTTACCTCATCATCAAAGGTTAAAGGAAAACCATTTTGTGCAATGAGTTCTTTCATTGCCAGGTCATTTGGATTTTCACCTTTTAATACAGACAATACTGATCCTTTTGGATTTTTCTCTTCTTTACGCCAATCGCTGAACTTCACTATCACTCTATCTCCATGTACAGCGCCATTTAATTGTGCCAATGGAACAAAAAAATCAGGAAGTGATTTCCCTCCATCAGGAGTGAAAAAAGCGAAGTCACTATTCACTTCAATATGACCAATAAATTCCGTTTGCTTTCTTTCCAGCACTTCAGTTACCTGGCCCTGTGCCCTGCCCGACCGCATTCCATCCTGTTTAATCTGTACCCGCACTTTATCTCCATGGAATGCCCTGCGATAATCTCCGGGTTTTACTAATATATCCTGCTTTAAGCCATCCACGATTACAAATCCCATTCCGGATCTGGTAATTTCGAGTATGCCTGTATGTATCCCAGCTGTGGATTTTGTTTTCTTTGCAGCTGGTTGTTTTTTTCGTGGATTAGTATTTTTCTTGCCTTTCATAGTTAACCAATTTTTTTAAACTTTTTCCCTCCATTATCAAATCCTTCAATGAAATTAATGATTAAATCATTAAAGCGGTTTGTTTCATTAAACAGGAAACTCACTGTTATCGGCAATACATAAAATGGTAAGCCCGATAGTTCTTCTTTAAATTTTACAAGTCTTACAGCATCTTTTTCTGTAGTAATTATAATTTTTTCTTCGTTTTCAATTTCAAGAAATCTTGTTTTGATTTCATTTAAGTCGTCGATGCTGAAAATATGATGATCAGCATAATACATGGCTTCGTAAGTGTGCGTTTCTTCCTGCAAAAACTTTTTAAGTGGTTCAGGGTTGGCAATCCCGCACACTAAAAGCACCTCCATCTTTCTGTTGAGGCCACGATTATGATGGTCAACAATATGATATGGAATACCGTATCGTATCGTGGTAAAGAAAAGATGTTGATTGGTAAACAGTTTAAGTTCCTTTCTGATTTTCACTCTTTCTGATTCCGGTAAACCGGGTTTGCATTTTGTTACTACAACTAAATCGGCTCTTTTAGCACTACTCAATTGATCGCGAAGATCTCCGGTGGGCAGGTAAAAATCACCTGAGTACAAATTGCTGCAGTCAGTTAAAAGAATATTATATCCTGCTATTATAGAGCGATGTTGAAATGCGTCGTCGAGAATAACCACATCTATATCGGGTCGGTCGTATAACAATTGTGGAATGGCTTCTATACGCTGCTCTCCTACTGCCACGGCTATTTCAGGATGTTTGAGATGAAACTGCATGGGCTCATCTCCTATTTCAAGGGCAGTTGATTCTTCCTTAGCCAAAATGTAGCCACTTGTCCTTCTCTTGTATCCCCGGCTTAAAGTGGCAACCTGGTATCGATCTTTTAATAAACCTGCCAAATATTCAACCATCGGTGATTTTCCTGTTCCTCCAACAGATAAGTTTCCGACTCCAATTAATGGAAGATTAAACCCCGTTGATTTTAATATCTCCTTATCATAAAGGAAGTTCCGCAGAAAAATTATTGCTCCATATAACAAAGCGAATGGAAACAATAAGATGCGAAATGAACGGAGAAATATGTTATTAAAATTCATAAATCCTTTCTGGTGTAATACAATAATTCATCCTTTTGTCAAAGGTATCGGTATCTTCTATCCGTTTCTCTGCAGTAAAATAAGAAAGGCCGATGCATAAAACGTCTTCTCTGCATTGAGCAAGAAAGCGGTCGTAAAAACCTCTTCCGTAACCCACACGGTAACCTTTTTCATCGAAAGCCAGCAGCGGCGTAATAACCAGGTCAATTTCATCTGCACTCAGTTCTTCTCCTTCAGCGGGTTCCGGAATGCCGAAACTATTCACCACGACTTCAGTCTTTTCATCATAAACCACATGTTTCATTTCATTGGTAATGAAGTCTGTCACTGGTGCGGCACATATCATTCCAGGGTTTCGAAAAGATAGCCATCTGATGATATTATGCGGATCGGGTTCTTTGCTATTGATCATCGTCAGATATGAATGAATCGCTGTTAGAAATGGCAGATCAAGTTTTTGAAACTGAATTAACAGAAGGTCCTGCATTTTTTCCATCGTGGTATCCTGCAGTGAATTGCGTTTTTCTTTATATACCTTCCTTAATTCCCGTTTAGTCATTTCTATAATTTACTATCGCCTTATTGGCTAACAATTGATTCTCGAGTGATTTTTTGATTATGGTTGCCTGACTTCTAACGAATATTTTGTCAGGATTTGCGGATAGCGGTACTGTTCCGATTTTAGGGATACCTGACCACTTTGTAATCTCATCTTCATATGCCATAAAATGATCATTGAAAATCCACCCTGCAGTGATCACATTATTTCTTTTCAATTCGTTTGCTGTTAACAATGAATGATTGATGCTACCAAGATAATTGCGGCTAACAACAATTGTCACAGCATTTAAAGCATTAACAAGATCCAGTACGGTCTCGTTTTCGTTTATAGGTACCAGTAATCCTCCTGCACCTTCCACTACCAAAGGATTGCTATTATTGTCATTCAGTTTTGAAAGATACCCGACCAATTCGCATACTTCAATTTTCAGACCTTCTTCCCTTGCTGCAATATGAGGAGATGCAGGAAGTTTGAGTCGGTATGCTTCAGGGTGAATGGTTGACCTGGTATTGGATATTAATGAACGTACCAGGGCGGTGTCTGTTATCTCCTCTAAACCAGCCTGAATGGGTTTACAATAATCTGCGGAAAGCGCCTCGGTTACAATAGCTGCAACAAGCGTTTTGCCAACTCCGGTGCCGATTCCTGTTACAAAAATGATAGGCCTCATTTTTTTTCATTGTTGATGAAAATAGTAAATATCGTTGTTCCATATTTTCGTTCAGCCCGATATTGCGGATGATATTTATAATCATTTCTTGGAGTGTGTTCTAATACGAACCATCCGTTTGCGTTTAATAGATTTTCTTTAAAAATCAAAACAGGAAGTTCATCAATCTCCGTCATTGCATAAGGAGGGCCTGCAAAAATCAAATCAAATTTTTCAGTACACTGTGTTATAAAGCGAAATACTTCATCTTTAATCACTTTGATATTTTCAATCTTAATTTCTTTTGTTTTCATTAAAATAAATGCGTGCATTTGCGGGTCCTTTTCCACAATGGTAAGATCCGGTACTCCTCTTGAAGCCAGTTCATAAGAAATACTGCCGGTTCCGCCGAATAAATCAAGCGATTTTAATGCTTCAAAATCGAGGTTGTTTCCCAGTACATTGAATAACCCTTCTCTGGCCATATCTGTGGTTGGCCGGGTATAGGGCATATTGGCAGGAGGCCTAATGTTTAATCCACCCCATTTCCCGCTGATTATACGCATAATCCTAAACTGAAAAAGGGCGTGAAAAAATGCGAAGGGTATTCATCAAAACTTTCGTCGTATGAGAAAAATCCAGGCCTCGGGTCGGTGCTCACATTGATAAAATATTTCATCAACTCTGCATAAAGCACAGATTCAATATCAATAAGTCCTGAAATCCGGATAGGTATTTCATCTGCAGGCAAATCAAATTGATCTGCAATATTTAATATATGGTAAGAAACATCTTCAGGAATATCGTATGGAAAAGTTTGAATTAACTGCAGGGAATGATCTTTCACCAGGCTGAGAATAATCTGATTTGGATAAAAAATTACATAGAGGAATGATGAAGGAAAGTTTTTTCGGCGATGCTCTAACGCTTTAAGTATTACAGAATAAACATGGAGGTAGTGGCCGTTGGGAAACATGCGTGAAATTTCATCCCTGTAAAAATCGGGAACACGGTAAATATTTTTAATATTTCCAACATTCGTGTCTTCTGCCAATACCAACCCGGTATATAAATCTCCATGAATTGTCGACAGTACCCTTTCTTTAAAATTCTCTTTATACAATTGATCAGGAAGCAGAACACTTTCTTTGGTATTGAATGAAATCAGCACCCTGTTGAAATGTTTTTGGAAAAAAGGATGAGATAACAGCAAATCTCTGAGTTCATCCTGACGTGGACTACTTCTCAGTTTAAAAAATTCCAAACCTACGAATCGGTTGGATGATGAAAGCATTGTGGTAAGGGCCAGGTGGGATGCTCCGAAATCTAATAATAGGTTAGTTTTCGAAAAATCCAGCTGGTCAAAACCCGGTTGTTTAATATTGAAAGATGCTTGCTCCATCAGATCTGTTTACGATTGGCAATAATACAATTTTGTTGGTGTTTAACCGTGCATGGGATCAATCAATCAGTAAAAACGCCTTGCAGGAAGCTTGATTTTTCCTGATAGGGGCAATCTGAATAGGCTCCGGTTGTTTTAACGGTGAGCGGTTTGTCATATCCCCTGAGTTTTGGATTTTATAAAGTTGTAGGTTTGCGGCCCAAATGAATCAGGGTACGGCAGGGCATCTAAAGCTTGATGTGAGTTACCGGCAGATATTAAGTATATCATTGCCGATAAGTTTTTCATTGCTGGTTCCCCAATTCAACTATCTGATTAACAGTTTCTTTCTCGCCCGCCTGGGTCCCGGATTTTTGGGCGCAGCAGGCATTACCGGTGTTTATTATCTTATTTTTTCTGTAATCGGTTATGGCTTAAATAATGGTTTACAGGCCCTTATTTCGAGGCGCGCAGGCCAGAACAGGCTTGATGAAATTGGAGTTTTATTTGTACAGAGCATATATCTTACTGTGGCTATTGCATTTGCCGGTATTTTAACCACCTATCTTATTGCCCCACTTATTCTGAAAAACGCAGTCGAGGAGGATCTCTACGCCCAATCACTTTCCTTTTTGAACATTCGGATATGGGGTCTTCCATTTCTTTATCTCTATCAAATGCGAAACGCGCTGCTGGTAGGCACAAATCAAAGTAAACTCCTGATATGGGGCACACTAGCCGATACCATTTCAAATGTAGTTCTTGATTATGGATTGATTTTCGGTAACCTGGGTATGCCTAAACTTGGATTTAACGGGGCAGCGTATGCAAGTGTTGCCTCAGAATTTATCGGAATGATTGCAGTGTTCTTCATCATTCAGTTCAAAGGTTTAGGAAAAAAATTCAGTTTGTTTTCCGACATGCGACTCCATCTGCCGACGTTAAAACTTCTTTTCACTCAATCGTCGCCGTTAGTGTTACAGTATGCAATCAGTATTACCAGCTGGGAGTTTTTTTTCATACTCATTTCGCATCACGGCCGTGTATCGCTTGATATCAGCCAGTTTATGCGGGTGATGATGGGATTCTTCGGTGTATTTATCTGGTCATTTGCATCTACTTCCACCACCATGGTCAGTAATATAATTGGCCAGGATTTGAAAGAGAAGGTAGTACCTCTGATTAACAGAATCGCCGGATTAAGTTTCGCAATCACCTTCTGCATCTTTATTCCCATGCAGTTTTTTCCGGCGGAGATATTGGGTTTAATCCAGGACAAACCGGAATTTATTCAGCAGGGGGTTCCGGTTTTTCATATTGTTTCTGCGGCAATCTTATTAATGTCTTTTTCTGCAGTGTGGTTGAATTCGGTTATAGGTACAGGTAATACCCGCGTTAACCTGATGATTGAAGTGATTACCATTGTACTTTATTCGATATACGTCTATTTCATTCTCCACAAATGGAACATGCCAATTACATGGGGATGGGCATCTGAATGGCTTTACTGGCTGAGTATGTTCAGTATGTCGTTTTGGTATATACGAAGCGGGAGATGGAAGAAGTCGATAGTATGATGTCCGTAGGTCAAACCTACGGACATCATACTAAGTAGGTTAAACCTACGGACATCATACTAAGTAGGTCAAACCTACGGGCATCATATAATATTAATCAGCCTGTTCTTTATTACTTTTCTTCTTATGACTTTTCGGAGAGATAACCATCTGCATTCTTTTCCCTTCTAGTTTAGGTAAACCTTCAACCTGGCCTACTTCTGCGAGACGCTCGGCGAACTTCAGCAAAACGAGTTCCCCTCTTTCTTTAAACATTATAGCCCGGCCTTTAAACTGAACATATGCCTTCACTTTATTGCCATCCTGCAAAAACCTTTCTGCATGTTTGGCTTTAAAATCAAAGTCATGGTCATCTGTTCCTGGAGTAAATCGAATTTCCTTTAATTCGGCCGATTTACTCTTGGCCTTCATTTCTTTTTCCTTCTTCTTTTTATCGTAGAGGAATTTATTATAGTCAACAACTTTACATACGGGAGGATCTGCCTGTGGAGAAATTTCGACAAGATCAAGTTCAAGCTGTTGCGCAATTTTAAGAGCTTCTGAAGTTGGATACACGCCAATCTCCACATTATCTCCCACCAACCTAACCTGAGGTACTCTGATGTAATGATTTATCCGGTGTTCTGGTTCTTTTCTCGGAGTAAATCTTCCTCTGAAACCACCAGGGCCGCTTTTGTTAAAAGGGCTTTTTTGTAATGCCATAGTAAATGTTCTTCAGCGTTCAGCCGGCTTGCTGATTACCGAAGGGGTGTCTGTTTTTTTATTGATAATTATAGCCGGTTTTTAATTTCTTCCTTTAATATACTCAAAATTTCGGTAAGTGGCTGTATCCCTGCGTCTCCTTTACCCTGTTTTCTTACTGCCACTGCATTTTCATTCACTTCCTTCTCACCAATCACGAACATATAAGGTACTTTCAACAACTCAGTGTCCCTGATTTTCTTCCCAATTTTCTCGTTCCGATCGTCTAATTCAGCACGAATATCCGCATTTTTCAATTCTTCCAGAACTTTCCTGCCATAATCAGCGAATTTATCACTTATCGGCAGGATTTTGACCTGAACAGGAGCCAGCCACAAGGGTAATTTTCCTGCGTAATGTTCAAGCAAAAATCCAATAAACCTTTCATGCGTTCCTAACGGCGCCCGATGAATAATTAAAGGCGTTTCAGCATGATTTTCTGCGTTGGTATACTGCAGCTTAAAGCTGCGTCCCTGCGAAAAATCCACCTGGTTGGTGGCCAGCGTAAACTCTCTTCCAATCACACTGTAAATCTGTACATCTATTTTCGGGCCATAGAACGCGGCTTCGTCCTGCACTTCAACAAATGGAATTTTAGATGAAATGAGTACATCTCTAACCATTGTTTCGGTTTCCTGCCACAATTCAGGTTCATTAACGTATTTGATGCCCAGTTTTTCTTTGGAATGTAAACTGAGCCTCATCACATATTTATCGATCCCAAAAATTTTAAAATATTTAAGGTACATATCGTTTACAGCCCTGAACTCCGATTCAAACTGTTCTTTTGTACAATAAATATGCGCATCATTCATATGAAGGCAACGTACGCGCATCAAACCGAATAATTCACCACTTTGCTCATATCTGTAGACAGTACCATATTCGGCTATGCGATAAGGTAAGTCGCGATAGCTTTTAGGTTCCGCTGCATAAATTTTATGATGGTGCGGACAGTTCATTGATTTGAGATAATACTTCTCTCCTTCAATTTCCATTGGTGGATACATACTGTCAGCGTAATACGGCAAGTGACCACTGGTGAGGTACATGCTTTCTTTCGCTATATGCGGCGTTACCACCCTCTTGTAACCTCCGGCAGATTCTGTTTCTTTCGCCAGTTTTTCAAGTTCTTCGATAATGATGGTTCCATTTGGCATCCACATAATCAATCCCTGGCCAACGTCATCATCCATTGTGTAAATACCAAGCTCTTTGCCTAGTTTGCGATGATCTCTCTTCTTCGCCTCTTCCAGCAATAACAAGTATTCATCAAGTTCCTTCTGAGTAGGAAAACTGACTCCGTATATTCGGGTAAGCTGTTTGTTTTTTTCGTCGCCTTTCCAATAAGCACCTGCAATATTTGTAAGCTTCAATGCTTTGATCAATCCGGTATTTGGAATATGCGGTCCGCGACATAAATCAGTAAATCCGCCCTGCGTATAAAAAGTTATTTCTCCATCAGTTAATCCCGATAGCAAATCCAATTTGTATTCATCACCTTTTTCTTCAAAATATTTTACAGCATCATTTTTCGAAATTGGTTTTCGGATATATGCATTATTCTGTTTAGCCAGTTCCGCCATTTTCACTTCCAGCTTGCGAAGATCATCTTCGGATATGTGCCGGCCGCCTAAATCCATGTCGTAATAAAATCCACGATCTACCGGTGGCCCAACCCAAAATTTAACACCCGGAAATAATGATTCAACAGCCTCTGCCATGAGATGAGCTGTGGAATGCCAGAAAGTATTTTTAGCATCGGCATCATCCCAGGTCAATAATTGTAAACCCGCGTCCTGCTGAATAGGTCGGGTTGCATCCCATACTTCACCATTGATTTTTGCTGCAATAACTTTTCGGGCTAATCCTTCTGAAATTGATTTCGCAATGTCCATCGCCGAACTCCCTTCCTGGTATTCTCTAACAGCGCCATCCGGAAAACTAATCTTCATCATTCTTGTTGTTCATTTGCCGCCTGTAAAACGGAGTGCAAATTTAACGAAGTCTTGTGTACCTAAGCGCTTATTTCATGATAATTTGCCCCCTGATCAGGAATAATTTCAGAATCTAAACAGTTGCGTATCAGATTTTTTTACATTCATTCGTCTCAAGTCCAAAACTGACTTTCAGCATCTACTGATTTTCCGGGGCCATTAGGGTCGACCATTTGTGAAAATCAGCTCTTAATCAATTGATGCCTATCTGTTTAATTGATTTTTTGCTGAGCTATTACTACAAATTGGAAATCATAATTTCTGAAAAACAGGTTAAATTGGCAGTCCATTTGCGTCGTTAACAGTTATAAAAGAATAAGAATAATGAGGACGTTGTTTTTAATATTGATTAGTAGCATGCTGTTTACCCTGTCGGCTTCTGCTCAGGCAATCAGCGGTCAATGGACCGGCGGTTTTGGCAGCAGCAGCGACATGTGGGGCGGTCATACAGAATACGTACTTGAATTGGAAGTAAAAGAAGATGCTGTAGAAGGACATTCTTATACTTATTTCAACCTGAATGGTAAGCGCTGTTACGTTATCTGTAAACTGAAAGGTACCTATGACAAAGGCAGTAAATCAATTTCTGTAACGGAAGTGGCTAAGGTGAAAGCTAATACTCCACCTGATTTCAGAGATTGTTTGCAGACGCATGAGCTTACTTTTTTCAAACAGGGTGAGAAAGAGGTTTTAAAAGGTAAATGGAAATCGGCAACTGTAAAAGATAATTGTGGAAGCGGCTCAACCGAATTAGAAAGAAAGGCATTGGTGAAAGTAACGCCTGTTCAACCTCCTGTTAAAGATGTAGCTACGGCTAAACCCGCGCCAAAAAAAGTGGAAGACAAACCAGCCACTACGAAATCGTCTACTGCACGACCCAAAACCACACCTGCTCAAAAACCTGCCACCAATCCACCAGCAGCCAAGAAAACGGTAACGGATGCTGGCAAACTTAAAACAAACACTACCACACAAAAGCCTTCTACAAAAACAGTGGTTACGCCCAAAAAGCCCAGAACAGATACTACTGCAAGATTGGAACAACCGCTCGCTCTTGAAAATGCCAGGACCAAAGATGAAGAGGCGAAAAAAATAATTAAAATGCCATCTTATACCGGCAGTAGTAAGTTGGAAGCACGGAATAAAAATGTGATTAAAACCATCGAAGTTCCTGAGCCCGAATTCACTGTTAATCTTTATGATAATGGACAGGTTGATGGGGATACGATAACATTATACTTTAACGGTAAACTTATCGCTTCCAAACAACGACTTTCCACCACTCCGATCAGCATCAAAATAAAAATTGATCCCAATCAGAATGATAACGACCTGGTGATGATTGCTGAAAACCTCGGATCTATTCCACCGAATACTGCTTTGATGGTGGTAACGGTTGGGGATAAGCGTTATGAGGTAAATATCACTTCCACGGAACAGATTAACGGAACGGTGCGATTTAAGTTAAAAGAATAACACCTCCGCCTTCATACAGTAATTTAAGGAGATCATTTAACTTTAGTCTGACACGATACCAATATGTTTTTGAAGGTATCCTTTTTATTGACTTTAGAAAATTGATCGTATGCATACAGAATGGATAGTTGCTATTGCACTGGGGATAGGACTTAGTGCCAGCGCGGGTTTCAGAGTGTTTGTTCCATTACTGGTTGCAGCCGTTGCCGGAAAAGCAGGAGTTATCCCTCTTAGTGAAGGTTTTATCTGGATGAGCAGTTGGGCAGCTATTATCTGTTTTGGCACTGCCACAATACTGGAAATACTTGGTTACTATATTCCTCTTGTTGACAATATACTTGACGCAGTAAATACTCCACTGGCTATTGCGGGAGGAACATTGTTAGCAACCTCGGTGCTTCCGGGCAATCATGAATTATTAAAATGGGTAACAGGTTTACTGGTTGGCGGAGGCAGTGCAGGTATTATTCATGCCGGTACTTCTTTGCTTAGACTAGCCTCTACCAAAGCTACAGTTGGCACGGGTAATGCTTTTCTCTCAACAGGTGAACATATAGCTGCTTTTGGTACATCGATAAGTTCACTCTTTATTCCTTTAGTTGTGGCAGTACTGGTGTTGTTTTTTTTGTTTTTCCTGATCAGTAAATTATTATCATTCAAAAAAAAATCCGGCATTTAGCGCCGGATTTTTTTTTTGAATGATATTATTGCCCACGTGGAGCGGGCAAAGTTTTCCTCGGAATTTTTTCATCGCGCATTGCAGTATTATATACAAATGCAGCTACAATGGTAGAGATTTGTTTTAAGTCATCCGCCAGTAAATGGTCGTAAGAATCCATATTGGTATGGTGTGTTCTGGTATCGTACTCTATTGGATCCTGGATGAACTGAAACCCCGGTAAACCAACGCCATCAAAAGCCTGGTGGTCGGTTCCACTGGTATTCGCAACAGTAACGGTTGTGGCTCCCAGGTCATGGAATGGTTTCAGCCATTCCGCAAAAATATCTTTCGCAGCTTCATTTCCCTGGAGATAGATTCCTCTTATTTTTCCTGTTCCGTTGTCAATATTATAGTAAGCAGAAAATTTTTCATGTGCAGGTTTCAGCGTCATTGTGGCCTGATCAGCAAAATGATTTTTCACATAATTTTTCGATCCATATAAGCCCTGCTCTTCTCCGCTCCATAATGCAATCCTGATTGTACGACGGGGTTTAATATCCAGCGTTTTTAAGATTCTCACCACTTCCATCATTACTGCGCAACCGGCTGCATTATCTGTTGCACCAGTGGCGCCCTGCCAGCTATCAAGATGACCACCGAGCATAACCAGTTCATCTTTTAATGCCGGGTCTGTTCCTGGAATTTCGGCGATTACATTATATCCCTTTGTATCCGCAGTTTGAAAAGCTGTGGCGATATCCAGATCCATCTTTACAGGAATACCTGCTTTTGCGAGACGGCACATACTCAGATAATCTTCTATTGTGATTACGAGTTCAGTGAATGCTTCAGGCGTTTTGGGATCCTGTGCATTTCTCTCTGTTGGTCCCTGAACAAACAAAGTGCCGTCGTGACCGCGGGGATTTGCACTCAACATGGCCACTGCTCCTTCTTTTTGAGCCATGTTTTTAAGTAAAATTGGAAATGGAGTCGGCCCCTGAGCGGCTCTGCCTGCATTTTCTCTCATTCTTCTCTGCTGCGCGGTGTCTAATGGCTGAGGTTTTTTTGCGTTGGCCATTTTTTCCAAATCTTCATCTTTATATCTTTTGGCATCAGCAGTAAACGGTGGTTTGTATACATCGGAACGATACAGCAAAACGACTTTCCCTTTTAATTTTCCCTTATATTGAACAAGCGAAGCGGAATCTTTTGCTTCAATCAAAATCACTTCTGCCTGCTTCAAACCACTGGTACCTTTGGTCCATGTTTTAGGATATGCAATCATCGGTTTGTAATATGGTGCCGATTGAGCTACATATGATTTTTTAAGTTCCCATCCTTTGCCAAATTCTCCCCATGGTTCCAAAGCAGCATTTTGAAGTCCCCATTTTTTCATTTCAGCAATTGCCCAGTTAGCAGCTTTTGCATAACCCGGTGAATTTGTCAATCTCGGACCGTTGGCATCTGTCAGCATAAAGGCAATTTCCATGACCTTTGACTTATTAAGCCCTTCCTCCCTGATTTTTGCAATCATGTCCTGGTCTATCTGTTCTCCAGTTTCTTTCTGTTGATTGGGTTGTGCAAAACCCAGCAACAAAAAACAAGTAAATAATACGGTTGTAAAAAGTTTTCTCATGTGTATAATTTGAGCCTTAAATGTAATGAAATCCTTCTGCCGAATAGAAAGGAATCGTTGAACGGTGAAATACAGATGGTTAATGAAATGTGATATTGAGATTCCCTTTATTCACACATTGACCCATTTACAAATTCACCCGTTTATCCCGGAAGTGCAATATCCAGAAAATCAGAATTTAAAATTGTAGGTCACCGAAGGAATAATCGGAAATAAAGATACCTGCTTAGCCTGCACCTGCAAAGTGCCATCGTACGGACTACCGGTTTGATCGAAGTAAATAAAATATGGATTCATTCTGCTGTAGGTATTATAGATACTGAACACCCAGCTGCCTTTCCATTTTTTTTTAGTGTTTGGTTTCGGCGTATAAGTTGCCGAAAAATCAAGTCTGTGATAGGCACTCAGCCTGTATTGGTTAACGTCACTATATTCCTGCGTAAGTACTCCTTCTACAATGTAAAATCTTTCGGGTAAAGTAGTTGCATTTCCGGTTGCATAAACAAATACGCCGCTAAGTTTCCATTTTTTTGATAATTCGTATATGGCAACTACGGATAGATCATGTCGCCGATCGTACTTAGCCGGAAATTTTTCACCTGCATTGAGACCATCAAACTTACGCCAGGTCCATGCCAGTGTATAACCAATCCAACCCGTTAGTTTTCCTCTTGATTTGTTGATGAAAAATTCAGCACCATAACTCCAGCCTTTTCCAAATACAAATTCTTCTTCACTATCCCTTATCGAAGGCGTGTAACCCTCTTTATATTCAATTTGATTCTGCATGGATTTATAATAAACCTCAACAGAAGTTTCAAACATATTGTCATCGAAATTCTTGTACAGGCCTAACGCATATTGCCAGCTGATTTGAGGTTTTACGCGATAGGTACTGGGCACCCAAACATCAGTAGGCAGTGTGGTTCCGGCGTTGCTTACAAGATGGATGTATTGCAAGTTTCTGGTTACTGCTCCCTTCAAGGATGTTTCATCGTTTAATGCATACCGAACAGTTAAACGTGGTTCCAGGCCGCCATATGTTTTTACTGCATCGAAGCGGCCATAAGACACACTATCCATTTTATTGCCGTCGTCGTCCTGGAGATATTTCTTGTAAGGGCCAATCTGCTGAAACCAACTATAACGCATACCTGCATTCACTTTAATCCTGTCGCTGAGTTCCCAATCATCCTGTACATACAGGGCAGCTTCATTAGCGAATTTCACCTGGGAGTTATTGGGACTAAATACAGTGGTGTCCTGGCGTCCCGAAACCACTGAAGGTGTAAATCGGTGATAGGTATAAGCGGCTCCGAATTTTAATTTATGTTTTGGAGAGAGGTAATAATCAAAATCTGATTTGAGATTCATATCTCTTATACCACTCTGTAACCTTAACTCAAAATTGTTTTGTACTGCTCCGAAATCAAATTCGTAGTCATTATAAACGACAGTAGTATTGGCAAATAATTTTTTATTGAATACGTGATTCCATCTTGCTGTCATTGTTGAATTTCCCCACGGAATCTGTATGTCGAAAGACCGTTTGCTATTGACAAAATCAAATACATCCCTGCCAAAATATCCGCTGAAATACAGCCGGTCTTTATCTGAAAAACGATAGTTCACTTTAGCATTGAGGTCGTAAAAAAAGTAGCCGGAACCATAAAAGTTGCTTCCTTTTTTAATGAAAGGTTTGGCCAGCAAGTCAACGTAAGTGCGCCTTCCTGATAAAATGAAAGACGCTTTGTCTTTAACTATCGGCCCCTGAACCGACAATCGGGAAGCGATAGTTCCAATACCTCCTTCAGCCTGGAATTCCTGCATATTCCCATCTTTCATGGTTACATCCAATACTGAAGATAAACGTCCACCAAACTGAGCTGGAATGCCACCTTTGATCAGCGTTACGTTTTTTATCGCATCGCCATTAAAAATAGAAAAGAATCCAAAAAGGTGACCGGTATTGTAAACAACAGCGTCATCCAGCATTATAAGGTTTTGATCAGGGCCTCCGCCGCGTACATAAATTCCGCTATTGCCTTCTCCTGCATTTGAAACACCTGGCATCAACTGCAATGTTTTCAATGGATCCACTTCGCCAAAAATGACTGGTACAGACCTGATTTTATTCATCGACAGATCAATCTTGCCCATCTGGGCATCTTTCACATTTGCATCCCGTCTTTTGGAAGAAATGACAATTTCCTGCGATAAACTTGATTTTGGAAATGGAGAGAAACTTATATTCAAATCCTCGTTAAGTTCGATGTCAACTTCCTGAGAAAGATAACCTACAAATGAGCAAACAAGTGTATAATTACCCTTTGGTAAAGTGATAGAATAAAATCCATACTGATTGGAGTTAACGCCTTTTGTTTGGCCTTTAACTGTTACTGATGCGCCTAACAATGTTTCGCTGCTGAGAGAATCCCGGATATATCCACTGATCGTATATTTCTGCTGGGCCGAAGCTGCAGCGAAAATGATACTGAAACCCAATAAAAGCAATAATTTCTTCATTTTCATAAGCCAGATCCTTTCAACATACCTACTGCCCAAAAGTTCAGCCGATAAAATTCATTGTTATTCCATCCCCGGAACAAATCGACTATTTAAAAGATAATGTATCTGTCAGTTCACCACAATGCAGCATTCCAGATTTGTACTTAGGGTGATTACTGCCGAGGTAAGGATTTACAATCTCTGTTGAATTGCTCAGCCAGCTGGCTGCCTCATCGTCGTTAAAAGCCATCGGACAGGTTTGCTGAAATAGTGTTTGCCCTTTATACTGGGTGGTTTCAACAAGGGTTTTCAAATTTTCGCTGATCATACTAAAAGCTCTGCGTTTTTCAGTGAGGTTTGATTCTCCCAACAAGCCCTTTGCTTCTGCAATAATATTCGATTGAAGTTTTACTACCGGATCGGTAATTAATGCGTCGGTTTCAACTGAATCCGTTTTAATTGTGTCTACAACAGCGAGCAGTTTTGTGACTGCAGTATTGATCCCCAGGCTGTCGGCGTCTGTGAGCGCATCTTTCAGACTGAAATATTCATCAAGTAAAATCGTCAGCTTTTGATCACTGGCAGACTGATTTTCAAGCGGTACCACAGTAGCCGGGGCAGCTTCACCTGCATCTTCACTTGTTTTTTCTGTTGATCCGCCGCATGCCGCCAGCAGCAGAATGGAAAGGATATAAAATACTAATTTCATAAATTTTATATTGCTGCGCAAAGGTAATTCAACTCCCGGCTGTATTGTATTACCTTTGCGCTTTTATTTAACAATTATAGCTCCCTATGCTGGCAGGTTTACAGAATGTTACTTTTGAATTTGGATCGCGTGTGATTTTGAAAGATGCCACCTGGCATATTCAGCCGAATGAGCGGATCGGGCTTATTGGCTATAACGGAACCGGAAAATCGACTTTACTAAAGCTTTTAACAGGTGATTATCTCCCTTCGCAGGGAACCATGGAGCGTAGCCGCACCACAAGCATTGGTTATCTCCACCAGGACCTGCTCAGTTTTGATACGGATTCTTCTATCCTAGAAGTGGCGTTAAGCGCCTTCGAAAGGATTATAAAGCTTGAAAAAGAGATTGAAGTTTTAGGCCATGAGCTGGAAGCTGAGTATGATGAGAAAAAGCTGAACCTCTATACTGATAAGCTACATGAACTTGAGGTTTTGGGAGGATATACCATTCACCATCGCACGGAAGAGGTTTTGCATGGACTGGGATTTTCTCAAACAGATATTCAGCGCCCATATCGTGAGTTCAGTGGAGGATGGAGGATGCGCGTGCTATTGGCGAAAATGATACTCCAGGCGCCCGATCTGCTTTTACTGGATGAACCTACGAATCACCTTGACTTACCTTCTATTGAATGGCTGGAAAAATATCTCCTACATTATGAAGGCGCCGTGGTAATTGTGAGCCATGATAAATTTTTCCTTGACCGGATGGTGACTAAAATAGTTGAATTATACCAGCAGCAACTGCATTTTTACACTGGCAACTACCAGTATTATGAAAAGGAAAAACAAGTGAGACTGGATTTACAGCAGCGTGCCTACGAAAACCAACAGGACTATATCAGGCAGCAGGAACGCTTTGTAGAGCGATTCAAAGCAAAAGCATCAAAAGCGGCTCAGGCGCAAAGTATAGTGAAGCGTCTTGAGAGGCTTGACAGGATTGAGGAAAGCGGATTGGAAAGGCCCGAAATCAGGATTAATTTCAGGATCGATAAAGTACCAGGGAAGGTGATCTGTTCATTAAAAAATATAAGTAAGAATTATGGACCGCTCCAGATTCTCAACAGTACTTCTGCAGAAATAGACAGAGGAGATAAAATTGCTTTGATTGGAGCCAATGGAAAAGGGAAATCTACTTTGTTGAGAATTGTTGCTGGTACTGAAACTTTTGAAGGTGAAAGAACATGGGGACATAACATTGAAGAAAGTTTTTATGCACAGCATCAGTTAGAGGCGTTGGGCCTTACCAATACACTGATTGAAGAAATGCAGCTGGCGGGCAGTCAGAAAACAGACCTGGAACTACGTACTTTACTGGGATGTTTCTTATTCAGCGGAGATGATGTTGATAAAAGAATCAAAGTATTAAGTGGTGGAGAGAAAGCCCGCGTTGCATTGGCTAAAACTATAGTAAGTAAAGCGAATTTTCTGATACTCGATGAGCCGACCAATCACCTTGATATGCTCTCTGTTGATTTACTTGTGGAATCACTCAATAAGTACGAAGGCAGTTTTATATTAGTTAGTCACGACAGGTATTTCATCTCAAAAAGTGCCAACAAGATTTGGGAAATTGAGGACGGAGTTATTAA
Organism: Chitinophagales bacterium; assembly: GCA_031425315.1. GTDB lineage: Bacteria > Bacteroidota > Bacteroidia > Chitinophagales > Chitinophagaceae > Pollutibacter. The sequence goes on from JANPJC010000174.1 coordinate 112,794, forward strand.
AGAGTTTAAAGGTGGTTATGATGAGTGGGTGGCGTGGAAAGAAAGAATGGAGAAACAGGGAAATACTAAACAAAAAAATGAAGCACCTCCCAAACCTGCTGCTAAACCCGCCAATGAACCCGTTGCTGAAAAAAAAACATTAAGCGTACAGGGAGATAAAAATCAGTCGATAGATAAAGAAAAACAAAAGGAACAGAAAAAGCTTGAGAAAAAATTTGCGGATCTTGAATCATTAATTGCGGATCTGCAACAAAAAAAGCAGGTGGCGGTGCAGGAACTTGCTGATCCTGCTATTTATTCAGACCGACAAAAATTCGCTGAAACAGAAAAAAAATACCAGCAGATTAATACCCAACTGGTAAATGCTGAAAAGGAATATGAAACTGTATTTGATGCTATGATGAAAGCCGGGTAGTTACCCGGCTTTTTTTCTTTTATTGAATAATCAATTTCGAAATTTTTGTTTGGCCATCGTTATTCAGCAACACTAAATAAGTTCCTTTCGCCAGCGATGCCGGTAATTGGACCGGAATTGACCTTGTACTGTTTTTGACCCCTGTAAATTTAAACACTAATTCACCTTGCATATTCACGAAACTGATGTTAGTATTTGGCCCTGCAAAGTTTTGTGGAATATCTATGTATACAGTATTGCCGGCTAAAGGATTTGGATATATCTTAAAATTCATATCCCTCAGATTGCCTTCGCTTATCATTTTCCGCTGAGCAGTTGCAGAAACAGTTGATGTTTGCTGAATAATCTCAATACCTGAAATCTTTGCATTGTCAACAACCGTCACAAAATTAATATCCATAAATCCATCAGTTACTATGACACTGTCAGTTTCTTCAACTACCCGGATAGAAGGTGCACCAGTTTTTACCAGGATATCGTATGCTTTAAGAAGGCCCTGTCCATTTTCGATGTCTACATTAAATACTCTTTCGCCCGCTTTGCGCCAGAACAATTCCACAAAGTGAAGCCTCACTTTATAGGTTCCGTTTGTAACAGGAATTTTGTAACTGAAATTTCCAAACCTTTCAGTTCGCAAAACGCTATCGCCTGCAGATGGTAAATAATCCAGGTAGGTAAAACTATTTCCACCGATGTATCCAGTGTCTGATTGCCATTGTGTAAACTCACTTACAATTGATTCTCCACCAGCATTAATAGCAATACTTTTGACTACTGATGAGTCGGTGCTGATAATATTGATGTTAAATTCATCCTCCGCGAAAAGTCCGTCTTTATCAATTGCCTTCACCTTAATGATGGCAGAACCGAAAACATTCTTATTCAGATTGACAGATAGTAGCCCATCGCTGATTCCAATTTTGCTGAAGAGGTTATTACCGATAACCTGCAATGAATATTCTAGCCGATCGTTACCCCGGTTATCAAAAAATGTTTTGCTGATATTGATTGGAGGAATTACCGCATTCATTTTTTCATTGATGTCGCTCAATGGACGTAAAACAATTGGTTTTGAAGGAGCGGGTTCTTTAATCGTCAGCAAAAATTCTTCTTCGGCATATGCACCACTATTGTCTGTTGCCCTGATTTTTATCGCTGTTGTTCCACTTTGCAAAGCAGCTTTTTTCAATGATATTGTTAGTCCTGAAATTATTGCTTCGGTTAATTTTGAACTATCTGTAATTTCTTCCACAGTTAACTTTAATGGTACCGATCCCATATCGTCGGAAAAAACTTTGTAGACGTTCACAACCTTTATATTGTCTTCATATTTCATTTCCTGATCAGGAATAGCAAAAGAGACATATGGCGGAAGATTAATGTTTTGCCTTGCGACACTGAAGATTTCGATGCCGGAAATTTTTGCATAATTCTCTATCGAAATGAAATTGAGATTCAAAAACCCATCATCAACATTAATGCTATCCAATTCAGTGCTGTAAGCAATTGAATTGCCGCCGGTAATTGAAACAATATCAAGTGAGTCAATTATTTTACTCCTGTTTTCAATATCAATATTAAATATCCTTTTCCCCGGTGAATCAAAATAAATTTCCGAAAAATGTAGTCTCACATTGTATTTACCGGTCGCAACAGGGATCGCATAACTAAAGTCACCATGCCTTTCCGATTTATATATTTCCTGATTATCTGTACCAGTGATGTTCCCGGGTGCATTGTACACTTTTCCAGCCTGGTAAAAAGTGTCGGCTATCCATTGGTCACCTTTAAATATGAGAGATCCACCTCCGCTGTTGATACGCAACTCAAATACTGGACTTCCCCCTGTTTCTATGATGATGACATTAAATTTATCTTCTGCAAAATTACCAGCTGCATCAGTCGCTTTAATAATCAACTCAGCTTTTCCAGTGCTATCAGGCATAAGTCTAAGGCTAAGACTATCACCGGATATCACTGCTTTAAGAATTTTAGGATTTGAATTTTTTATTGAAAGCTTAAGCTTTTCAGCGCCATTTGCATGTGAGAATACTGCGGATAAATCAATAACCCGGGGGAGTGAATTCTTAAAAAGTTGTAAATCATTAAGGGGTGAACGAACCGTTGGTAACAATACAGTTTTGGATACTAATTCCAAAAGAAAAGCATCTGTAACAGATAGATTGTCTTTGTCAGTTGCCTTCACATAAATTGCAGTACGGCCTGTTGCATTAGGGTTAAAAGCAACAAACAAAGTGTCGCCTATTATTTCAGCCGAACTGATAATATTTTTATTTGTGATGTTAGGAATTGAAAAAAGCAGATTACCAACTCCTTTGTCGTCGTTGAAAACTTTGCCCACAAAAACTTTAACCTGTCTTGAATTAAATGCAATTTTTTGGTCAGGAATAGGAGCTGTAATAACCGGGGCGGATAAATAAGCAGGTTTTATGGTTAGGGTAAATTTATCTTCAATAAACAGGCTTGCATTATTTGTCGCCCGCAATTTTATTACGGCACTGCCAGATTTCCCATTATTTAATTCCAGTTGTAATAAATCCTTTTCAATCTCTGCTGATTTTATGATTGTATTTGATGAGTCATAAAAGAAAGTATAATTCAAAGTACTGCCATCAGGCATTTTAAAATAATTGCTGAGGTCAATTTGCAGAGGCACTGAATCTGTTGATAATAATACATCTGGCAGAAGCTTTAGCAATACAGGCCGGATTTGCGGTACAGTTGCTGAGTAAGAAAGACTTTCCTGAGTAATTAATTCTTCCCCCGACGCGCCAACATATCCCCAACCACCTGCTATATAAATTATTCCGTTATCTGCAATTGCCTGAATGCCGTGCCTGCCGTTATTCAATGGCGGAAGTGCAGACCAGGTGTTAACCGAAGGATCGAAAATGTCTACGTCATTATGGGCGCCATTACTTTCACTTTCGCCTCCGGCAATAATTATTTTGCCGTCGATTTCAAAAGTTGCAGCACCGGCCCTGGCAGTGGGTAAATGAATTTGCGGTGGTAATGTGGTCCAGTTTCCGGTTGAAAAATTGTAGACATCGACAGCAGTTTCAGTATCGCCGAGTAGTGAAGTAAAACCAGTTTTGCGGCCGGCAATTGCATACAATTTATTGGTTACAATCACAGCCTGGAAATGATCTCTTTCGCGTGGGGCATCAGGTAGAATTTGCCATTTTCCTGTTGCCGGATCGTATTTATCAAACCATTTTACCCAGCCATTTGTGTGTCCGTTTATTATTCCACCAATAATGTAAATCTGATTATTGTATACGACAGCACCTGCTGCACCTCTTCTTCGTGCAACAGGAATAACATCAGTACGAACTTCCCATTCATTAGTTGACGGGTCATAAATGTAGATGTCTCCGATCGGCGTTTCATCAGGAAAGCTACCTGTGAAAGCACCAATCAGGTATAGTTTATTCTGGAAATTGATGGCTTGAAAATGATGAAGTTCTTTATTGAATGGAATAGATGCTTCGGTCCACTCCTGTGTTAGCGGATCAAAAACATTTAACGCGCGATTGCCGCGACCTCCCACCATATAAAATTTTCCATTGATACCAACGTATCCTGCTTCGTGCCGGGGTTGGAAATTCAAACTACTATTGCTGACAATATCCTTCCATACAGCACCGTCACCGGGCGATTCAAGAGGTTGTGCAAAAACCAAATCGGGAATTAAAAACAAAAAAAAGTAAAATAAAAGCAGCGTTGACTTTCGGGTAAATGAAAACGGTACATGATTTTTCATAATCGGGTATAAGCAGGATGAATATGCTTCTATGATTGTGGATGTTCAGAGGTAAGTTTGGTTATGATGTTACCCGATCATTTAGGAAATGAACTTAAATGCAGATAACAATGATAACGTTGATGTATTCGTGGGATCGGAGGTAATAACGTGAGACAGACTATCAATTATTAAAAATCATGCCAGTAATCTCAACGACGGAAATTTGAGAAGCAGATGATCGACTTATTATATTGAAGCTTACCTGACTACACATAAGCGATGCCAGAAAAATAAAAAGGGGGAAAAATTTTCCCCCTTTGATATTTCTCTGCATTATACTTTAGTTGATTTCCACTTACCTTTTTTAAACATTATCCAGGCAATGATGGTAATAGCAGTTTCTGCTACCGGGATAGCGATAAAAACTCCGGTGGGACCGAATCCCGCAACCTTAGCCAACAAATAAGCTAATGGAATTTGAAAAAACCAAAACCCAAATAGATTGATAATGGTTGGGGTCCTGGTATCGCCGGCGCCGTTAAATGCATTAGCCATCACCATTCCTATACCATAAAATATATATCCTGCACTGATGATACGCATGGCTTGAACAGCATATACTGCAACTGCCGGATCTTGAGTAAAGATGAAAACTATAGGGCCGGCAAAAATCAAAAATATCACAGACATCGCGCCCATAAAAATGGCATTGTACTTAGCGGTTTGTAATACTGATTTTTCTGCCCTTTCCGGATTACCTGCGCCAAGATTCTGCCCTACAAGTGTTGCTGCAGCATTGCTCATACCCCAGGCTGGTAATATAAAAAACATGATAATCCTGATGGCTATCTGATAACCTGCGGATGCTTCACTATGACCCGTTTGCACCACTAATGCAGCCAGTACTATCCAGCTTCCCGAACCGATGAGAAATTGCAGCGTGGCCGGCCACGCGATATTAATCAAAGATTTAATAACTGTGACAGAAGGTTTCATCAACTTAAGACTAAACCGGATGATATGTTTTCCATTAAATAAATGATAGATCTGGTACATCACACCAATACCCCTTCCTATAGTAGTTGCAATTGCAGCGCCAGTGAGCCCAAGCGCGGGTATTGGTCCTAATCCCCTGATCAATAGCGGACAAAGGATGATGTTGCACAAATTGGCCAACCATAAACTTTTCATTGCAATCATAGCATTGCCTGCTCCCCTGAAAATTCCGTTAATCAGAAACAACAACATAATCACGGCACTTCCACCGAAGATAATTCTCGTATAAGTGGTACCCATTTGAATAGCTTCTGCTTCTGCTCCCATTAATCTCAGTATCTCCGGTGCGAATATGACTCCTGCAATGCTTACGATCACTGTAATAAACAAGGAAACAAAAATCGATTGCATTGCAGCCTTCGACGCTTCAACTGTATTTTTCTCTCCCACCCTTCTCGCCACCATTGCTGTAGCAGCCATGCTGATACCAATAGCAAGTGAATACACAATTGTAATCACGGATTCAGTGAGTCCCACTGTTGATGTTGCATGTTTACCCAGGTGACTTACAAAAAATATATCAACTACTGCAAATACACTCTCCATGATCATTTCCAGCATCATAGGAATAGCTAAAAGAATTACTGCTTTGCGTAAACTACCTGTAGTATAGTCAAGTTCCTCGCCTTTAAGCGCCTGTTTAATTAGTGGTATGATTGATGACAAGCTGCCCTGTTGCCCTGTTACTGTTGGCATATAAAATCAATTTAAAAAAAAGAAAATAGTTATGATAGCCTGTGAAAGGCGGAAGTAGCGAAAAACCTGATCCGATTATCGCTTAACAAGGCAATTGGGCAATGATAGAACGAGACATGATTCGGTGTTTAAGAAGACAGCGAAGATATAGTTATCCTTTAAATTACAAAAAAGAAAAAATATGGACTGCATTTTCCGCTGTTTGAAACTGCAAAAACAGGGAATGAATTGAAAGAGGCTTTAGCTTATCAGGATGTGCGCGCCGCTACAATTTGTTCACATAATCCAAAACTCAAAGTCATTCCAGCGCCCCCTAAACCGTTGATAAACGTTACGCCGTTTTCAGGTTCAAGCAAAATATGTGTTGATCCGTCTGTAAGCTTTGAATAGGTTCCGTTCCAGGTTTCCGCGATTGTGGCATCCCTGAAGTGGGCAAATTGCTGAAGGTATTTTAGAATGAGTGCATTGATGTAATCTTTGTCTAAAGGATCCAGGGTATAGCCATATTCGTGTGAATCGCCAATCACCAGTTCGCCATTTTCCATTTGCGAAACCATCACATGAATTCCCCACTGATTGTATTCAGGCATGGTCGTTTCAAATCTTTCTTTTAATTGTTGAAGACCTTTAGCCGCAGCAAAACTTTTATAATGAGTGAGAGAAAGCCCTCCGCATAAAGGTGGCCCTATTCTCCAGTGGCCCGGCTGCACAACAGTTCTCATCATTTGGAGTTTGCATCGGGTAAGTGGCAGTTCACGAAAAATATTTCCATACAGATTATCGAAATCGGCACCGTTGCAAATAAAAATTTCATCCGCCTCCCATACTTCCCGGTTAGAAAATATTTTCGGGTAGGCTATACCGGTAACTGTTTTTCCAAAATGAAACTTAACATCATATCGCTGCTGTAGAAAGGCGGCAATACCAGCGCTGGTTTTTCGGGGATCAACTATCATTTCCTGGTTACTATACAATGCACCTTTCAGATTGGCGGGTACCACAGCCTGCGATTTATCCAGGGTTTGTTCTGCATTTAATAACTCATATCCCCGATGTTTATATATCACAGCCAGTTCTTCCAATACCTGCCATTCATCTTTTTCATAAGCCAGATGAAGAGAGCCGGTTTCTTCAAACCAAATACCGGCAGCTGAACATACATCTTTCCAAATATTCCTTGACAATATCGCTCTCTCGTATTCGAGCCCTTCTCGCTGTCCGATAGGCCATACCATTCCAAAATTTCTTACAGAAGCACCTGCTGCAAAACTGTTTTTTTCAAATACCGTTACGCTGTAACCCCTCACTGCCAGCGCTCTTGCGGTAGCCAGCCCGATTATTCCCGCACCAATCACTATCGCCGATCTTTTATGCATGGTATTCACAATGAATTTAAAAGTTTGGTTGCTACGTGGTCACCAAATGTGCCACCTGATTATCAATGAGATTTTCAGATTTGGTCTTCAGGTATTTTCTTTTAAAAAAATACATCGAAAGAATAATTCCTGAAACACCTAATACGGAACCTATCACTACCCCATTGGCATAAAAATTTGACCACTTTAGCGCCACTGGAAAAAACGATTTCGATATCATTACCATCACACTTCCCAGGTATCCGAATGCGTCCACAACGTAAATTACAAATCCAACATTTCCTTTAATACGGAATGTAGCAATCATTCTTTCAAAAAAGATACAGTTGAAAAGGATGTAGCTAAAGTATAAACCTAAGCCGGTCAGCTGCATCCACCAATGGCCTGCAATTTGTCCATTTACAAATAGTAGTGAAATAATACCGGCACCGGCAAGTCCCAATCCAATGATCCAGTGTGCTACTATAAAAGCTTTAAAATTGTTGCGGATGTAAACCATTAAACTCAGTAGTAATAGAATCACAATTGCGCTGACTGTTTCTGTACGAACGTAAACACCATAGTCCTGGGCGTATCCCATTTCATCCCACATGTTAGACATATAGTTGTCCCTTATGTCACGCATAATTGTTAAAACCAGGTAAGTTCCGGCTACAGCTATCAGACCTCCGCTGAAATACCTGAGAAAAGCTTTTCGGTCATCACGGGTCATCGGTGTCCGCTCCGATTTTTCCTTCACATCTTTTTCATCGGGCTGGGGTAATTTTTCCAATAGGTAAGTTAGTAAGGCTATCGGGGCAATAAATACTAAACCAGTAATAAATGGCATCCAGAAATCGCTGACGCCCCACGCAACAGTAATCCATCGGGCTACTGTGCGGGTAAAGCCGCCAGCAAAAATGAATGAAACTGCCATTACAGTCCCCATGAAATCGGTAGCAGTGCGGCCTTCGATATAACTGAAAATGATACCCCACATAAAACCCAGTACAAAACCATTTACAAAAAGTGGGATAACACCAAATGGAGGAGGAATCCAAGCAAATACGAAAAGACAAAACCAGGCAATACCAATAAGTAATGCTAATGATTTCCATCGGCCGGTACGGCTCATTGATGATATGAACTTAATGCCTGCGAATTTACTCAGCATATACCCTATCACCTGTGCAATAATTAAAAGCGTTTGATAGGTGATGCCACCATATTGAATATCATTATAACTGCCGGCTGTAAATGGTTTGCGAAATGCGTAAACAGCGGAATATGCAAGGAATGCTATTACAGCAGCTTTCAATACGCCCGTTGCTTTTTTTGTACTGATGTTCATACTGAATTTTAGCGCATCAGTTAATAAGGTCTTCCAAACTATTCAGATTGTCCACTATATGATCCGCATTGTAAGGCTCCAGTTGTTGGCGGGTAAAAGCACCTGTGGTTACAGCAACAACCAATCCACAACCGGCATTTCTTCCTTCATTAATATCCACTTCCGTATCACCAACTTTCAAAACTTCTGAAGAATCGGTTACGCCAGCACGCAACATCAATGCGCGGATCATAAAAGGTTCAGGGCGACCCTTTTCCACTTCATCGCTTGCGATATAATCATCGATCAGTTCATCCTTTTTCCATCCCAGCCTTTCTACGATAGTGTCTGCAATTATACGCGGGAAACCTGTATTTAAAGCGATTGAGATGCCCTTACTATGTAAATTGCGAAACAGCTGTTCAGCACCCGGCAATGGTTTTACATCATCACTTTCCCTGTAGTGAGTAACCATCTCATCTACAAAATCTTCATGAATTTTATCAATGCTTTCAACACTGTATTCAACACCCTTTTCTTTTAAAACTGTTTCGATGGCGAGTGTCTTTTTATATCCCATCAGCGGCTTTACCACATCAGGGGCAACCTCAATACCATTTTTTCTGAAAGCAGAAACAAAAGAATGCGCCACTGCATCCTGATCTTCCACTGTGGTGCCTGCCATATCAAAAACTGCCAATTTAAATGCCATTGCTGTTATTTTGAATAAAATGAAATAAACTATCAGTTGATTCCCCTGCTTTGTAAATGCCGTATCATCATCTCCCGGAATTTATCCAATGAAGGCAATGGTTGATTTTCAAGTTTTGCCTTTTCGTCCCATTGCCGCAGCCGGATATGTAAAGTAAACAGCGGATCATTTTCAAATGCCTGCGCTTCTTCGGCACTCATCCTTCCTCCCTGGAATTTGAGCGTTTCTTTGCTGGCTTCTGATAACCTTGCATAATATTCTGGGAATTTAAAAGTCAGGTATCGCTTAGCCTCAACATGATTGCGTACAAGGCTGGCAATATTCGGCGAAAAGCCTTTCTCCAGCAACATTGCAGCACCTAATCCTTCGTGATCAACGACGCCGAAACCATTCATTTGTTGTACAGTTTGCAGATGTTCACAAAAATGTCCCAGGTCGTGAAACAAAGCTGCCAGAATCACTTCTTCATTTTCGCCTTCTGCTTCCGCGAGCAATGCACACTGACACATATGTTCCAGCTGGGATACCGGCTCGCCGATATAATCTGCATCACCAAATTCTGTGTACAGTGAAATCATGTAATCGGCTGTTTCTGTTGCTGAAGTTGATAACATTTGCATAAATAAATTATTTAGATAACAAATCCAATGATTCAAGTGGCTTATGTGCAACGGGGTTAAAACGCTCTCCAAGTATCTGGGCAATTGTGGCTGCAATCTGACCCTGGTAATATTGAGCTTCCGTTTTCAATTCACCTTTTGGCGAAATGGATGGCCCGATAGCTGCAAACCAGATTTCATTTGAATTCAATGTTTTTTCACCGTGACTCTTCCATTTTCCCTCTGCCGCTGCCCCACGGCCATGGTCAGTTGTAATAATCATTGTTGTATTACCTGCATATCCTGGAGTGGACTCAATAAAATTCCAGATCGATTGTAACCATTGATCTGTATTGTTTGCCGCATCCATATAAAAGTCATATAACCCGCCATGTGCAAACTCGTCGGTATCCCCAAAACCAAAATAAATAATGCGTGGTTTATTCACTTTCATGTATTCGAAGCCGATAGAGAAAGTTGCGAAATCCAATCTCTCACTACCATGAAACAAATCAGGTAATTCATGCTGAATTTTATTATAGTAAACCTGTTTATCAGTAAGCTTTCCCTGCAGGTCTCTAAAGCCGTCATTCACCACAAAACCGCTTCTTTTTTCATTCAAAATATAACTGTATACATCCCATGAACCAAATGCTGCAACTTTTCCCTTGAATGCAGCTTTCTTATTCAAATGTTCCAATACATTTTCGTTCGGATTCGGGATTTTATCATTTGAATTAACGCCATTATCAGGATATCCAGTGAATATCTCATTATATCCGGGATAAGAAAACCAATATGGATTTGCATTATTTACTTTGTTGCCATACATTCTGTTGCCCGCAATTAAACCGTTAATCGCAATTGTACCCCACATAAAAGGCATCAGTTTTTTCCTCCGCTCTTCGGCAGTTGCAGCCCAATATTTTTTCTGTACAAAAGAAGTACTGTATATGGCAGAAGTATCAAAAGTTAGTAAACTGTCTGCACCGCCAAATAACTCCTGCCATCTTAAACCATCCAGGGTAATGACCACAAGGTTGCCGGATTTTTTCGTTTGTACAAAACCGGTATTAAAGAAAATCAGCAAAAAAAATGTTAGTAAAGCCAGCTTCATTGGTTTCGAAAATTTAAATTGTATTTAGTGAATTGTTTTTGCTTTTGATTGGTAGGGCCCAAATACTGCTTTCACCTGCATTTCAGGTGAGGAGTCGTCGAGTATGATTATATAATATTCCTTTCCCCCAGGCAAAACCCTAACAACAATATGTCCCTGTTGACTTTTGTATGATCTGTCGATCAAAGGTCCGATAACAATTTTATTGGCTTCCAGCATATTGGTTGCAAATAAATCGCGTTCACCAGGATAAATATTTTTATTGGTGGCACGTAGTAAAACTTCATGCCCCGGATGATCCGACGACCATGTTTGGCCAATCCAAACCCTCGGTTTTAATAACCTCACCATATTTTCATTTACTGCATCACGATTACCATGATGGTCCATCGTGGCAATATCAACCTCTCCTACTGCTGCTGCTATTTCAGATTCCACATCTCTCAAGGGATTGTCTCCGGGAATAATCACTCCGGCATTATCCCCGCCAGTATAATAAGCAAAAGCACCATATTGAATTTTAATGGCTAAACTTAAGCTGTTTTCATCAGGAACACCAAACTGTTTTGATGTATCTACCGGCGGAAAATGATCTTTTACAGCACTGTCTTTTCCCACCCAGATTTTACTATTAGATTTAATATTACAAATCTGAAAATCAGGAAACGAAACTGGATCATATAATGGAACAAATTGTTTGTTACTTCCTGCTCTGAACTCCTGTAGTTGCATTCCCGATGCTGACTTTTCATTGACAAATGAAAAATAATTTAATATCGTTTTATCAAATGCATTTTCAATAGTATGCAGTGTTCCAGATTTTCTGAAGTTGATCGGATAATTATAAAGTGGAGCAGCTCTGTCTGTCAATAAACCAAATTGAAAATGTTCTCCTACTCCAGTGATTCCGGATAAAATAAATTTTGATGATTTGGAAACCGGCGCATTGGGATACCATGATCCAAAGTGATCATCATGAAAATGTGTGGTGATAACGTAATCAATTTTTTTTCGGGCAGGTGACGGAGTTACTTTAGAGATGTACCAAACAATCCATTCGTATGGTTTTTTTTCATCGTTGGGTTTAATTGCAGCATTACGGGGCGTATTGATTCGGGCATCAGTAGGCGGAATTTCACCAGCATCAAATAACATGGTGGTACCATCCGGGAAAATAAAATATGCTGCACTTCCCCTGCCCGTATTGATGTGATGCAGATCAAGCATTCCTTTCTGCCAGGAAGGTAGTGGCGCTCCGGTTTGCGCTCGCTGAGCCTGCAATGAACAAAATAAAAATAGATTATAACAAATCAGGAAAATCTTATACATCGGGCTGACAAATTAAACTAAATATGGAAGCAAAATTTCTTCTGCTTCCATATCTTTTAAATAACAAAATGAATTATTGCAATAACCAAATTTTAGTATTGAGATCGTCTGTTGCGCCTTGCCGTGCTACTGCCGTTTCGCGATTTTTTCCATTGAGTGATTGCTCAGAAGACGGATAAATATACCGGATGGGTACTTTGTTATTGTTCAGATTAGCAGGGCCCGGAATAATTTCAGGCATTCCTGTTCTTCTCCAGTCGAACCATGCTTCCAGACCATTGAAATAAAGTGCTACCCATTTTTGTAATGCAATTTTTTTGAGATTGTCAGCCTCACTGCCTGTTAATTCAACCCCGGTTTGTGTAAGATATCCTGCCGGCATGTTTACGTTTAATCCATATCCAGTAGGAACAATAGATTTCCAGTAATCGAAATTGGAAATGATTCCTTTTTCATAATATTCTTTTGCAGTACCGAGGTTGATTATTCCTTTCTGACGCGCCTCTGAAAGAATAAATTGTAATTCAGCATATGTCATCAGTAACGCCCTGGGTGCTGCGGGATCAGGAGCGGGTTGATTTACATCGTTGCAAACCAAACATGCAAAGGTATAGCCCACACGGGAAACACCCTGAACACCACCATTGTAAGCCAGTGCATCAACATCACTTAAACCATTTGGTACGCCTTCGATTACAGGTGTACCGGCTGCAACAGATTTCTGTGTAGGACGACTGAATACATTTAATCTCGTGTCTGATAAATTCTTCAACCTGTCGACCAAAGTTTTGCTTACTCTAAATTCATCAAATGATCCCACACGTGTGCCGTATAAAGGCCACTGGTTGGGAGCCGCAGCGAGGTATTTAAGTTCAGCATTGTCGGCATTACTTGTGAATACAGGGTTATTGATGGGATCATTCACTATTGCATTGAGGTCGGCGCTTACATCTTTCTTTTTTGATATCCTCATCAATGCGCGGATGCGAAGTGAATTGGCAAGTTTTCGCCATTTGATGATTGCCGATGAGCCGCCGCCATACAGGATATCACCGCTGAGCTGGATATTGTTTACCGCAGCCAGTACTTCATTTGCTTTCTTTAAATCCGCCAATATTCCAGCATAGATACTTTCTTGAGTATCATAGGCAGGCTGATATATCTGGTCGGTTTTTGCTTTGCCGGCTTCACTGTAAGGCACATCACCATAGGCATCTGTAACAAGCGAAAACATCCATGACTTCAAAATAAGACTCACTCCATAGTAAGGACTTGATTGATCATCTCCTACCAGTGTGAATATATTCTGCAGGTTCCTGTAATTGCCATACACTGTATTCCAGATGTCATTTCTTTCGTTCCACAGGTAGCGATCTTCATTTACAAACTGAATTTTAGAATGGTGCTGTACAACGATATTACCTATGCCCCAGGCTTCATTCACCTGGCGATCCATCATGCTTTTGATTACGCCACTCAGCAAAAGATCCGGCGTTACGCTGGTTGGATTGTTGCGGTTGGTATTTACTTCTTCAAAATCTTTTTTGCATCCGCTGGTGATGATCAGCAACATGCTTAGAAAAACTATTACAAGAGATTTCATACAATATATTGTTTTACAATTATAATTTAAAGCTGAGGTTCACACCAAAGCTGCGTGTTGTTGGCAAACTCATATACTCAATACCTGGTAAAGCAGTACCACCGCTGTACGACATATTTTCAGGGTCAACGTGCGGTACTTTATCCCAAACAAATAAATTGCGACCCACCAAAGAAATTGTTGCATTATGAATCGGGAGTTTACCAAAAATTTTATCTGGTAATGTATAGCCAATCTGCAGTTCACGAAGTTTGATGAATGATGCATCATACATGACACCTTCTGCAATTCTTCTTCCGGCAGTATATGCGGTGTGCCATTCTCTTACTCCCACTTTGGTTGTATTAGGTGAAAAGCTTCCATCTGCCAACTGTACTACCCCTGCGCCTATTACACCATTACCTGGTTTAGTGATATCATATCCGTCAGCTCTGCCTTCAAGTGTTTCAGTAATAATTCCACCTTCGCGACCAACCGTTTGCGTCAGAGAAAATAATTCACCGCCTTTACGCATGTCGAAAAGGAAACTCAATCGTACACCACGATAATTAAAGCTGTTACCAATACCCAACATAAAATCAGGATTATAATTGCCAAGTTTTATCAGGTTAGTTGTGGCAATCGGACGTCCATTTGCACTATAAACCATCTGGCCGGTATAGGTTCCTTTTGCATCATAGTACGGCGCATTTGGATTGTTGCTCTGAACTCTTGCAAAACCGATTCCATAAAGATCTCCCATACGTTCTCCAACACGGGCTTCAACTGATACGCTCCTGCTGGCCATTACATAGTTGGTGAGACCGTCCGTGAGTTCCACCACTTCACTGCGGTTGGTAGAGAAGTTAACATATGCATCCCATGTAAATTTCTCTTTCTTTACCGGTGACAATGTCAGGATTGCCTCTACACCATAGTTTTTGATCAAACCGGCATTAATTTTACGTGAGTTGTATCCGCTTGTGTTGCTAAGCGGGATATTCAGGATCTGATTTTTTGTACGACTCTGGTAGTAGGTAACATCAACGCCTACCCTATTCTTAAAAAATCTGATGTCAGTACCAAATTCATATGCAGAGCTGATTTCCGGTTTCAGATTTAAGTTGGCGAGACTATTGGTTTCACCGTAAATCTGTGCTGCACCAAACGGGTCGCTTCGGTTATACGTTTGTGTGAATGCATATGGATCAGTATCATTACCAACCTGTGCAAAGCTTGCCCTGAGTTTCCAGAAACTGACAGCTTTAGGCATTGTGATCATGTCACTGATGATAGCACTTACTGCGACCGAAGAATAGAAGTATGAGTTCACTTCGCTGCCGAATTTCTTTAAGTCTTCAGGCAGGGTCAACGCACTGCTCCAGTCATTACGGCCTGTGAAATCAATGAAGATTTTATTCTTCCAGCCAATTCCTGCTGAACCATACAAACTGTTAATCCTCTTTGCAACGTTGTTTTGCTCAGCTATTAATGCAATTCTGGAGTTATTAAGACTGTAGATGCCTGGGACATTTAACTGACCGGCGACCTGCTCGTTGAATCGGGAGGTCTGGCGCATCTGGTTTCCACCGAGGGCTGCAGAAACAGAAAAATCACTGTTAATATCTTTATTGAAAGACAAAAGGAAATCACTGTTTCTTTCTTCATTTACAATATTCACTTCGCGGTATTGTCCAAAAGGAAAACGCTGTGTACTGAATCCTCTTCTGTATTCTCTTCTTTCGTTGCTCCAATCAGTAGCAGTTCTCACCTGCAGGTTCAGCCATTTTGTGAACTCGTATTTAAGAATAACATTTCCGATTACCCTGTTATAATACTGACCGTTCGTGTTTTCAAAAACAGTCAGGTAAGGATTATCATGATAGTTGTAATTCCAGCTATACTGTTTCTGATTTTCAAGGCCTGGTTGCCATAACCTGCGCATATCGCCTACTTTCACCGAAGCCGGCAACCAGCAGTTAAACAGATACATTAAACTTTCCGTTCCATAACTGATGGAAGGACGGTTGTCGCTTTCACTGTTAATATAGCTTACGAATGCACGTGCAGAAAATTTTGGAGACAGATTATAACCTCCTGAAAGAGAAATTGTGTTCCTTGTTAAATCTGTGTTGGGTACAATACCTTTCTGATCGAGGTTAGTAAAACTTAACCGGAAATCACCGTCTTTGTTTCCTCCAACGAGTGCAACATTATTGGTAAGTGTATTACCTGTTTGCAGAAAATTTTTGAGGTTGTCTTTATCAGCTTCCCATGGTGTTGAGGTGATCACACTACCGGCAGGAGCATTAAGGTCGCCGCCTGTGAAAGGAATTACCTGCCCATTTAATGTTCTGGGTGAATTGTATTGTGGATACAACTGTCCATTAAATGCAGGACCCCAGCCTTCATCTGTTCCGTCTGTTAATCCGCCGCCACCGCCGTTTACAAAGGCGAAATCACTTCCGCTGCCATTTCCCTGACCATATTTTGTTTGATATTCTGGAAGTTTCAGAGGTGTTTCAAGCGTTATGTTGCTGTTTACTTCAACTCCAATGCCTTTACCCCGACGGCCGGATTTTGTTTTGATCAGGATCACACCATTGGCCGCTCTTGAGCCGTACAACGCTGAGGCAGCGGGGCCTTTGAGTACACTTAAGCTTTCAATATCATCAGGATTAATAAAACTTGCACCATTACCAAAATCCACTTCCATATTGCCTCTTCCTGATGCACCGGTTATTGCGTTACTAACGGGTACCCCATCAATCACATATAAAGGTTGATTTTTATTTAGATCAACAGATCTTTCACCCCTGATAGACACCCTTGCTGAACCTCCCACACCGGAAGGACTACTTATTACTGTTACGCCGGCAATTTTTCCTGATAACTGATTGACCACGTTTGTTTCACGGGCCACAGTTAAGCTCTCGCCCTTGATGTCCTGAATGGCGTATCCGAGTTTCTTTTTTTCTTTTCTTATACCCAATGCAGTAACCACTACTTCGCCAAGATCTTTGGCATCTGTAATTAGTTCAATTACTGATGCTTCATTGGCTTTTATTTCCCTGCTTTGAAAGCCTGAAGAAGTGATCACCAGGAGGTCATCATCTTTCGCCTCAAGAGAAAACTCTCCCGCATCATTACTCATAACTTTTACATCGGTCCCCTTGAGCGCAACAGTAGCTCCGGCAACCGGTTGTTTCGAATCATTTGAATAAATTTTGCCGCGAATATTACGCTGCGCCATCGAAAACGTGGAGATCATTAGCAACAGGAAAGTAAAGAAGTACTTCCTGTATCCGGAAAATTCTTTTGACAACATAAGCCGTGATTGATTTGGTTTTCAATTATTTCAGCTGCGAAACTCAAATTGAAGTGTTAACCAAATCTTAAGGCAGTATCAATGAATTACTAACTCTGGATTATCAAATTATAAAATTGCCATGTGTTGAAAACAATGCCGTTCAATAATTTAAAACAAGAGCAGTTTACAATTTGACAACGGTACCCGAACCGCTCACTTTAGAATTCACCACCGGATTGCCTTTATACATAACCGTACCGCTTCCTGAAATATCGGACTGCAGATATTCTTTTACTGATATTTTTACTGTTCCCGATCCGCTGATTTTTGAATACACCGAATCTGTGGGCAGATTTTCCAGATCCATCAATCCACTTCCTGAAATATTCAAATCTGATGAATTGGTAAAACCACCACTGATCATAATTTTGCCCGATCCATCAATGCGACCCAATAGTTTTTGTGTTTGTACTCTACGGATAAAAATATCACCAGATCCTCCAATTATTAATGATAATGTTTCGGGCTTCCACAAATCAAACACTTCTATTTTTCCATTATATGCTGACAATGCAGAAAGTGCCGGCGCATCTACATAGATGTTGATAGGTTGATGCCGGTGAATATTGGTATTATTTCTAAGACTTAAAACCAATTCTCCATTGATAACTTCGGTTTTAATTAAATTGATAATATTTTGCTGGGCCTCGATTTCAAGTTTTTTTTGTTGTCCCGGGGTGAAATATACCGTTGCGGGTACTTCAAGTTTAAGTTTACCAAACGCAGCAACAGGGATTTCCTCTATCACTACCGGTCCCGCACCATCGATTTTTGAACAGGAATACATCATCAGAGAACCGAGCATAATCGAGAGCATTACCAATAGATTTTTCATTATGATATTTTTAATGATTTGAAAATTTAACTTTCAAATTATCAAACACCAACCGGGAATTATTGTGACAAATAGTTGCAATTGGTTGTCTGTGCTGCATTTCCCTGGATTTAATTTCTCGATATTTCTGTGACGGTTAGTTTTAACCCTTATAATCACATGTATGCTTTTACTGATTTGTTTCTGACTCATCCTTATTTCATTGCCAATCAGCCTTTAATACAAATTGAAACTCTTATCGTAGTCCTTTTATTTATCGGAAAGTTGCTGTATATTGTTTATGATGGCTTGTTTCGAAGGAATATTCGTGCATTTTTTTGAAAGCGGCGTATCCACTTTAAATCCCATAGATGAATTCTGAGGAAGAGTATGCAGAAGGTGTAATACGTGAGTATTATAAAAAGCTGGAACATATCAGGAACAACAGTATACTGTCACCGGTGTACAGGCGGAAAAAAATTCTGCTTTGGCTGGTGCGTACGGCAGCGCTCGCTATTTTGTACGTATTACTCTGGAGATACTCATGGATTAAATGGACACTCTGGATCACCATTCCGGTATGTATCCTCAATATAACTTCCATATTTACGTGGAAATATCTGTTGCAGCGAAAAATCAATAAAAATCAAATGGAGCTTGCCGAAATGGAAGCCTCTTTACAGCGTAGTCGCGATAAGATAACGCAGCATCAATAAGTTTTTGGCTGATTGATGATCTTCTTAGCTTCTTCTACCAGTACCGATGCATCAGTAGTTTTTAAAGCATCAATATCAAATGTCGCCAACACCTTTTCCAATGCGATCAATTCTTTGGATTGACCGTTTCCTTTCCATTCTTTTTTGAGGATCTGAATTTTTTCGAAGTCCTGGATGCCTTCAATTAATTTTTCGAAACGGATGGAAGTCAGGGGCCCGGGATATACCTGGTAGGTATCACCAGCTGGCAAGGATTGAGATCTGCTATCAGTCATAGGATTTTTAACCCAGCTATTATAGGCCCAGCGCAGGTAACCTGTAAAATCATGCGCAGCAGCATACCATCCGATAAAAACGTGTTCTGCTGGTGGTGAAAAAGTAAAACCATTGGGATAAGGCTCCACGCAACAGGTATAAAATGTTGTCGGCTTCCCTGCACTTCTTCTTTTTATAGATACATCTGAAGGATATTGCCAGCGTGAAGCCACACTGTATTCGAATATATTATTTTCAATTTCCGGATGATAGTCGCCTGCCAAAGCTATCTTCCATTCAGGGTCAACTTCTTTCAATAAGGAAATAACTGCCACCATATCTTTCATCGGCCTTTCGTCCATCGCAATCATTGTTTTTCCAAACCATCCTTTTGATTTCAAGTGGGCAGTAAAATCAGTCAGCATCACTTTCCAGAATGTATTGTATGCAGGTGAGCCTGTTTGTGCCTTAATGAATGTGTCTTTTTTAGCTACTTCATCATAGTAGGAAAAACTCAGTTCCCACGGTACCATAGAATAACAATTGATTCTTTTATTGATGCCGCAGCTCATAACAAATTCAACATATTCATCAAATAATGAGTAGTCGAATTTCCAGCTACCATCAGTTTTTTTAATCCATTTTATCAACCCGGGGAAATCATCATAGGTTTGGTGGTTCCAGGGTTCATTGATGATACTGGTTGTAACATTTTTTTGTCCTGCTGAAGCCAGTAAAATAAAATATGGCCTCATAAAATCATAATGCTCTTTGCTCCATAAAGGCACATTATGAACTCTTGCGATAGCAGCCGGATGTTGCCAGAAGTCAAGATCAAATGTCCACTGTGATGCGGGCGGCAATGCCCTGTTGATGACATTCACAGTATAAAGTAGCTGATACTTCTTCCCTGCGGTAACTTCAACTATGCCTTTATACAAACCCGGTTCAGCATCTTCCGGAATGGATACATTTAGCCAAACAGGCTGCGATCCTTTCTTCACCGGACCTGAGCTAATGGTATCGATTGGGTCAGCAGCGTATGATGAATCAAAACCACCGGGTTTTCCCGATCCACAACCCTCACCAAATTCGTCGGTGATTACATACCTGACAAAGCCGGTTTTTACTGGAATTTTACTACCTGTTTTTCCGGTGAGTGGCAAGGCCTTAATCACACAGCTTGCCAGATCCTTTTCTGCACTGATTAAAATCTGAGTATGCACTTTCTCTCCTATCCATGCTGTCGTTTCCCATTTAGCAGAGGTTACAAATGCTCTGGCACTGTCTTTTACAAACCTGATATTGCTGCTTACAAAAGAAGCAACAGGCAGGGTATTGTGACGGGAGGCGGGTTTTTTACTTTTGGGTTTACCCGGATGGTCACCACTATCAGCTATAACAGAAGTTATTGAGAGCACTGCAGAGAAAAGGTAAAAGGAAAATGATTTGAACATAAAAAACCGGATTATAGAAAAAGTTACAGCCTTAAATGAAGTTCTAAAATACCGGTATTTTTTTATTTAATATCTTCATCCCTTATCTATAAAAATTCATTCAATGGATCGCAGAAAACTTTTGCAGGTTATGGGGGTTTCAGGAGCCGCGGCTGTATTATCAAATCCGGCTTTAGCGATTGAAAATGCAAAAAAGAAAAGTCCGTTTACCTACTGCCTCAATATGGCTACGATCAGGGGTCATAAACTTGGATTTGCAAAAGAGATTCAAACTGCTGCTGCTGGAGGATTTCGTGCAGTTGAAATATGGATGGATTCTTTGCAGGCCTTTTTAAAAGATGGAGGTACGATTGCCGATGCCAAAAAAATTGTTAACGATAACGGGATCTCTGTAGAAAACTGCATTGGATTTGCGGCCTGGATTGTGGATGATGAAACAACGCGAAAAAGTTCGCACGAACAGCTGAAGAAAGAGATGGATTTGCTGAGGGAGCTCGGATGTAAAAGAATTGCCGCTCCACCCGTTGGCGCAACCAATATTCCACTTATGGATTTGAAGCGTGTGGCAGAACGATTCAGAGATATCCTCGAGCTGGGTGATAAACACGAAGTGGTGCCACAACTTGAATTATGGGGCTTTTCAAAAAATCTCAGTAAAGTTGCGGAGGTAATGTATGTGGCGGTAGAGAGTGGGCATCCTTCTGCAAAAGTATTATTGGACTCCTACCACATTTTTAAAGGAGGTTCTGCAATTGGTACCTTACCACTGGTAAGTACAGCGGCCGTTGAAGTTTTCCATATCAATGACTATCCTTCGAATATCACACCCGAAAAAATCACTGATGCCGACAGAATCTACCCTGGTGACGGTGTGGGGCCGCTCAGAAAGGAATTGGAAGTACTTAAAAAAACCAACCAGCCACTTGTGGTTTCAGTAGAGATGTTTAATCCTGAATATTACAAACAGGATCCTTTGCTCGTCACCAAAACCTCGCTGCAGAAGATGAAGGCGGTGATGGCCAGTTAAAGTACGAAGTGAGAAGGGCGAAGTTCCTGACTGGGGGAATGGGTGAATGAGTCAATAAGTGAAATAACAGCCGTCTCCTGCGTGAATCGTGAAACGTGAATGCCCCTGGCTGAGTGAATGTGTGAATGGGTCAATGGGGGAAATAACAGCCGTCTCCTGCGTGAATCGTGAATCGTGAAACGTGAATGCCCCTGGCTGAGTGAATGTGTGAATGGGTCAATAATTGAATTCGAGACAAAGAAATGAACAGTCAACCCGACAGTCAACATATCTCCGTGAATCTCCTGTATTAATCTCCGTGTAACAGTTGTTTGGAAGTGCGAACTGCGAAAATGCGGTGAATAGGTGAATACGTCAATGAGTGAAATCAAGAAGGCTGCAAGAAAGATCCAACTTAACACCTGCAACCTGTAACGGCTGTTCTTAGTAGCGGCAAGGCATGCCTTGCCGCTTCCAAGAACAGCAGCTCACTGCTTACTGCTCACTTTTTACTACACATAAAATTAGTTTTAAGGTTGATGATGACATAATGCATTGTCTGCGATGTATCAGTATAAACCAGCAGCAATGAAAAAATCGCTTTCCCTTCCCGCCATTATCCTCGCTTTGTTTCTTAGCTCAGCGTGTAACGATCAGCCAGCTAATACCGACACTGAAACAGGTGGCACTTCAGCTTCAAGGTCACTTAATAACAAAAATATTGCCCAATCACCGGAGCAGGACAATGAAGAAGCTCCACAAAATGACTACGCTATGCAGGATCAACAGGAAATTCAATGGGTACGGGTAAATGATATGACAGAAAACAGTTTCAGCGTAAAAATGCCAAACGGATGGCAGAATGCAGCCTTATTGCATAGAACATATGCCTCACCAAGATCATTAGTTACAACCGTTGCCCCTGATAAAAACACCGTGATTTATTTTGGAGATCCAAGAATTCCAGCTTTTGCTGAGCCCAATCCTCAAACGGAATACATGTACAGCAGTATGGGCATCAAAGCTCCGTACATTTTCACTCCATATATTGATGCTGACACCTATTTTACGGATTATGTACAGTCAAAATTTGGACAACTGGAAAACTTCAGACTCATTGAAAAGTTCGACAACCAACCACTCATTGAGCAACAAAGGCGCGACCTGCAGAAATATAACCTGCAATCTGCGAGGGTGTCAAACGCCAGTTACAGGTTTGAGTATTCTTCAAATGGCAGAACAATAAAAGCGGTTGTTAATGGCAGCACGATTGGTGTAGGTGGTATTTGGCTGGCTGAAGTAAGTGGATATTGTACTGTTGGCGACACGAAAGTCGTGGAAGGAATGATGGTGGAAATGATACAATCACGCGAAAACAACCCGGAATGGCAGCGCCAGCAGCAGGCACAGCAGCAAGCCCAGCATGAGCAAACCATGGCAACCATTAATCAGAATACACAAATAATGACCCAGCGTCACAATCAGAATATGGCTAATATCCAGGCCAGTGCAAATGCTCATCAGCAAAAAATGGCCAATTTGCAGCAATCTCATGATCAATGGAACAATAACTGGCAGCAGAATCAGGATGCCATCGATAATGGTCACAAAAGGTTCATCAATTCCATCAATAATGAACATACTGTAGCGGATCAATCGGGTAATACTTACCAGGTAGACAATTATTCTGATAAATACTTTGTTGACAAAACCAATAACACTTATATCGGTACACATGGTACTGTTACCCTTGATGACTTACGCCAGATTAAGCATTTGAATATTGATAATTTTGAGCAGGTGCAGATCATTAGATAGACGGTAGACGGTAGACAGTAGACAGTAGATGGTAGATGGTAGAGAACAGCCAATACAAGTAAGCAGTCAGCAGTGAGTAGTGAGCAGTGAGCAGTGGGAACAGCCAATATACAGTAGGTAGACAGTAGACGGTAGACAGTAGAGAACAGCCAATACAGGTAAGAAGTAAGCAGTGAGCAGTGAGAACAGCCAATACAATGACAGTAGACGGTAGAGAACAGCCAATACAAAGAATTGGAATCAACAAGCGGGTGGAAAGTGATAAGAATTGTAAGAAAAAAAAATGCTTTTGGGGCGAAATTCAGCGGAGGAATTGATGAAGTGAGAAGCAGACCAAAAAAATCTGCAAAAAACAGAAAATGAAGGGAATAGCTGTAAAATTTAATTTCTATTATTGCCGTTTAAGGATGTATGCGGCAATCAACTGAACAGATATTTTACAGTCAGGAAAAGCTGGTCAAAGCCATCAAGGACAACGATGAAATGGTATTGAAATCGTTGTATACTGTTAACTACCCGAAAACAGAAAGATATATTCTGGAGAACAGTGGTACCAGCGATGAAGCGAAAGACATTTTCCAGGAAGCATTTATCGCGGTGTGGCGGAATATTCAGCTGGATAAATTCAAACCCGAAAATGAAACTGCATTGTCAGGCTATCTGTTTCAGATTGCAAAATTTAAATGGATTGATATACTGAGAGCGAATAAGAAAAAGCGGATTGTGGCGATCGAAGAAGAGCATACAGTTATTGAACAATACACCGAACCACTCGAAGCAGATCAGGAACTATATGTCAACGCTGTAAAAAAAGGATTTCAATCAATTGGAGAATCTTGTAAAGAACTGCTGACAAGATTTTATTTTAAAAAGGAATCTTTGAGGCAAATTTCAGAAGCACTGGATATTACTGAAGCAACAGCAAGAAATAATAGATACAGGTGTATTCAGCGCTTGAAATCGTTGATCAATATCAAATAATTTAAAGTGGAAAAATCATTACCAATATCATCGGAAGAATTTGAGCTGATTGAAAAATATCTTTTACATCAAATGGAAGAGGCAGAAAAAATGGAGTTTGAATCATCCCTGATAAACAACACAACATTAAAGCAGAAGCTGGAAGAATCCCGTTTGATGCTATTGGGGATTAAAGAAGCCAGTCTTGAAAAGAAGTTAAATGAGTTCCATTCCTCTACAAGAGTGATAACGATGGAACAACCAAAAGTCTCGTCCATTGTTTCAATGAAAAAATGGCTCTCAGCAGCTGCAGTTGTTTTAATAGTTGGCGTTGCTACAATTTTTATTTTTAGCATTGATGAAAATGAACGCATATTCAATGATTATTATAAAACCGATCCGGGATTAGTCACTGCCATGAGCAGCGAAACAGATCATTATGAATTTGAAAAAGCGATGGTCGAATATAAGACCGGCGAATACGATAAAGCTTTAACCACCTGGGAAAAACTATTGACTGTTACTCCTCAGAATGATACCCTCCAATATTTTATCGGATCAGCATACCTGGCAAAAAAAGATGCAGTAAATGCAATTCCTTTTCTGCAAAAAGTTGCAGACAACTCCGGAAGTTTTTTTCACAATGATGCCACATGGTATCTTGGTCTTGCTCTGCTGAAAGAAGGCAAACAAAAAGAAGCGATTTCAATGATCAGTCGTGCTGAACATGCCGGCAAAGACGAATTGCTTCAACAATTAAACAGCAAATGAATCGCAGTAAAAAAAGGCTGTCAGGAGTGACTTTTTTCCTCTGCCTCCATTTCATTGTTTATGCTCAGGATCCTGGTTTTACACCGGGAATGATTCATCAAAAACTGGATGAAGGAAAAATTGATACAGCAGCCAATTTGCTCAATCATCAACTGGGTTGGTTGTTTAAACAAAAATCTGCTGACAGCCTCACGTCATACATCCCTGTTGCCGGTGATATAACTGCAGAAAAATCAAATCCAGATAACGCAATTAAAGCAGTTAAAGATCTGATTAGCCGTATCGGCAATTTAAATCCGTCCCCGGATATATTGAAGAAAGCATGGCTCAATGCAGCTTCAGTTTTTGAAGATTACGATCGAAATAAAGCTGCATATGAAGCACAAACCAAAGCACTTGAATATGCGAAGAAAATCCCGCAGCCTTCTATCACGGAGTTGGCCCGAATCGAATATACATTGGGTGTTTATGCTCAACGGATTGGGAATGCAGGTGTTTCGCAAATCCATCACCGGGATGCATTAAAAAAAAGAGAATCATTTTCAGTGCCCGATTATGAAAGTCTTTATTTGTCGTACAACGCCATCGGATCAATAATGTATTATGGAGCGAAAATGGATAGTGCTCTTTTCTTTTACAAAAAGGCATTGGATGCATTATCGAAGCTTGGCAACAATGCGTTTAATAAATATTACAGGCCCGCGATCATACAAAACAATTTAAGCGGATTGTACACCTTACAAGGTAAAACCAATGATGCGATTGAATCAATGAAAATCGTTATCAGAAATGTCCGTTTATTTCTCGAGTCGCCTGAACAGGATTCCCGTAAGAAAAATGCTGTAAGTTTTGAATTTCAGGCAATCGATAATCTTGCAGGTATCTATAAGGAACTGGGTAATTACAGCCAGGCTAAAGAGCTATTGCAGCGTTCTTATTCCAAGAAAAAAGCTGCTTTTGATAAAGAGAATCCCGAGATATTCAAATCAGAAATATTACTGGGCCAACTTTATTATGCAATGCGGGAATATGATAAAGCACTTGAATTACTGTTGATTGGATTACCTAAAGCTAAGGCAGAGAATGGTGACATGTTTTTTGCTGCCGATGCTGCTTATAGTCTTGCATTATTACATGATCAAACCGGCGAGAAACAAAAGGCAGCAGAGTATTTTTCGGAAAGCGAAAAGCTTTATGAACTATCATACAACGGAGAGTACGACAATATCTATTTAGAATTTCTAAGGAATGCAGCTCAGTTTTATGCTGAAAACAGTGAGCCTAAAAGGGCATTGGCGCTGGCAAGAAAAAGTTATGATTACGTATTCAACACCAGTGGAGAATCTTCACTCCTACCATTTTATCAAACACTAAATCTTTCAGAGGTTTACTTTTTAGCTGGAATGAATACAGAGGCTTTACAAAAGAGTGAAGAGGCCATAGCGTTGGTGAACAAAAAAATGCAATCGGGCAATGGGCTGCTGGATTCTGTTTTAATTGAAACAAAGAAGCCAGGTGCATTACTATTGAGATCGAAGATCAGGTATAAACAACTGGCAAAAAAAGAGACCGAAGTTTTGCAATCGATATTAAATGAATTAAACCAGGCTGTACAAGTGCTGGAAAGAAGGAAGTCGGTTTTAAATAATGCTGATGATATCAGTTTGTTGATGGCTGACCATAAGGGATTGCTGGATTTCATTAAGGTTATCACAATCGATTTATATGAGCTCACTGGTGATGATAAATATATTTCGCAATTATTGAGCGTCCATGAGTCTGGTATCTACCAACGCATCCGATCACGAATGGATAAGAATAATGCTATCAGGTTCAGTGATGTTCCGGTTTCAGTTTTGGAAAAAGAAAAGTTATTAAAGAATGCATTAGCGGAGGCTTTTAACGGAGGGCGCGATGGGATCAATCAATATTTGAAAGCAACAGAAAAATGGGAAGCATTTTTATCTGAATTAAGAAGGGATTACCCTGTCTATTATAACATGCGGTATGCTGCTATTATAAGACCGCTGGATTCAGTACAGCGACATATTCCGGAAGGCACCAGTATTGTGAGATTTATTTTCAATGAAGAAAATCTGTATGCGATTGTGATGACCAAACAAAAACAGAACCTGGTTAAATTGAATGCGGAAGGTTTGGACAAAAAGGTAACAGGGCTTAATGTTAATGGAATGAACCCTAACCAGACAGGCCTGAACCTTTATGACTTATATCAGCAATTATGGATGCCCATTGCAAAATTTGTTAGTCATAAAAAAGTCCTTATTATACCTGATGGTATATTATTCAATCTCAGTTTCGAATCTCTGATTCCATCAGCCTATTCTGATTTCAGATCCATTGCAGCCAATTGCCTGTTGAACCGATATAGTATTTCATATCATTATAGTTTGTTATTGACAGGACTGGAGTATGAAAAAAAGTCGTACCAAAATAACTTTGTCGCATTTGCGCCCGGATTTTCTGACGAGGTGAAGGAGTTATATTTATCAGGAACAAAAGATTCACTGGAACTGGACAAAAATTATCTCTCGTTATTACCTTTACCATTTACAATCAACCTGGTTAACAAAACCAAAGATGTTTTTGGAGGCGACGCCTTTGTTTCCGGAGAAAGTACCTTGCCTGTGTTTAAAAACAACGCAGGCCATTACAGGATTTTACATATCGGCACACATGCAGAATCGAATAATCTGCATCCTGAATATTCGAGATTAATATTTGCGAAAGATTCGCGCACATCCGCCGACAGCAACTCACTGTTTTTATATGATATTTACAATTGCAATCTCGGATCAGAACTAACTGTACTTACAGCCTGTGAAACAGGTAAGCCTGGTTTTGAAGATGGAGAGGGAATGATTTCTTTGGGTCATGCTTTCAATTATGCAGGAAGCGAAAGCATATTAACCAGTTTGTGGAAAATAGATGAGCAGTCGAGTACACAAATTACTTCTTTCTTTTACGAATACCTGAACGACGGACTTCCGAAAGATGAAGCATTGCGCCAGGCAAAACTCGCATATCTTAATCAGTCGGATGGTCGTATGCTGGCGCCGCAGTACTGGGCTGGTTTGGTATTGGTTGGTGATAATGCACCGGTGAACCTGGAGAAGAAAACACCCTGGATGTGGTGGGGCATTGGAATTATGTTGGTTGCAGTTGTTGTAGTGATGGTGAGGAAGACAAAAGAGTAGAAAGTAGCTGCGTAATTTAAATTTAAATGTTTCTTTTTCCGTCTTACCGGCTATTATTTGTGAAATCCTGGTTTATGAATTTTTAATGCGGTAGCCGGAAAGGTGAGTGCCATAAGATTCGGAAAAAATACAGTTATAGCCAGGCGCTTATCAACACTGATGTCTCGCTGATTTATTTCCCGCTTCTTCATTCCCTTTCTCTCTGGTACGCCACGTGGTGTGTAATTATACATTAAATACCTAATGGATGAAAAAGCCATGTAACCAAATTTGTCGTTCGGGTTAAAGTGCTTCTGATGTACGGCGAGGAAACAAGCAGTATACCGTTCAGGAATAGGATCCTGTAACTGCCGGAGTTAAGCCTCGTTAAACCAGTGGTATTGGCCAATCTCTCTGAGTTGCTGAAACCTATTTTGTTGGGATCAACGACAGTGCGAACAACAAGGAGTACCCGGGGGGATATGCAGTTGCGTACAGGAGCAAGATAGCACATGAACGTGCGAGATCCTAACGGGACAGGCAGACCATCTGTTGCCGAGGGAGTCGGATATGCTTCTAGTAATAAAGATCCCCGGAAAAATAAAAGCGGGAGTAGCGAAGGAGCATTACTGTAATTGGATTTTTCAGTAACTAACGCCAGTCAAAATTCATCCCTGGTTGAATATAATCAAGTTTATTAATTTTTTCTTCGCTGTACTACCTGCCTATCCTCCAACTTTCCAGATATTATGTTAGTCAAACGGCGTTTATATTTTTTTCATTTAATCACCGACTTTCTATATGTATTCAAGGTTTTCCTGTTTCAAATTCTTCGAATCTTTTCTTTATTCAAATGTAGCTTTAACGATTGCTTTGCACTTTTTTTATATAAATACTTATCTTTACCGGGATGAAAAGGGCCGCAGTAATATTGTTATTGCTCGTTTATGGTGCAACCACCATAGGTGCTACTATTTATGTTCATTACTGCATGGATGAAATGGCAGGCTGGAGTCTGGTTCAAAGCGGTGGTGAAATTTGCGGAAATTGCGGAATGGCCGATCAGGAAAAGGAAGGATGCTGTAAAGACAAACAACATCATTTTAAGCTGGACGTTGCCCACGAGAAATCAAATTCTGCTTCCTTCCAAACCCTGGAGTTTAAGTCCGAATTAGTTTTTCCTTCAGATGAATCTCTATCCCATCTTCCTTTAAGTATCACCCAAAGGTTTCCTGTTTCACATGCCCCACCTGATATAAGCAGCAATCGCCTGCATCTCCTACATTGTGTTTTCCTGATTTGATTTATTGCGGATAACTGAAGTGCCGACACCTGCCTGGTTTCGGCAAAGGCGTTTTTATATGGCCTGTCAATTAATTATCACAGTAAATCATTTTTATGAAATCAATTATTTTAATTATTACAATTTTATGTTTCTCGGCTCAGGCATCTTTCACGCAAATCAAAAATGCGAAAACAGACTCCATAAAAATATACGGCAATTGTGGAATGTGTAAAAAAACAATTGAAAAAGCCGGTACTAAAAATAAATTATACTCCACAGACTGGAATGAAGAAACAAAATTTGCAATTATTACTTACGATAGCAAGAAATCTCAATTAGACGATGTATTAAAATCAATAGCGCTTTCCGGCTATGATAATTCGACTTACCTGGCTCCTGAAGAGGCATACAATAACCTGCATGAATGTTGTAAATATGAGCGCGATCAAAAAACCTTAGCGAAAGGCACAGCGGTTTCAGCATCTGATGTCCAGGTCCCTGTCCAAAATCACTCCGGCCATACTCAGGACAAAATCGCCAATGAAATACAGCCAGGAGGCGAGCTTAAAGGAGTTTTTGAAAACTATTTTGGTTTAAAAGATGCACTTGTTAAAACTGATGGTATGTCAGCTGCTGCAAAAGCTTCCGCCTTGCTTATAGCATTAGAGGAAGTAAAAATGGAAAAATTGAATACGCAGGAACATCAGGCGTGGATGACACTTGAAAAGAAACTCAAGAATTCGGCGCAGCTTATCAAGGAAAATAAAGAGCCGGAAAAGCAGAGAGAGTATTTTATTTCTCTTTCGAAGGATATGTATGAGTTGATAAAAGTATCAAAACCTTCAGGAACAGTATACTACCAGTTCTGCCCGATGGCAAACAGCGGCAAGGGTGCTAACTGGCTTAGCAAAGAAAGTGTTATTAAAAACCCCTATTACGGCTCCCAGATGCTTTCCTGTGGCGAAACAGTTGAAACAATTAAACATTAAACTCAATACTCCTCTTCACAATGCTGATTGATTGAATGGAATTATAAAATAAAAATGATGAATAAGATTTTAATTTTCCCTGTTCTTCTACTGTTAACTTTTGCAGCCAATGCTCAAATAACAAAAGCCGAACTTACTGCCACCGGGCTTACCTGCTCCATGTGTTCCAAAGCTACCTATAAACAATTGACATCGATACCTGAAGTGGAAAAAGTGGAAACGGAATTGAATAAAACAGCTTTCATACTTTACTTTAAAAAGGGAAGCGCTATCAATGTTGGCGTCCTCAAAAAAAAGGTCGAAGATGCGGGATTTTCTGTAGGTGAGTTATTGGTGGTGTTCAACTTTGAAAATCAACAGGTGGTAAACAACAATTCATTTATCCAGGATAACATTAAGTATACATTTATTGATGCTACACCAGCTATTTTAACTGGAGAGGTAAAAGTTCAAATACTCGACAAAGGATTTATCACAGACAAAGAATACAAAAAACAACAAAAGCTTGTCAAACAGTTTCCGGGCTATGCTTCCGTAAACAATAATCTGTACCACATCAAAACGCTGTAACATGAAAATTTTCTTTTGTGTGTTTGCAGTTCTCATTTCTGCACGAATAAGTGCACAGGAATTATTTGTCTTTACAGAGCCCGCCAGTAATATGCCTTCCAGATCACTTGGCGTGAGAGATATGAACGCCTTTATGTTTGAGAAAAACGGTAAACTGAATTATCACAATATGCCGGAACTGATGTGGGGTATCAATAAAAAGTGGATGGTACATATGCAGGGTTTTATCAGTAACCGGCAGGAGGGTGGCCTAAATGTTGAAGGTGGTAGCTTTTATGCAAAGTACCGTTTCCTTAGTAACGATGATATTCAACGGCATTTCCGGTTGGCAGCGTACGGAAGGTTTAGTTTAAACAAAGCTGACATACATCAACAGGAAATCGAAACTATGGGTCACAATACAGGGTATGAACTGGGGGTAATCGGTACCCAGTTATTACACAAACTGGCGCTCAGTAGTTCATTAAGTTATGAAAGGGCTTTGGACAACAATCCCGGATATGAATTCCCTCCTACGGAAAGCAATAGTGCCGCGAATTACACATTTTCCGTGGGGAGGCTCATGTACCCTAAAAGTTATACCAATTTTAAACAAACCAATGTTAACCTGATGGTAGAGTTTTTGGGACAACGATTGAATGCAAATGGAAAATCCTTTCTTGATATTGCCCCGTCCGTACAGTTTATTATTAACAGCCAGGCAAGAATTGATATTGGATATCGTCAGGAGCTGTATTCAACCATGAAACGCACCGCTCCTAATGGATTTATATTGAAACTGGAATACACTTTCTTTAATGTTTTTAAGTAAAATAATATTCAAAAGATCTTCAATAGAATTAAAATAGAACAATATGAAAAACGTGTTTCTTTATGCAATTGCAACTTCTGTATTTATTGCATGTAATTCAAGGGGCGACGCAGACAATGAATCAAGTACTAAACCGGAAAGTGCGTCGATAAGCAAAGCGGGATCAGATACTGCCAACTCCACTTCAGCAATTACGTCATCAGATTTTTCTATTACGGAAATAATGAGCGATTATTTGAAACTAAAAAATGCTTTGACCAACGACAATGCAAAAAGTGCATCCGAGGCCGGCAATGCATTGGTGGCCGGTTTTACAAAATTAGAGACAAACAGTTTGTCAACCGATCAGAAAAAGAAATTTACAGAAATATCTGAAGACGCAAAAGAACACGCCGAACATATAGCAGCAAATGCTGGCAACATTCAGCATCAGAGGGAACATTTTGCTACGCTAAGCAAAGACGTAAATGATTTGATCAGCACTTTCGGAACGGAACAAAAATTGTATCAGGATTTTTGCCCTATGTATAATGATGGTAAAGGCGCAATCTGGATCAGTGAGACAAAAGAAATTAAGAATCCCTATTATGGTAGTAAAATGTTAACCTGCGGTGCTGTAAAAAAAGAATTTTAGGATGCAAAAAAAAGTCAGGACTATACTATTTGTTGGTATTGCTGTTTTCTTATTGATACAAATGTACCAACCTGCCCGAAATAAAGATAATGGGCAACTATCAACATTACACTTTTCAAAGATGTACAAAGTGCCTGACAGCTTAAATATTATAATTACCAATTCCTGTTATGACTGTCACAGTAACAATACCAGGTATCCATGGTACGCTTACATACAACCCGCAAGACTCATTATGGAATGGCATATAAAGAAGGGAAAGAAGGAGTTAAATTTCAGCGAATTTGGAAATTACTCAAAACGCAGGCAGGACAGTAAATTAGAGGGCATCATCAAGCAGGTAAAATCAGGAGAGATGCCTTTATTTTCTTATACTATTCTTCATAGAAATTCCAAACTAACCCAGCAACAAAAACGAAAAGTTTTAAATTGGATCGACAGCATTTCAAAAAATAATGAATAGGATTATGGAATATCACCAACGGTTTCAAAAACATCACTGCCTCATACAACAGCAGATCATGTAAAAGGCTTCGGGAACGTGTTCGTTATGTGTAATAGCACTGAAGCTTATTGTTATGATAGGAGCTGTCAATACACACAAATTACATGAACTACATCGGAATAATTGCCGATTCTTTAAGCGGTTATGCGGCGCTGCTATTGACTATTGTGATTTTATTGCTTTTTGACAGGATTCAGAGGAAGGAGTTTTATAAATAGAACGTTTTATTTGGCCCTTTTGAAAGGGCTGTTTTAATCACCGGAAGTACAGTTGTGTTTATTATAATATGCAGGCCTTTAAAAAGATAAGAAAATAAAAATAGAGTATTGAAAAAAATAGCGTTAATAATAGCCGGATTGATTTGGTGCAGTTTTGTAATTGCACAGCCTGTAACATATACCTGCCCGATGCATCCTGAAATACATGCTGCTAAACCGGGCAATTGTCCTAAATGCGGAATGAAACTCGTGAAGGAAAAGCAGAAAGCGGTTAAGAAACCAGTTATTAAGAAACCGGTAGGGGAAAAACTTAAAGGGACGAATATGCCTGTTGATACAGCAAGCCCAAAACCTGCAGCAAATCCTGATCTACCGCTTACTTACACTTGTCCGATGCATCCTGAAATTCATTCAGATAAACCTGGCAATTGCCCGAAGTGCGGAATGAAACTGGTGCAGGAAAAAGAAAAAAACAATGTTGATGATCATGAGGGTATGAATATGCCGATTGATGACAATCCATTAATGCGAGATATAAAAACTGCCAAAGCAAACCTGGGTCCGATTACAACTATTGACGCAAACCAGCCCCCACGAACTGTGAGGTACGACTTATACATTGCGGACACCATAGTGAATTTTTCAGGCAAATCAAAACGGGCGATAGCAGTAAACGGCCAGATTCCAATGCCCACCTTAACTTTTACCGAAGGCGACACAGCAGAAATATATGTACATAACAATTTGAAAGAAGAGACATCCCTGCACTGGCACGGACTGTTTCTGCCTAACAGATTTGATGGAGTGCCTTTTATGACACAGATGCCTATTAAACCTGGTACTACGCATCTGTATAAATTTCCGATCATTCAGCATGGCACGCACTGGTACCATAGTCACACAGAACTGCAGGAGCAAATCGGCATGTATGGCATGTTTATCATGAACAAAAGAAAAGAATGGGATATTCCGACTATACCATTAATCATTAGTGAGTGGACAGATATGAAACCTGGACAGGTTGACCGGAGCCTGCACGCCGCAAGTGACTGGTTTGCCATCCGGAAAGGAAGTACGCAAAGTTATTCGGAAGCTGTAAAAGGCGGGCATTTTAAAACTAAAGTTAACAATGAATGGAAACGGATGAATGCCATGGACGTAAGTGATGTGTATTACGAAAAATTTCTGATTAATGGCGAAAACCAGTTTGAACAGCCTCAGTTTAAAGGAGGTGATAAAGTGAGGCTGAGGATAGCAAATGCCGGTGCGTCGTCTTATTTCTGGCTTACTTATGCGGGTGGCAAAATAACCGTGGTTGCCACAGATGGAAATGATGTGGAGCCACTCGAAGTGGACAGATTGATTATAGCAGTTTCTGAAACTTACGATGTGGTGGTGAACATCCCCGCCGACAGCACAGCATTTGAATTTCTGGCGACATCTGAAGACAGGACTAAATCTACCTCTCTTTGGCTTGGAAATGGAATAAAGCAACTGGCGTCTCCTTTACCGCGATTAAAATATTTTGCCGGCATGAAAATGATGAATGAGATGATGGATATGAAAGGAAATATGATCGAAATGAAAGGCATGAAAATGCAGAATCAGGTAATGGATATGAATACGGTTATGTATCCTGAAATTACCGGTGCTGAAAAATCAAAGAATGGAAATAAAAAGAGTACGATGCAAGGGCACGATGCACATACTACACAGATACCGGATAGCACTGACCCGGCTGCAATGACTATGGAAACTGAAACTGCGGATATTGTAACATTGAAATATACCATGTTGCGCGCACCGGAAAAAACCACGTTGCCTGCAGGTCCTGTTAAAGAATTGAAATTTGATTTAACAGGTAATATGAATCGCTATGTGTGGACGATGGATAATAAAACAATATCTGAATCCGACAGAATCTTAATAAAAAAGGGAGAAAATTTAAGAATTATTCTTTTCAATAATAGTATGATGCGGCATCCCATGCACCTGCATGGACATGATTTCAGGGTGGTAAATGCACAAGGCGAATATTCACCGATGAAGAACGTAATTGACATTATGCCAATGGAAAGGGATACTATTGAATTTGCTGCTACTGAACCGGGTGGTGATTGGTTTTTTCATTGCCACATTCTGTATCATATGATGAGTGGCATGGGAAAAGTATTCAGGTATGAAAACTCTCCTGCCAATCCGGAAATTCCCAATCCGAAACTGGCACAACGAAAACTTTTCAGAGACGACAGAATGTTTCATGCGATGGGCATGGTGGGATTGGAAAGTAATGGCAGCGATGGGGAGTTTATGCTGGCCAATACCCGTTTCCGCCTTTCAACAGAATGGCGGCTTGGATTGAAAGAACATCATGGTAATGAAAGTGAAACTTATTTTGGCCGATTTATTGGCAGGATGCAATGGTGGTTTCCTTTTATTGGTTTTGATTACCATTACAATAATAAAGAAAACGTAAACGAAAAAAATCTATTTGGACAATCCAGTAACCAAAATAATCGCAAGGCTCTTGTTGCCGGAGTTCAGTATACGCTGCCTATGCTGGTGATTGCAGAAGCCAGGATAGACAGCAAGGGTAAATTCCGGTTTCAATTAACCAGGGAGGACATTCCGGTAACACCCAGATTACGCTTCAATATAATGGGTAATTCAGATAAGGAATATAGTGCCGGTTTAAGGTAT
This sequence comes from Chitinophagales bacterium, assembly GCA_031425315.1. Taxonomy (GTDB): domain Bacteria; phylum Bacteroidota; class Bacteroidia; order Chitinophagales; family Chitinophagaceae; genus Pollutibacter. The sequence continues at coordinate 148,827 of JANPJC010000174.1, forward strand.
ATTATAACAAAGTATTTTTCTATTTCTACACATTATGACAGTGATATGGGACTGGGAGCAGGCATTACATTAACCTATTGATAAGTTTTAACTTTTTTCAAACCGCCTAAACTAAATTTCAAAATGTAAATTATGTAACTAATATGAGAAATTATGTAACTCATTAGTGATTGTAAATGATCAACTTTGTAAGTCTTGTTGACGAATTTGAAATGCTTTTTCCTGGACATTCAGTGAAATTATCAGTTGTCAGCATGATAAATATCATAAAAGCTTTGTAATAGAGTTAATAATTTTAGTTTTCAATTTTGTTGTGAAGAAACTTATTATTTTCATACTATCTCTTATTTACATTACCACATCTACCGGTGTGATGTTAAATAAGCATTATTGCATGGGCGAGATTATCGATTGGACCCTTATGAGCAATAATGATGGAAATTGCTCAAGTTGCGGGATGTCGGAGATTGACACAAATTTTTGCTGTAATGATGAACAAAAATTTCTGAAAATTGATAATGATCAGAATGTTTTTGTTGGTGAATATCAAGTGCCAGTGACTAATTTTGATTTCACACCTACTGATTTTTTAGTATTAACTCCAGCCTATATATCTGCACTTAAAGGAACAACTCAGGAGTATAATGATCGCCTTTCCTGGCAAACCTTGCCGCTGTTTATTATCAATTCTAATTTTTTAATTTAGATTAATCTTCTCCGGGTATCTCATCAGATACTTTGACTTGAATATTTGATTCCAACTTCCACTGTTATTTAAATTTCTCTTCTTCTTTTCCGACATTTAATAGAGATGCAATGTCAATATTATTGTATCACTATAACTATTCTATCCAATTGGGTATTCTTAACGCTATAAAATAAATAAAATGAAAAAGTTATTCTTATTATTATTGGTCGCATTTTGTCCTTTCACCATTGCGCAGGTTGTTGCGCAAAAAAAGACTGTTACAACGAAAACTGCAACTGATGCCCTGGGTTACAAAGTCATTAACCCTGGTGAGGAGATAATTTTATACAAGTACTCTCATATGGGGCATTCTCCCAAGGAAGCAGAAAAGTACGGCCCCAAATATTTCTTCACTTCGAAATCGTCCGATACGCTGATGGACCTAAGTAAAGCCAATTTGAAAAAAGCTTTTTCAGTTAACCATACATTCCATGATGCACTCGATACAAACTTTAAGGAGGATAAAGAATTAATAAGCTATGATGATTTTCACAAAATGTATAAACTGAATTGGATACTGCAGAACAGTACTAAATAAATTGATGTGGGTTATAACTATAACAGGTGATTAAAAATGAAATGGGCAGTTTTGGCTTAAACAAAGCGATCACTATGGTTATAACCCTTTTCATTTCATATGGAAAGCTAATTACTTTAAAGTGTCATATCATTCCAGGTAAGGTACACCTGCTAAGTTATAAACGATCTGGCAATGGAAAACATTTCTAGCAACTTTACTTATCACGAAACAACAATTGAAGAAACTGCAGTATTGCTAAACAGCGATATTGAAAAAGGTTTAACGATTGAAAAAGCGAAAGAAAGATTAAAGCAATTCGGACTAAATGCGATTGCGGAAGCCGAAGCAATCAGCGCCTTAAAAATATTGCTTAACCAGTTTAAGAGCCCTATTGTTTTTCTGCTGTTGTTTGCAGCAGGCATGTCTTTCGGATTTAAAGAATGGCTGGATGGCATTGCTATAGTTATCGTTATAATTATCAATTCAACAATAGGATTTTACATGGAGTTGAAAGCGCAGAAGTCAGTGGCTGCCTTAAAGAAGCTTTCATCTATACCTGCAAAAGTACTTCGTGGTGGAAAATTGTTTGAAATTAACGCTGAAGAAGTTGTACCCGGTGACATTGTATTTACAGAGGCCGGTGATATGATACCTGCGGATGGTAGAATATATCGCTCTACGCAATTATTGATTGACGAATCAGCCCTTACAGGAGAGTCAGTACCCATTGAGAAAAAGGCTGATGTTCTTCCCGAGTCAACTGTTCTCGGAGACCGCACCAACATGGTTTTTAAAGCCACGAATGTTTCCAAAGGCAATGCCTATATACTGGTGGTGGCTACCGGCATGAATACTGAATTAGGCAAAATAGCCAACCTTGTTCATTCATCTAAGCAGGCTGCAACGCCATTAGAAAAAAAACTGGAAGAGTTTAGCAAAAAGCTGATCAAAATCACCATTGGTTTAGTGGTGGTAATTTTTGTTATAGGATTAATTAACGGGGAGGAAATTATTGTAATGCTGCAAACTGCGATTGCGTTGGCAGTCGCTGCTATTCCTGAGGGATTACCGATAGTAGCAACAATGACTCTGGCGCAAGGCATGCTAAAAATGTCACGCTATCATGTCATTGTCAAAAAACTTTCTGCTGTAGAAACTTTAGGCGGCACCAACGTTATTTGCACCGATAAAACCGGTACCCTTACACAAAATAAAATGGAAGTGGTGTTTGTTGAAACAGCTTCCGGTGCATGGAAAAAGGAGGTTCCCTTTACAGGTAAAAAGGAGCAACTGGAATTGATATCACAATGCGCTGTTTTATGTAATACAGCCAATATTCAGATATCCGGGAAAGAAGCAAAAGAAATTGGTGATCCTTTGGAAATAGCCTTACTAAAGTTTTCAAAAAATAAGGGCGAAGACATTGATAAAATGCGCAAAGAATTTTTAAAGAAAGATGAAGAGCCCTTCTCCAGCGAAACAAAAATCATGGCTACCCTGCATGAACATGATGGTAAGTTTTATGTTTTTGCAAAAGGTGCTCCTGAGGAGTTATTGCTGAAGTGTACACAAATTTATGAAGAGAGCGATGTGGCGATGGACAATACAAAAAGAGATTTATGGTTGTCAAAAGCAGAAAAAAAATCTGCATCCGGTCATCGCATGATTGCAATGGCATATCGGAAAACAGATAAAATACCTTCTTCTTTAACGGAAAATCTGGTTTTTCTTGGATTGGTTGGTATGATTGATCCGCCACGACCTGAGGTACAAGCGGCTATCAATGATTGTAAAACTGCGGGTATTAAAGTAGTTATGATCACCGGCGATCACCCGGCTACGGCACATTATATAGGAACACAATTGGGTATTTCAAAAGAAGAGGAAGTGCCTGTGATTGGAAAGGATATGAAAGAATATGAAGAGTTGAGTGAAGATGAAAAACAGCACTGGCTCGATGCTTCTGTTTTTGCCCGTGTCAATCCAAAGCATAAGCTTGACCTCGTAAAAGTGTTTCAGGAAAAAGGGTACGTTGTCGGAATGACGGGTGATGGTGTAAATGACGCACCAGCCATTAAGAAATCTGATATCGGTATTGCTATGGGTCTTCGGGGAACTCAGGTAGCTCAGGAAGTGTCTGATATGATACTGAAAGATGATTCCTTTTCATCCATTGTGGTTGCCATAAAACAGGGGCGGATCATTTTTGAGAACATTAGAAAATTTGTAACCTTTTTACTTTCCTGCAACCTGAGTGAATTGCTTGTAATCGCTGCTGTGGCTATTCTGAATCTGCACTTCCAGTTATTGCCTTTGCAAATTTTATTTATAAATCTCATTACAGATCTGTTGCCTGCATTGGCTTTAGGTGTTATCAAGGGAGGCATTGATATAATGAAACGGCCTTCCCGAAAATCATCCGAACCTATTGTTGATAAAAGCCGTTGGAAACTCATATTCTTTTTCTCAATAGTTATTGCATTAGCAAGTACAGGTGCAGTGGTTTTTAATCACTATGCATACCATAACGGTGAGCAATGGGATACGGCCATGTGCAACAACATCTTATTTTTTTCTCTTATTTTCTGCCAGCTTTTTCATGTATTTAATATGGGTAGTGGCCCATTCTTCAATAACGAAGTGATTAAAAATAAATATGTCTGGTATTCAGTAATTGGAAGCATTGCCATTTTATTAGGGCTCATTCAAATACCCTATGTGCGCCAGGCATTGAATGTCATACCCATGACAATGGTCGAATGGATAATCATCCTTTCCGCAGCTTTATCTTCAGTTGTCATAATTCAGATTGCAAGGTCTTTGCATCTTTTTAAACGCCCTGATACTCAAAATCTAAACAAGGCATGATTACAAAATCCATCATATGGGCGTTAAAGAACCGCATGGTAGTTTTGCTGATAGCTGCAGCAGTAACAGCCTATGGAATCTATTCCGTCAATAACACAAAGGTCGATGCCATCCCTGACCTTTCTGAAAACCAGGTGATCATTTTTACTGAATGGATGGGCAGAAGCCCGCAGATTATGGAAGATCAGATTACTTACCCATTGGTAAGCAATCTGCAGGGCATTCCGAAAATAAAAAATATCCGTGCCAATTCGATGTTCGGGATGAGTTTTGTGTTTGTAATTTTTGAGGATGATGTAGACATTTACTGGGCCCGAACAAGAGTCCTGGAA